>SLID01000068.1 GCA_007135805.1 Candidatus Omnitrophota bacterium | reverse complement strand
AGTGGAAAATAGGCAGAGAGGGAAAAGATAACGGGGTCCTGATACTGGTGGCCGTGGACGACAGGGAAGCCTGGATAACCACGGGCTACGGCATAGAGGGCATTATACCGGACATTGTGGCTAACAGGATAGTGACGGACCTGATGGTCCCCTCCTTTCGCCAGGGAAACTATTCTGAGGGGATACTCAACGCCTCTGTGGCCGTTATAAGCCTTATAGCGAAAGATTACGGGGTTGAAGTTACCGGTCAGGAAGACAGGGTGCACGAGACTGTCGCGCGGGAAGGCAGCGGCCTTGAGATATTGTTCACATTGCTGTTCTTTGTGCTGATATTCGGGATGCGTTCGGGCCTTTTCGGATATTTTCTTTTGGGTTCTGTTGTCGGCGGTCGCCGGCGCGGGGGATACTGGTACGGCACCGGTTCCGGTAGTCACGGGGGCGCTTTCGGAGGGTTCGGAGGGTTCGGAGGCGGCATGACCGGAGGCGGAGGCGGAGGCGGAGGATGGTAAGATCCTGTCTTTTCAAAAAAGGGGAATTGAAATGAAGAAAATTTGGATAATTCCGGTTATTGTGGTGGTGGCCGCGGGTCTTATGCTGTTCGGTTGGTATCGTAACGGTTACGACCGGGCGGTTTCGATGGATGAGGAAGTCCTTTCTGCGTGGGCTCAGGTGGAGAACCAGCTGCAGAGAAGGAACGACCTCATACCCAGCCTCGTTAATACCGTAAGAGGTTTCGCTGATCAGGAAATGGGTGTTTTTACCGAAGTTGCCAGATTGAGAAGCCAGTGGGCAGAGGCGGGTACCGTTGAAAGCAAGATCGATACAGCCAATGAATTGAGCGGGGCCCTTTCCCGGTTATTGCTTGTTTCAGAGAGCTATCCCGAATTAAAATCCAACGAGAACTTTCTTGCCCTCCAGGCGCAGCTCGAAGGCACCGAAAACCGCATCGCTGTTGAAAGGATGAGGTATAACCGTTCGGTCAGGGACCTTAACCGCTTTCAAAGGACGTTTTTCGGCCGTTTCTTTGCCGCCCAGGCGGGTGTAGAAGAGCCGGCGGCGTATTTTGAGGCCGACAAGTCCGCCATGGAAGTCCCAGAAGTGGTTTTTTGATCCGCGCCCTTCCGCAAAGCTGATATTTGCGTTTTTTTCAGTGCTGGTCATTCATAGTGATAGTGTCAAGCAGGCGCCGCGGGTGTAAGCCAGCGGCGTTTTGCGTCTTTACCCGCTGATTTTTTCTTGCGTCACATGTCTGTTATTCATCTCACCCCATACGTTTTTATCATACCTAAGGTCATGTTTTTAAGCCATTCGGCGCCCTACACTTAAAGCTGCTGTTAGTTATAAAAAAGATAGAAACCTTTTCCTATGGCACGAAAAAATTAAGTGATATAATAGCTACATGACCAAGATATTGAACCGATATCGGCTACTGTATAAAACTGTCGCTTTGACGGTATCGTGTCTTTTTTTTATCAATAACGTTTCTTTTTCATCGGACATAAGCTCTTCAGTTACAACACTTTCCCCGCAATTAAGAATACATCCTTTTTTTGAGTCAAATGGTCTGCATTTCCGGGATATTTTCGCTTTGATGTGCGCGGCGGGAGAATTGCGCGATCTGATAGATTCCGAAAACGCGAGAGCGGCTAATGTAGAGCGTATCAACAAGAGCTGGTTTCCCGGCGGCGATATCTGGATAAACAGGCAATTGCGGCGCAAAAAGCTGCGTTCCACCGGCAGAGAATACAGGTACGCTGTTTTTGACCTTAAAAACGAGAACCGGAAGATCGTGGCTCTTTTTACGGAAGGGCACCAGACACTTACCGGGGAAGAGAAAAGAGAGCTCGGCATAAGTGTTGAAAAAGATGAAAATACATCCGCTTTTTTGCGGGATACTAAAATGAGAGGGGTGTTATTCCTGGCTCCGGCAGAAGGTGAGAGTTCTTTTAAGGATGTTTTTCCCCCGGACCTCGAAAAAATACTCCGGGAAGCCCGGACCGAACTTCATTCTACCGGAGAGGTTGATATTGCGGCAATCGGCGAAAAATACGGCCTTACGGAAAAGCAGATGACCGAACTTGCTTTGGAGTTACAACCCGGACAGGGGATGGCGAGTTCCGAGTCTGCTACCCCCGCTTCCGATAAACTGCGCGAGATAAGCGCTGCCTGGCACTATGATAACCGTATGTCCATCGGCAGAATAAAGAAGGACGGGAGTGATGTGTCGGTACCTCTTTCCAGTGTTTTTATAGAGACGGGTACGATAGAAAAGATAGAAGAAAATCTCGATGATCAAGAAACACACTGGATAAATGTCGTCGGGGACGCCGGTATCGGCAAGTCGAGTATAATATGGCATCTTTATGAAAAGTATAAGGGTTCGCATGAGATATTTCCTGTAGTTTTGGATGTGAGCCGCCCGGATTATGTGGAAGGTCGCTTAACCGCCGAAAACATAATAGCCGCTTCGCTCGAACAGGGAGACAGGAAAACGGTGGTATTTGTCGACACTCTGGATTATCAGGTAGGGCTGGGCAGAATGGAACAAGTTCTCGGGCAAATACGAGAGTTGACCAGGAAGGGTATAAAAGTAGTGAGTTTTGTACGTCCCCCGGAATATAACCGCATCTCCCAGAGGTATTCTGGAGGAAATATTCCCGATATCAGAGTGGATGCTCTTGGTTTTACCGATGACAATATCCGTCATGCCCTAAAAAAGTATGTCGCTATCCATTATGGATTGAATGCTGATGACCCGAAGATAAAAGATGAAGTAAATAAACTTGTTTCTAATGACACTTTCATGGATCTCTCTAGAAACCCTCTTCACATGGCCATGGCTTTTTCGGTGTTTTCTCCGGACAAGGTGCCCACGCCCATAACCGTTAAACAGCTCTACGATGAATTTTGGAACAAAAAAGTTTCAGGTTCCAGGTTTATTTATGGGGACGATATTGGTGCGGATAAGAGTTCCGATATGGTCTTACAAAAAGAGAATATCGCCAGATATCTTGCCTGGAAGATGCTTAACAGCCGGAAACTTGTTTTGAAGAGCCAGGAGTATTCGTCTTATGTGAAGGGATGGCTAGACGCGTGGAAAGACCTTGAGTCCGAGAACGTTATTAAAGTCTCAAAAGACGGAGCCGTGGAATTTTTTCATCAGACCTTTTTTGAATACGCCGCGGCAAAAGCTCTTTTAAGCCACGAAAATGATGAAATAATCCTTCAAGAGCTTGACAAACTCCTTAACTCGCCTGACGCGAGACCTTTCAGACCCGTCATTAAACAGCTCGCGATCGCCGAAGAAACAAGCAAGGAACTCCGCATAAATATACTTCAAAGATTGGCGGAGCATGAAGATGTGTTAATGAAGGCTCTTGTTGTGGACATATGTATAGAGTTTGATT
>SLID01000022.1 GCA_007135805.1 Candidatus Omnitrophota bacterium | reverse complement strand
GAATATGACGGAAAAGTAAACCCTTCGGGTACGGAACTTGATCCGAGGGAAGATCCTGGTATCGTACTTTCATGTTCCAGGCTGGAAAAAGCCGCGGAATGTCCGTTCAAATATTTTCTTTCAAATGTTCTTGGTGTTGAAAAACCCCGCGAGATGGGAAAGGATCCCGCCATGTGGCTTGATCCCATGCAGAAAGGATGCCTCCTGCATAAGGTGTTCGAGGATTTTACAAAACATCTTCGCTCTACCGGATGGTCATTACCTGCCGGGGAAAGAAGAGAGGCGGCATTCTCCTTACTGCGGCGGGAGGCAGAGCGGTATCTTGACGAGATACCTCCCCCGAACGATATGGTCTACGAAGGTGAATATCTTCAGATGAAGCGTGATCTTGAAATATTTCTAAGTATCGAAGAACAGCTGGGAACCCGGCCGGTCTATGAGGAATTAAGATTTGGAACAGGTGAGACTTCTCCTGTTCTTATACCTCTTGGAGACGGCCGTTCCATAAATTTAAGGGGGATAATAGACCGCGTCGATAAGGCGGGAGAGCGCGAATACCATATATGGGATTACAAGACGGGAAGCTCGCGTAAATATGATGAAAGGCAATATGTTAAAGGAGGGGAGATCCTTCAGCACGCTCTTTACGCTTGTGCCGCTGAAACCGTTCTTAAGGCCAAGGGAGAAGACCAGGACCCCAAGGTCACCCGCGCGGGGTATCTGCTCGCGTCTGAAAAGGGAGCCGAGGCCGGCAAAGGGATCATTTTTGCCAGGGATCCTTCCAGGAAGGATAAATGGCAGAAGGCGCTTAACACACTGCTCGAACTTTTGTCGCGCGGAGGGTTCCTTATCCCGCAAGGCGCGTCATGCATTTTTTGCGATTATCGCGTTGTGTGCGGTGATGAAGAAACCAGAGACAGGGCTAAGATAAAAAAGGATAGTGACGATATATGTTCGCAACTTTGGAGAGAGCTTAAGCAATATGAATAATAAACTGCCGCCGGACATCAGGAACAGAGAAAAGATAGCGCAGGAACTCGACAAAAGTTTTTTTGTGGAGGCGGGTGCCGGGTCCGGGAAAACGCATAGCCTTGTTGACAGGATGACAGGACTCATTTTGACGGGAGAAGCCGGGATAGAGAACATGTCCGCTGTGACTTTTACACGTAAAGCGGCGGCGGAACTCAGGGAAAGGTTCCAGATACGTCTCGAGAAAATGGCGGACGATCCAAACACGCCGAAAAAAGAGAATGAAAGGGTCAAGGCGGCCCTTATGAACATGGACAGGGTGTTTATCGGTACTATACATTCTTTTTGCGGCAGAATATTAAGAGAACGTTCCGTAGAGGCGGGTATAGATCCGGGGTTCGAGGAAATAGAGGAAGAAGAGAACCTGGTTTGCGCGTTGCGGTCATGGAACGAATATCTTGAGAAGGAATCGCTCGCCGGCAACAGCATGATAACGTGGATGAGGGAACATGGCGTCTCGACAAGCCATCTTGAGAAGGCTTTTTTGAAAAGGGTCGCGTATGCCGATGTAGCGGCCGTTTTGGGTGATGTTCCCGACCCCGATTTTACGAGCGATAAAGAATACGTCCGCAAATATCTCAAAAAAACACGAAAATATGTCCCGGATAAGGAGCCTGAAGGCGGATGGGATAAACTTCAGTCCATGGTGATAAGGGGTACGCGTCTTGTGGATATGGGTTTTCTGGAAGAGAACAGAAAGTTTATCCATCTTTTGAAGCTGATGGACAAGAAGGCCGGTGTCAAGTCCACGGTATGGGACGGTATGGAAAAAGAAGATGTGTCCCGGATCCTGGAAGATTTCGAAAAGTTCCAGGAAGAGATAGTTTCCCGCGCGCTGAGAGAGTGGGCTGAGTACCTGCACAAGCCGCTCATGGGGTTCATAGAGGGAGGGGTAAAAGCGTACAGGGTCTGGCGTGAGGAAAATTCTATACTTAATTATCAGGATCTTCTGACACTGACAGCCAGCATGCTCAGGGAACATCCCGAGGTCAGGGCGTACTTCAGAAAAAAAATAACGCATCTTCTCGTGGACGAATTCCAGGATACAGACCCCATACAGGCGGAAATGGTCATGCTGCTTGTGGGTGAGGACCCTCTTGAGAAAGATTGGCGGAAACTGAGGCCTAAACCGGGCGCTCTTTTTGTCGTGGGAGACCCTAAACAGAGCATATACAGGTTCCGCCGGGCGGACATCGATATATACAACCTGGTGAAAGATATTTTTAAAAATGGCGGAGGAGAAATACTTGAACTTACGGCTAATTTCAGGTCCCTGCATCCGGTGGGGGAACTGGCTGATAAAGCTTTTACTCCCGTCTTCCCGGAAACAGAGAACAAACACCAGGCGAAGTTCGCCCCTCTCAACACGATGAGGGACAGTTCAAGCGGATTCGATTCAGGCATCTTCAGGAATCCTATCCCTCGGGTATCCAGGCACGCGGCCGGACGCATCGCCGAAGCCGAGGCACGTAATATAGCATGCTGGATAAAAGAGGCTCTTGGCGGGGCTATAAAACTGGAACGGACAGATGAAGAGACGCATGAAGGGCTTACTTCAAATCCAGTGCCCGGAGATTTCATGATACTTACGAAAAAGAAGGCCCGGCTTGGAGTTTACGCCAGAGCGCTGGAGGAACTGAGGATACCTTATGAAATATCAGGGGGAGAAAGTTTTGGAGAGTCGAGGGAGCTTCGCGAAATACACAAGGTGCTGAAATGTGTAAGCGAACCCAGCGAACCTGTCATGCTGATAGCCGTTTTAAGAGGAGCGTTTTTCGGTATCAGCGATAATGAACTGTATGAATTCCGTAAAAAGGGCGGCGAGTTTTCATACCTTACCGATGTTCTCGAGGGGTGCGAGGCGGTGTCGGAGGCGTACGATGTTTTGAGACGGCTGAGAAAGATATCAATGGAATGTTCCGCTGCCACCGCCGCCGAAAAAATAGTCGAGGAGCTGGGAGTCCTCCCGATGGCCGCTTCAAGTGAAATGGGATCGACCAGGGCCGGCAACATACTTAAAGCCCTTGAGATGATCAGAGAGCACAGAGCCGAACATACGGGCAGTTTCGCTGATATGGCCGATCTTCTGGAAAGTTATCTGGAAACGAAAAGCAAGGAAGAAATGGGCCTTTTTCCCGGTTCGGTTAACGCTGTCAGGATAATGAACCTTCATAAAGCCAAAGGCCTGGAGGCGCCGGTGGTTTTTCTGGCGGATCCGTTCGGCGGCGGAAAAGAATACGAACCCGATACGCATATTTGCCGTACGGGCGATGTGTCGGAGGGATACTTTGTTATTGGTAAAAAGAAGAACATACACAACCCAGAAATGGAGAAGATAGCCGTTCCGCCGGATTGGGAAGAGCGTGCCCGGGAAGAGACGG
>SLID01000095.1 GCA_007135805.1 Candidatus Omnitrophota bacterium | reverse complement strand
GACTGACCACTTTACCAAGAAGACCGAAATACTCTTTTTCAGGGCGTATATTAACTTTGTTTGAGGTAAATTTCTCTTTAAGGCCCGCTATCTCTTTTTCGGAACAAGTAACGTAGAAAGTGACTTCGGATCCTTCCAGCATCCTCCTGCCCAAAATATCCAGCTGGTCTTTCGCGGCTCTTTCAGATATTTGGACCCCGTATTCCCGGGCCGCGGCCATGCGGGACCGGACAAGATCTTCACTGCTTCCAAGTCTGTTTCTGTAATACTTTTGTAATTCAAGTATCTTCCTCATGTTATTTTCCGCTGAACCCATATCCTTTTCAGGCATGATAAACTCATTAAAATCCCTTATTTCGTTCATTAAGGATAGTTCGAGTTCCGCGGGGTTGAGACAGGAAGCCAAAAGTTCAGCTTTTTCTTTCCGCATCATGATAGCCGGCTCAAGAAACCCGAAGTGTCCATCACTCCCTATACTCAAGACCCACAAGTCTACCACCCCGCCCATATTTTCTATGGCCCGCAGATATCTTTCCATCTCCCGGTCGGGATCTGATGCCTCGGCATCAGGTAAGTGAGTGTTCTTTATATTAAGGCCATACGACAAGAGGAAATTAAAAAGATTGATATCCATGAATTTCCGGTAAGACTGAGGGTGGCTGGGCGATATGCCTATATACTCATCCAGGTTGAAAGTGACCACTTTTGACCAGTCCACTTTTTCCCGCTCAGTAAGGCGTATGACTTCTTTGTACACGGGTATCGCGGTACCACCTGTCTTTAGCCCAAGTATGGCATCCGGTTTGACTTTGACCTGATCAATTATCTGCCTGGCTTCCCACTTCGCCGCTTCTTCCTCGCTCTCTTTTACCACAAACAACGGTTTCGCGGGTGAAGTACCGGTACCTTCCATCACATTAGATGTTTCTTCGAGTTTGATCGATGTGCCGTGAGCCATGGTAACTCTTCGCGAAGATCTTTGACACATAAAAACTTCCTCCTGACGAGCGAAATTAAACAAAATATGACACCGTGATATAACTGATAACTGAAAACTCTTTCTGATACAGTGCCCTGGAATTCATGCCCCGGCAGTCGGGCTATTTTTCTTTTTTAAGCGCTACCATTATGACGACAAAAAGAAGTATTCCCATCGGGATCCATGCCCCGCCCATTATCTTCAGCGTGCGGTCTCCGGCTACAATGCCTGCCGTGAGGCATATGATCCCAATTATGATGAATATCCAGGGAAATATAATAAAACTCGCCTTCTGGATCTTTCGCACAGCTCCCCCCTTTTTTCTCCGAACTGCAAGAAAATGGACCTTCCCAAGCTCATTGCGGGCTCACCACATAGCATTTTAACCCAAATGACCAACCAAAAAAAAAGCAACCTCTGACCTGAGCCACGGCTGCCATTAATACGTTTGATCTTTTCCTCTACCACTCTTCGCCCCTGTAAAGATAGTGAATCTACGCCATTGTAGACTTCTTAATTCTACTCCCTCGTGTTTAAGCTGGCAAGAATTAATATCTCTATAGATGGCTTCGTCGACCTACCCCTCGCTTTACCCGGGACGCAGAGGTCTCCTTGCGATAACCTCGAAAGAGCCCGCAATGGGGAAATAGCGGCTAGACTTATTTCTATTTGACAGGTGCCTCTTTATGGGTGTCCCTATTTTTTTAACATCTTCCTTCTGCCATCAATAGTCTCACCCCGATTTTCCCAACAGCCCCTCCACCGTACTCATGAACACCTCTGTGTCGAAAGGTTTTGATAGGCACGGTACTTTTCTTCCCACACCCCTATCGGTAAATTTATCGAGTTCTTCCGCGAACCCCGAAACCGCTAAAACGGACACAGCGCCCATATCCATCTCCGACATGAGCCGGCCAAGCACTTCATAACCATTGATATCCGGGAGTTTCATATCAAGGATAATAAGGTCCGGTTTTTCTTTTTTTGCTTTCTCTATACCCTCCATTCCCGTGGCGGCTGTGGTGACTTTATAATCGTTTTTCGACAAAATCTTTTTATATAGTTCCAGCGCCCCGGTCTCGTCGTCGATGGCGAGTATCTTTTTCATTGTAACTAGCGGCAGCGTGAAGATGAACCTGGCGCCTTTCCCGAATTCGGATTCCGCCCAGATGGCTCCGGCATGCTGCTCGACGATCTTTTTCGATATGGCAAGCCCCAGCCCGGTACCGCCAGTCTTGCGCGCGTTCTTATCCTCAAGCTGTCGGAATTCCTGGAACAGTTTATCAATATCTTGCTCTTTGATACCCGCGCCAGTGTCCTCTACGGAAACTCGGACGGTATCTCCGGCTACGCCGGCTGATATGGTAACGCCTCCCTTTTCGGTGAATTTTATAGCGTTACTTGCGAGGTTAGTAACCACTTGCGTTATGCGGTCTATATCGAACTGTATCTGCGGGGTCCCGTCACTCACTTCCGTTTTCAGGTATATTCCCTTTTCTTCGGCCCGGGTTCTCTGAAGCTTTGCCACATCCTCAATAACGTCCTTAATGCTGTTTTTCTCTCTTCTTATCACCATTCTACCGGCCTCAAGTTTCGTGAAGTCC
The DNA here is from genome assembly GCA_007135805.1 of Candidatus Omnitrophota bacterium. Classification (GTDB taxonomy): domain Bacteria; phylum Omnitrophota; class Gorgyraeia; order Tantalellales; family Tantalellaceae; genus SLID01. The sequence goes on along the minus strand of SLID01000095.1, from coordinate 33,021 downwards.
AATACGTCGTTTATAAGCCTCGTAAGCCGGTCCACGTTTCTTTTAGATGTCGCCAGAAAATCCTTCTGCTCGTCGTTCAACTCTCCCGCCGCACCGTCAAGAACTATCCCTATACCTTCCTTTATAGCCGTAAGCGGAGTTCTGAGTTCGTGCGAGACCATCGATGTAAAATCGCTTTTTATGCGCGCGGATTCCATGATAGCTTCTTCCGCCTTCTTCTCCCCGGATATATCCCTTACCGTAGCCTGAAGACAAGCTTCGCCGCCGATGTCCATCTTCGTCAAAAGAACTGTGGCCGGAAACTCTTCCCCGGTGATCTTTTTATGTGTCCATTCGAAGAAATTAGACCCTTCCTTCATGGCTATCTCCATCATCTTCCTCGCTTTTTCAGAGGACAAACTTCCGTCAGGCTGTTTTTCAGGCGATAGGTCACCAGGGCTTTTCCTCACGAACTGGGACTCGTCCGTGAATCCAAAAAGCGATAGAGTAGCGGAGTTTCCGCCCGTAAAACCTTTTTCGGGCGTAAGTATCATTATCGCGTCCTTGGACTTTTCGTAAAGCGCCTTATGCTTGGTCTCGCTCTCGACAATAGCCGCTTCCGTCTTTTTGCGCGTTGAGATATCTTTAACAACGTGGACTATGCCCGTCAAGAGGCCGTTTTCGTCCAGTATGGGTGTCGTGAGGACCTCAAGGTACGCCCCCATCTTCGGCTCGAAAAACTCGGCCCTTGCCGCTTTTTTTGAGATCAATACCTCTTTTGTCGGGCACGTAGGCCACGGCTCTTTAGTGCCATGGACGAGTTCATGGCAGATCTTCCCCTCGATCTTTTCGGGCTTCATGCCGAAAGCGTCCGCATAGGCCTTATTTACCTTGAGTATCCTGAAATCCTTATCCTGTATGGAAATAAGGTCGGTTATCGAATCGAATGTGTCCTGCCATTCTTTGGCGGTCAATTTAGCCCGCTTTTCCGATGCTTTCCTTTTCTCTATTTCCTTATTAAGAGCGGATATGGAAGTAGTGGTATTTTTGAGAGACTCCGTCATCTTGTCAAACGCTGTTGAAAGCTCTCCTATTTCGTCCTTAGACAGCATCTCCACCTTATGATCAAAATGCCCTTCGCCTACAATTTTGGAATGTTTAACAAGCCGTTGTATGGGGGCTGTAAAGGTACGTCCTACAACTTTACCCGCAAGCCAACCAAAAAGAGGAACGAACAGTATTATTGATAATAGGACCATCTGTATTCTGCGAAGAGGTAACAATATCTCGTCGCGGTCGATCTCCGCTAAAAGTATCCACCCCATGAGAGGGATATCGACCTTGACACCCAAAACCCGAATTCCCCTGTAATCGATATCCGTGTAAACTACACTGTTGTCTCCCGCTTCTCCTTCTTCCAGAACGGCAGACCTTTCACCAGAAAGGGTGATCCTTTGCTTCAGGAATGTATCTTTTAGCGTCCTTGACGGAGTTATCATATAGCCATATTTATTTATTATAAAAATTTCACCGGTTTTACCCAGGCCTGTGCTTTTACGCGTTATCGCATACAGGCTATCCAGCTCTATGCGCGAACTCACAACCCCGATCAACTTTCCTGTAACGTTCGAAAAAACCGGAGCTGCCGCAGCCATTGAGGGCCTTCCGGTTACTGAGGAATAATACGCGTCCTTAATGTAGGGCCCTTGCTGCCCTCCCAAAAAATAAGCGTCCGCTGACTTGTCGAGCCCTAAGTTTTCAGGGATGCTTGAAGCGATTATTTTGCCTCGCCTGTCCATAACGAATATCTCATAGATGTCCTTATCCGAATCCGAGAACTTGACGAGCTGGCGATCGAGATCCTCGAGAACCGCACCGGAAAACGACGCGCCGTTAACATTGTTTTCCAGCGCCTTTTTCATTCTTTCAGACTGTGCGATGAGCTGGATCTCACTTTTCTTGTTATCCAGGAAAGTCTCTATATGATCCGCCCTGGATTCGGCGGCCGCCAAAAGGCGCATATAAACACTTTTTTCAAAAGCTTGCTTGCTGAAAAAATAAAGGTAAGGAGCGGCTAAAAACGTAAGGATGATGGAAGTTATCAAAAAAGAAAGGCTTATCTTATTTGCTATCTTCATAGACCTCCAAAAGAATGTTACCGTTCAGGGCATCTTCGGCCACAACCTCCGCGTCAATGCTTCTGTTTTCAAGCTTTAACTTCGCTATCCTATTAAAAATTTGAGCCATTTCGCCTTTTTTGAATAGATCGGCCTGTTCTTTATATCCCGGCCACTGCAGGCCGCTGGCCTGCCTCTGGAATTCTTCCGGGGTTAACCCGTAATACGGCGCCAGTATACGGGCGGCCGATTCCGGGTCGCGCTCATACTCTGCGAGCGCCCTGAACCATGCCCTAATGATCTTTTTTATGAGAGCCGGGTCCCTGCGGACTATATCCTGCCGGACATTCAGCATATCCACTATTATTCCCGGTTTTTCTTTCGTGGTCACAAGAACATGTGAGCCCGGCCTTTGGAGGGCCCTTGACAGTTCCGGCTCCCACGTTACGGCGGCATCGCCTTTACCTTCCATAAAAGCCCCGGCTATTTTCGATGGCCCCAGGGGCACAATAATAACATCGTCCAAGGTCATGCCTTTTTCATCCAGAACATATGAAAGAAAGGTCTCGCCTACGTCTTTCCTGGTGAGGATAACCCTCTTGCCAGCAAGGTCCTCTATGCGTCTTATGTTCTCCGACGCTATAACCCCATCGCTACCGACAGAAAGATCTATCTGCATAACACCCACTATCGGAGTGCCTTGAGCTCTTTTTGAGATAAGGAGGTCCATAGTGGCGGCCTCGGCATCGAGCATACCCGACAAAAACGCATCGCGACGGGCGGAGTCTAGCTCCTCATCGATAACAATAAGCTGTATTCCTTCCTCCTCAAAAAACCCTTTATCTTTCGCCAGGTAAAAAAGGCTGTAACCCACCCATTCCTGGAATGCTATAGTAAAAGGCGTAATCTCTCTCTCTTTTTGTGCCTTCCCGCACCCCGCGGTAAAAATAAGTACGGCCGCCAGCGAAAAGATCACACTCCTATATCCCCATTTCCCGTCGGTCATATTTCTCCCCCGATAGTTCAAATAAATGAAACGTTTCCGGCCAAAAAGCCACCGTCGCGGCCTACTCACCTACCAGCTGCCTTATCTTTGCCAGCAGTTCCTCCGGGTCGTAAGGTTTTAGAATGCTATGCTCAACACCTATGTCGCTCATCACGGCTACCAGATCTTCGTTGCCCCGGCTGGCCGTTAACATGATGACAGGGATATGCCTCAATGCCTCGTCTCCCTTTATCCTCACATAAACTTGCCCTCCGTCCAGAACGGGAAGTCTATAATCGAGAAGTATCAGATCGGGCCTCTCGCTTGCCGCTTTATCGACCGCTTCCCCTCCGTCCATAGCCGTAACCGTCAGGTATCCGGCTTTCTTAACCCTGAACTCAGTCATCTTCAGCACATCCGGTTCATCGTCGACTATAAGTATTTTCTTGGACATATTACCCTCCCGGCCCGAGAACAAAAGTTGCATAACGGGCTTGACTTTTTTTCGTTATTGCCTTTCCCGGCGTTTAATAAGCATTTTTACCCTGGCCAGAAGCTTATCTTTGTCGAAAGGCTTTGTTATATAATCGTCGGCTCCCGCTTCTATGCCTTCGAGCTCGCTCTCTTTTTCCTGCCTGGCCGTAAGCATCACTATTGGTATGGCCGCTGTTCTAAGGCTTGAGCGCAGGGTTTTAGTGGCCTCTACCCCGTCCATTTCCGGCATCATAATATCGGTTATAATAATGTCAGGATTTTCCCTCGCGGCCATCTCAACTTCCTCTCTGCCGTTCACGGCCTGTATAACATCGTACCCCGCGTCCGTAAGCCTTTTCTTAAGCATAAGCCTTATATCGGCTTCGTCGTCAGCTATCAGAACAAGCGGTCTTTCTCTCTTTGCCGCGGAGGATATCTCCTCGGGGCCGGGCACTCCGGCCTGTATGCCAAGGCTGTCCACTTCCTGCGCGATATCCGCTACCTTCTCCACCTCTTCAAAAGTGGTCTTTCCATCGGCTACAGTAAAAACCCCGGCCTCGGCTATTGTTTTAAGTCCGCCCTCGCGGGCCGCTTTGCAAATCTCGTCTTCACGGGCCCCTTCTGATACCAGAGCTTTTATCCTCTCGGTGAACGGCATCATCTCAATAAGAGCTGTCCTTCCCCGGAAACCTGAATAACCACATTTTTCGCACCCTTTTCCCCGGTAAAACTTTTTTATATCCGCGCTTTTGATATACTCGGAGAATCTGGCAAGCACCTCTGGAGCTGGCGAATATTCCTCTTTGCAATATGAGCATATGGTCCTGACGAGACGTTGGGCCACTATGAGGTTGACCGAGGAAGATATGATATACGGCTCAAGGCCTATATCCTTAAGTCTGGTGACGGTGCTGACGGCATTATTGGTATGCAGAGTCGAAAAAACAAGATGACCCGTTTGTGCGGCCTGAAAAGCTATTTGCGCCGTTTCTTTATCCCTTATTTCGCCCACCAGGACAACGTTCGGGTCCTGTCTCAATATGCTCCGGAGGCCGCTCGCGAAAGTAACGTCCTTTATGGGGTCCACCTGTATCTGGCTTACGCCTTGTATAAGATATTCGATCGGGTCCTCGATGGTTATGATGTTTTTTACCTCGTCGTTTATCGAGTTAAGCGCCGCGTAAAGCGTTGATGTCTTTCCCGAACCGGTAGGCCCGGTAACCAGTACCATTCCCTGCGGCCTTCTTATCTCTCTCATAAAAACGCCGTGCTCGTCTTTACCGAACCCGAGGCTCTCCAGATCTTTGATGGCGCTCTCCTTGTCCAGAAGACGCATAACGACAGTTTCGCCGTGAAAAGTGGGTATAATTGAAATTCTGACGTCGAAAGGCCTGCCGTCTACAGATACCGCGGCCCGCCCATCCTGGGTTTTGCGTTTTTCGGCTATATCGAGCTCGGAAAGTATCTTTATACGCGCGACGATATTGTCATGCATCTTGACTGGGACTTTCATGACGGTCTTGAGATCGCCGTCTATCCTGTACCTCACTTCCGTAGATCTTTCCTGTGGTTCTAAATGTATGTCGCTCGCCCGTGAGCGGAGGGCGTCGGCGAAAATAAGGTTCACCAGTTGCACGACGGGTGAATTTTCAACATCTAGCCCGCTGACATCGGTACACGCTTTTCCTTTAGCCCTGGCGCTGATGACTTCTACCTTTGAGTCAGACACTATGTTCTTCAAAAGATCATAAACGGCCTCACTAGACCGGTACATTTCTTCGGTGGCTTTCGCTATGTCCTTTTTTCTGGTGAGAACGGGCTTTACCGGACACGCGGCTATTATTCCTATATCGTCAAGGGCCACTATATCCTGGGGGTCACTGGTGGCCACTACCAGTTTGCCGTCCTCCACGCGAAGTGGTAACACTCCGTACCTCCTGGCCTTATCATAAGGGAGAAGTTTTATGGCCTCCTCCTCTACTTTTTCGGGATCTATCTCCGTAACGGGCATCCCAAATACTTCCGATGAAACGCGTATAAGATCTTCATCTTTTATAAAACCCATATCCACCAAAAGTTCATGGATGGGGACTTTCGCCCCGATCTGTTTGTCCCTGGCGTCATCGATCTGTTCCTTTGTTATTAAGCCCTTTTCCATGAGCGCGCTTATTAGAGGCGTCATTTTATTTCTCCGTCTTTTTGAGGGTATTTTTTATAGAGGATAAAAGTTCCTCCGGGTCGTAAGGCTTTTCCAGATATCCGGATACCCCCATTTTGAAAAGCGTTTCCTTGACCCTATCGTCGATGACCCCGGTTATTATTATCACGGGAATATTTTGAGTTTCGGGATCGTTCTTCATCTCGGCCAACACCGTATCGCCACCCTTTGCCGGGAGCATAAGATCAAGAAGCACCAGGTCGGGCGCTTCACTTTTTACAGCCCGGGAACCGCTGTCTGAATCGTAGACAACTATGGCCTCGTAGCCCGAGTCCTCAACTCTTTTCCTCAGCATCTTCGCGGCGTCATACTCGTCCTCGATTATGAGTATTCGTTGCATATCTCCCCCCTGTCTGTATAAAATCCAAATGCCGAAAACCGTATGTCAGATTTGAATTTTATATTTTGGGTTTCTTTTGGATCTTGGTTTTTGTATCTTATCATTTGCACCCTTTCCCCGCTGGGGACACCTTCACCGTCATACCCTTGCCTCCGCCGTTTAAAGAGACCTTTATCTCGGCCCGGTTGGCCAGTTCCGGAAAACCACTTTTACGGCCTTATCTAAATAGACCCTGTCTCTGGCTAAAAACCTTTAATATGGTCGTTAGGCGTCTTTTAAATGTTATTATATCTCCTCGAGAATAGTTGTTATGCTGCGAACATCCTTCCTTCAACTTAATTATACTCCATAATGGGGATAAGTAAACTCTTTGGCCTGTAAGTCTTAAAACGGGGTCGCTGTCCCTGTTTTCCTGTTTTTTCATTTTTGCATGACCCAGTAATCTACTTCGTCTTTGTACTTTATAAGATACAACCTTCTGTTCCCATGAGAGCTTTTCCCGTGTATCCGGGCATAAAGATCATCAAAAAATTCAGGCGACTCAAGATAGTACCCGTGATGAAAAGAAGACGTGTTGATAGGTGTCACGTCTATAACCGTAATCCTGCCGGGATTCTGGCTCTTAAGAAGAAGGAGGTCCTTTGCCGCTTCAAACTGCGGTGGATCCGTGACCCTCTGTCTGCCCAGCTTCTTCTGGCCGGTTATCATGCCGCTCATAAGCAGCGCATCATCATCAGCGGACACGTAAATGGTAAGCCTGTCGGTAAATACAGAGATATGCCGCCCAAACCTGTCTTTGAAAGCTTCTTCGCTGACATCCGGCGCCGCGAGTATAACTTCGGTGATCTCAGCCTCATCATCCCTCATATCCTCAAACTGATACATGTACTCAAAAGCGTGACATATTGTCTCGCACCCAAGGCTCGACCCTTTCAGCCACAGCTTATCGGGTTTTATTTCCCTCTCTATCCTTACAAGCAGTTCTCCCAGGGCAGGACCGGAGGCCTCGGCATAATGGTTTGCTTTCTTATAACCACCTATACTTACCGCCTGGTCTCCCGGCCAGTCGAAAAGCAACACCGGCGTGTTAACATCAAGCATATACGCGAACCAGGCCGCCTTGATCGCGCTTTCCTCAAAGTCATCCATATACCCGAAAACCATGACCAAAAGAGACTTTTTCGGCGAAGACTCCACGGCATCGGCAAGATCCTTCATAAAATCTTCACGATCCAGCATGTTGACGTTCTTAACTCCCAAAATACCTCTGCCTTTAAGTTTTCTGGGGAGCATCTTTCCTATTTTTACCGCTGGATCTACCTTGATATTCATCTTGCCCAGAGAAGTCTCTTCAGAAAATCGGGAAGTAAATAAGACATCTGTTTTTTCGGCCTCACCACGCGACCTGGTAGTCGCGTAGTAGACATCAAGCACTCTGTAATTTTCAGCAACGGTATATGGTATACGCCGATACAGGTCCTTCATGTAGGCATCGGTGGTCCTTTGGATCGGAGCGCAACCGGTAAGAGTAAAAGAAAAAATAACACCGGCCGCCGCCAAGACCGCCGGTATCATTGTTCTGTTGATCATCTTCATATCCATTTTTTCCTTTTGAAAAATAACAGCATTGAAAAAGCCATAACAAGCATGACAGATATTACGGCAAAATATCCATATTTCCAGTGCAGTTCCGGCATAAAATCAAAATTCATCCCATACACACCGGCTATGAACGTCAGAGGTATGAATATCGTCGCTATGACTGTAAGTATTTTCATTGTATCATTCATCTTATTGCTTACGCTTGACATATAAAGATCCGTCATCCCAGAGAGCATATCGCGGGAAGTCTCGATCAGATCAGCTACCTGAATAGCATGACTATATACATCACGCAAATAAACTACTGTTGACCTTTTAATGATTTTATTTTCACTCCTCTCCAGGTTGCTGATAACTTCTCGCAGCGGCCAAACCGCTTTGCGAAGGGATATCATGTTCCGTTTTAACCTGTGTATGGTCATTAAGGTCTCGGTTGAAGGAGCGGTAACAATTTTCATCTCAAGGGTCTCCATCTGTTCCCCCAATTTCTCCGGAACGACAAAATAGTTGTCCACAATAGCGTCTAGGAGGGCATAAGCCAGATAATCCGCTCCCATTTTGCGTATCCGCCCCTTGGCGTTCCTTATGCGATTTCTGATGGGATCAAAAACATCTCCCGGTTTCTCCTGAAAAGTAATAACCGTATCTTCGTTAATAAAAACTGTAAGGTGCTCATATTCGACCCCATCTTCAGTTTTATCACTCAGATAAACCATCTTTATCATGACCAAGAGATAATTGTTTTGGTCGTCAATTTTCGGACGCTGTTCTGTTTCAAGGATATCCTCGAGGTGAAGGGGATGCACTTTAAACAATCGGCCTATTTCTTCTATTGTTTCAAGATCATGTATACCTTCGATGTTTATCCAGTTAACTGATCTGTCGAAAGAAATGTCAGAAATGTCCGCGGGGTTAGATATTTCTTTTTCAGTAAGATCTGAAGGAGTATAGCTTATAACCGTTACCCTGGCCCTTTCCTCCTTTTTCCCCTCCGGCAAGACAAGCTCTCCCGGGAACATCCCGGCTCTATCATATTTTTTCGCCGTAAAATATTTCATGATATTCCTCCGGTTTTTATTTTCACTCCTTATAGATTTCCCCTCAATATCCCGGGAATCCCCACTCCCATCTACCCAATATACCATATTCCCACATAATAGCGTGCTTTAAAGATTAATCCTGCCCGCTGCCTCTTAAGACAGTCAGAATTAATGTTTTGCCTTCATCTCTCACACCTATGGCCATGTTTATCAAACTTTTGTTCTGACTGAAAAGCTTCGGTCTTTTCGGCAAAACGATAAACTCGATGATTTTTTTGATGTGTGGTAGAATACTCATGTTCCGGGACGCTCCCGGGTCCAAACGGTAAAATTTAAAAGGAGGTCCGCTATGAAACTGCTTCTCGTTCTTTTAAGTGTCCTTTTTTTCGCGGGATACGCTCAGGAGGGTATATCCGAAGACTTTGAAGAGATCCTGACTGAAGTTCTTTCGGAAGACCGCGGCAAAGAGCCATGGGTAACCGACATAGAAGGGATCACAGTGGAAAACACTTTATTCCGTGAAGCGCGCTGGACGGGCGACCATCTGCAAATGACACTTATGTCCATACCTGTCGGCGGACAGATAGGCGGAGAAGTCCACCACCACAACGATCAGTTCATACGTATAGAGCAGGGTACCGCCAGGGTCCTCATGGGAGAATCGGCCGAAAACATCACTTTTGACAAGGAAGTAACAGATGACTGGGCGGTTTTCATCCCCGCGGGGTACTGGCACAACATGCTCAACGTGGGAGACGTGGACCTGAAAGTATATTCAATATACGGCCCTCCCGAACATCCGTATGGGACGGTACACGCGACTTTTAAGGAGTCTGAAGAAGCGCATCACCATTGACGCTCAAGACGATTTGCCGGAGGCGGTATCCCGGATAGGGCTTTTTGGCTCTATCCGGGATCTTTTATTTCGGGCTTTGTGAATCCTCGGAGATTTGCGTGACTATGCGGGGATCAGACCCAGACATGGATCTTCGCGGCGGCACCCCTGTCAACGGCAAACTGGCTTTCGCCCACCTCGAAAACATATGACGGGAACCTTTCAATGAGTTTTACATTCGACCCGGGTAAAGCTCCCATGGCCATTATCTTTCGCAGCATGGAACGGTCGGTTGTCTGTATATAAGCTATCTTGCCTTTCTGGCCTTTTTTTAGATCGGATAAAGGGGCTATCAGGCTTTTCAGTTCTCTGGCGCCTTTCCCGCAGCATTTACCTGGAGGAATGGGAGTTCCATGCGGACATGTCCTGGGATGCCCCAAAAGGGTGCATATCCTGTCTTCCAGCCCCCTCTTGAGAGCGTGTTCGAGCTTGCACCCGGCTTCGTGCACATTCGCTCCTTTGATCTGAAAAACATCCGAAAGGAGCCTTTCCGCGAGGCGATGCCTTCTGACGCATTGCTTCCCTTCTTCCTCGCCTTTATTTGTAAGTATTTTCTTACTGCCCAGAAGGATGTACCCCCCTTTTGTAAGTTCCGAGAAGGCGGGATCATCCAAAAGCAGGACCGTATCAGGAACCTTTTTACGTTCCATTGTCTCTACCCAGATCTTTTCCAGTATTTCCTCGGCTCTATCGGTCAGTTGCATTTCCTGTCGCTCCTTAATTTGAGGATCTTTTTCAGTAAATTGTTTTCCGGCGGGAACTCATATCCGCAATTCGGGCATCTGATAAGCCGGCAATTTTTTGACGCGGGACATCCCCTGCAGGATAGGTCCTCTTTTTTCTCATCAAAACGGTATCCACAAAGCGCGCATTTCATGATACTCTTTTGTGCTTGTATCGTCTATATTTTTCATCTAACCGCTAGCCGCGCGTCCTACAGAGACACTCCCAGAAACAACAGAGCATAATTAACGGCCGCGGCCACCGTGAAAGAGAACACAAGAACAAAGGCCGATATCGCAATAGCTGTTTTCCAGCCCCTCTCTTTTATGTTCACCAGGAACTGGGCTACACATGGCAGAAAAAGCGTAAGCGCTATACACGCGACAACAAGCTGTACCCCGGTAAGCACACCTTCCCGGGCAAGATCATATAGCCCCGCCGCGCCATAATCTCTCCTGAAAAACCCGAAAAGAAAAACATGCGCGGATTCCCGAGGAAGCCCCATTAGACGTGTCGGTACTTCCAGCGCTCTTATAACCGCCTCAAAAAGACCTGTAAGCTTCCCGAGCCATATCATAACACTTGCCAGGATAAATACCGGCAAGATCTCTTTCAGGTACCATTTAACTCTGGCGAAAGTCTTTATGAGCACATTGGAAATATTGGGAAATCTCAGAGGCGGAACTTCCATGTAGAATGTGGGCCTTTCTCCAGGAAGCACCTTGGCGGTAAGATACCCGATAAACAAAAACACAAAACCTATTACCCCGGCCCATACGAGGACAGCGCCTCTCCTTCCCCCGAGAAGCCCTACTATCACACCCAGCTGCGCCGAACAGGGTACCGCGAGAGCCAGCAACATGGTTGATATGACGCGTTCTCGTTTCGTGGGAAGGGTCCTTGTCACCATGGTCGCCATAGTCGCGCAACCAAGTCCCAGTACCATAGGGATCACCGCTCTACCGCTTAACCCTATTTTTTTGAATACCCGGTCTATAAGCATAGCGAGGCGGGGCAGATAACCGGAATCCTCTATTACGGAAAAAACCAGAAAGAACATAGTGACTATCGGAAGTATCAACGCCAGGGCGTAACGTATACCCAGAGTAATGACACCATACTCTCCTACAAAAAGATCTCTCAGGACAGGCCAGGGTATCGCTGAGTCCGCAAGAGATATAAAAAAAGCGCTGACATACCGCTCAAACACCGCTTCTTCCAGAAAGTCAACGACCACTCCGGCCCCCAGTTCCCCGACAAATTTGTATAAACCCCAGTATAACGCGGCGAAAAGTATCGGTATACCCGTAAGCGGGTTCATAGTAATACGGCTCAGCCACTCCCTCAGAGAAAACTTGCCGCCCCCGGTGTTTTCCTCAACAAGGGAAGATATCCTTCTGGCCTCTTCCTGCCTTCTCATAGTAATAACGTAATCGAGCGGGTGGCTGTAATGTTTCTTTACTTCTTCTACGATCTCAACTATCTCGTTTATTTTACCGGGTTCCTTTTCACGGACAATTCCGAGAATATCCTCGTCTTCCTGCAGCAGTAAAAGCCCCACGGCCCTTTTGGACAACCTATAGTCCCCTTCGAGCATATTCTCGATCCTGTCGACCGCTATCTCGAGAGAGAACTCAACAGGGTCGTCATACTTTATCCTGTCAATTTTCATGCGATGTATACTCCTCTATCCTTCCCCTCAAAACACCCATCCCCCTGGATGTCGTAGCTACCATGGGCACTACCGGGACATGCAGTTCCCGCTCAAGTTCTTCAGAATGTATCTTTTTGCCCCTCTTCCCGGCTTCGTCCATCATGTTCAGGACAAGTATCACGGGAAATGACGCTTCGACAAGCTGGAGAGTAAACCCGAGCATTCTTTCCAGGTTCTTGGCGTCGATAACATGGATAAGAACGCGGGGTTTTTCATCCATAAGTATCTGCCTGGCGACCTTTTCCTCTTCAGTTATAGGCAAAAGTGAATACATTCCCGGGGTATCCACCACTTCGTACGTCCGGTCACCTATTTTAGCGGTACCTCTGGAAACCTCGACCGTGGTACCCGGATAATTGGATACAACCGTGTAAGAACCCGTGAGATTATTGAAAAGAACGCTTTTCCCCACATTGGGATTACCCACGATCGCTATCTTGTCGTGTCCCTGAGAGGTGGACTCTTTTTCGGGGCGACCCGGCCCCCGTTGTTTGCCGCCATTATTTATTTCCACTTTTACCCCGTTTTTTTGTTTTCCCCCGCGTGATCCTTCCTGTTTTTATTTTTCCGGGAACAGAACCTGCTTTATCACGCCTCAAATGATCTTTACCTTCCGCAGCAGCGCCCGAAGACTCAAGAAATTCGCCCAGCTTTCGGCTTGTTTCAGCGCTTATGACATGTTCGATCCGGCAAGCGTCAGCGCTTGCCGCGTCTTGTCCCACACCCAGGACCTCAACAAGAAAGCGGATAAGCATATCATGTCTGTTCTTTATTTTCCCGGATACCTCCGCGCCTTTCGAAGTGAGAGATATTCGTCCGTACCTTTCATGGTTTACCAGCCCCTTTTCAGCCAGTATCTTGACAGCGTTATGCACGCTTGGTTTTCTGACGCCCATCATGTCGCTTACATCCTTCACCCGCGCCGGTTTGCCCCGCGCGGCAAGTATATGTATCGTCTCGAGATAATCCTCCATATTGGAGCTGAGTGTCTTTTTCCGTTTTGACGTTACATGAGACATATTATCGCGCCTTCTTTTATTGAACAGAAAATTCAGGTTATGTTCCGCGATGGCCGCAAAGATCATCTGGATGCTCAAAAAAAAAGCTCTAGTGCGATCCTCCTTAAAAAACCAGCCCGCAAAATGCTTACATATCTTAGGTTCAGATCGGGGCCTCTTTAAAAAACACCTGACGCTCCAAACGACAGAAATATAAGTTAGTATATTCTAACACTATTATTCGTGAAGTCAAGTTCCCAGAAAAACCTTGGCGCTTTGAAGGGGGTGAAGTCCGGGGTTATCTCGTCCCGTACGCGGGACTCTTGCCTATTTCCGGCATGTCCCTTACAAGCCGGTCAGTAAGGGACAACCACTCTATTACAAGCTTTTTAAGGAGAATTGAGCGTTGTATCTTGTTGAAACGGTGGCGGTCAAGACGGTTTATTTCATCAATAAGGTTGTTCAGGTTCTGCCGGCCGTAAGAGTAGTTCAAGGTATCGTCCTTTACTATCTCCTCACCTACCCTTATTTTCCTGCGGGCTATCTCAATAAGCTCTTTTTGTTTCTGTATTTTGTCATAAATGTTCCTGAGTTCAGTATATATCCTGATATGAGCATTGTGCCGGGCAAGCACATTTCTCTTATGTTCTACTCTGGACGTTTCATATTCGGCTTTTTCTACCTGTCCCGGAAAAGGGTAATCCAGGGAAAAACCCGCCATTACTCGTTTATCGTCTTTCTCAAAATACCGTCCCGGACTTTTTATCCGATATTCGGCAAAAAGATCAATTGAAGGCAGTAGGGCGTCGGCGAATTTATCCACCTCGAGAGCGCTTTTTTTCTCAAGCATTTCAAGGATAACGGAAGTCCTGCCATGTTCACGGAACACGCGGTATTCACTCTCAAAATCTATGTCCATGCCGTCAAAAGGATCAGACTCTACGGGGACCAGGACATCCCCGATATCGTATCCAATACTTTTTTTCACCAGATTGGTCTGTTCCATAAAACTGTTTCGGGCCTCTATCAAAGTTTCTTCCTTAAGAAGAACCTGTATGTATACCTTGTTTACGTCAACCGCCAGGGCGATATTGCTTTTTTGTCTTTCCCTGACATTATCCAGCATTCTTCTGCTTTCCCGGTAGGAATTTTCCGCGGTTCTAAGGTTTTCATAAGATTCGTTCCACCCATAATATACTTTTATCATCGCTTCCAGATACGCTTCATATGCCTCCACTATCTGGTATCCCGCTATTTCGACCTCAAGGCCCACTATCCTGTCCAAAAGACGGTTAGTTTTGCCGAAAGCGTTTCTCGCTATCGGCTGAGACACAATTGCGTAAAGGTCCGCGTCGACATCTCCTCCACCCGGACCCCTGACAGTGGAAAAGTAGCCGGCTTCCACCTCGGTGCCGGTATATGGAAAAAGTTTTGCCAGGGAAAAACTGTACTCGGGCTTACCTTTGTCGGGCCGCAAAAAGGCGACATATCTATTCTTTACGGACATCACTATATCGTCCGCCGGGAGTTTAAGCTTTTTTCGGTAATTAAGCTTAAGATTTTCTACCAGTATCTCCTCGAATACCTTGTCATTCGCCGCGCTGAGTTCTATGAACTCCTCAAGCGACAATTCCCTGGCCCCCGTCTTTTCCGATTCCCCGTGTGCCGGAATGAAAAAAGCGCAAGTTATAACCGCCGATACAACCGCTTTCAAAAAACGTTTTGCCATTTTATTGTCCCAACCTGTATTGCATCCCCCTGTATACACTGTAAACACACGGTACAATAACCAGAGTTATCACCGTACCAAATAAAAGCCCCCAGGAGAGTCCAAGCATCATCTGCGCCAGCATAGCGTCATAACCGGCCCACCCGTAAGCTGTGGGAATTATGGCGACCACGGTTGTCAGCGTCGTAAGGACAACCGCGCGAAACCTTGTCCTGGCGATAGCCGCTATCTGGGCGTCTTTTTTTGAAACATCTTTGCCCGGGTCAAAGACCATATCAAGTTTCGACAGCATGATAATACTGTCGTTAACCACCACTCCCGCCAGACCCAGGGCGCCTATTACCGCGAAAAACCCGTACATCGTCATGCCATGCGCCCAGAAAGCCAGAATTATACCCATTACCCCGAGAGGAATGGTAAACATGATCATGAAAGGCTTAATAAGCGAGTTAAATAAAAGTGCCAGAATTATGTATATAAGCGCGGCGGCCACTATCGCGGCCGACATAAAATCACGTTCAGACTCGCGCGCGTCCCTTACCTCTCCCCTGAACTCTATGATGGACGTGGGATATTTACCGCTTAGCGCCGGAAACACTTTTGTTTCAAAATGTTCGGCCACTTCAAGCGGAGTTATTCCAGCTCCGGGCTTTATGTCAGCGTATACCATAGTGCTTCTTCTCAGGTCATCCCTTATTATGGAATCGGGTGTCTTTATTTTTTCCACACTTACAAGATCCCGGAGCGGGACAAGATACTGCCCTCTGTTCTCTATGGGAATATCAAAGATCTTGTCGATGTCGTCCTTGGCTTCGGGAATCAGCGTTAGGCGCGTGTAAACGGTATCGTAAGGCCCCCTGAACTCATATAGAACAGTGCCTTCCAGAGAGGCTCTCAGGGTCCTGGCTATATCGGAAGGGTTTATGGCCAGGCGCCTTATGGTATCCCGATTGAGGGTTAATCGGTATTCCGGGGTTTGTACCGGGCGGTCGACCTCGACATTCAGAAGGTGCTCATGCCGCCTCAACTCTTCAGCGATCTCTTCGGCAAGACGATCCCTGAGAACGTTGTCGTTCTCTTTGACAATTATCTCGATAGGACTATCGCTCTCCTGGCCGTGCCAGGTCTTGCTTATCCGGAATCTGCTTATCCCCGGCATATCTTTTATCTTATCCGACCATTCTTCGATCAGCTGGTCAGCCGACATTCTTCTTTTTTCAGGAGGGGTTATTTCTATTCTCATCCGGAAATTATTTTCCTGGGCAGCAGATCCCCTGCGCGTTCGGGCTATGTGGCTCCTCATCCCGATAACGCCCTCACCCGCGTAACCCATCACCATTTCCTCTATGGGCTGGGTAAGTTCCGCCGTCCGGTACCTTGTAGTTCCCGGGGGAGTCTCCCCGAAAAGCCTTATTTCCCTGGTCTCTTCGTCGGGAAACATAACGAATCTCATGCTGCCCGAAGCTATCCTCAGAGAAATGAAAGATATCAGAAGCACACCGGCAAAAACAATGATCTTATGCCGCAAGAATACGCTCACTATCCTTTCATAAACATTTTCCGCCTTGTATATCCAGTCTTTACGTGTAGAACGGTTGTTTTGTCCGCCCGGGACGCCGGAAAAAAGGAGAAAGGCCCTGAACTTTTCTTTTAATTTCCTGAACGTACCGTTATTTCCCGGCGACAACGTAATATGCCCCGGAAGGATAAAGAGCGCCTCGAAAAGACTTCCTCCCAGCATCAGAAAAATAACGACCGGGATAAATCGAACCATGGCCCCGAACCTGCCGGCAAAAAAGAAAAGTGGAACAAAAGCCACACAAGTGGTAAGTATGCTCGCCACGACGGGAAGAAACACAAAAGAAACGCCTTTAACAGCGGCTTCTTCTCCGGTCATACCCGAGTCTCTTAGGCGGTTGACGTTCTCCGCCACGACAATGGCGTCGTCTACTACCATACCCATCACGATTATTATGGCCGCCAGAGTTATGTTGTTGACGGAATATCCTATAAGAAAACCTCCGAGAATGGTAAAACAAAAGGTGAACGGGATACCCATGGCTACCCAGGCGCCTGTCTTGAGATCCATGAAGAGAAACAGCATTATAAGTATCATGCTGAACCCTATGAAACCGTTCAGTCCTATCACCCGGAGCCTGTTACGGACGTCGAACGACTCGTCATCCAGGATAACTAACTCCATACCCGTGTCTTTCAACACGTTTTTTTTAAATGTTTCCACGGTCCTCTCGATACTGCTTACCGCTTCAACTATCCCGTACCGTGAACTTTTGGCCACGCTGAGAAGCACGCCTTCATGTCCGTTTAGCTTAAGTATAGACCCCGGTTTTTCAAAACCTTTCTCGACATAAGCAAGATCCTCAACCCTTATTATCTGCCCCTCAAACCCACCCTGGACGCTCATTTGTCTTATTTCTTCGACGGAATCAAGCTCTCCCGCCAATGTGACCTTGGGTTCGTCTATATCTTCTATGTTGCCCGCCGGCTGGCGTACATTGCCGTCGGTAATCTCTCTCATCACCACATTGAAAGGAACGTTATATTCCACAAGCTTTTCCGGGACCACGTTAATATGTATCTCCTGCTTCAAGTACCCGGACCGGTCCACCCTGCTTACCTCGGGAAGAACCATGAGCTGGTCCTCTAAAGATATCGCGTACCTCTGCAGTCTCGCGCGGTCCGGAACAGTCAGGATGTTACTGCCGCT
The DNA here is from genome assembly GCA_007135805.1 of Candidatus Omnitrophota bacterium. Taxonomy (GTDB): domain Bacteria; phylum Omnitrophota; class Gorgyraeia; order Tantalellales; family Tantalellaceae; genus SLID01. Next base: position 15,479 of record SLID01000095.1, on the reverse strand, counting down.
ATATATAAGCCCCACGTCGATAACCGCTTTTCTGGATGTTTTGAACACCCTGACCGTCGGCTTGTCGATTATTTCACTCGGAAGGCGGACGCTTAAAACCTCTCCACGTATCTCGTTTATTACCGAATCCTTGTCGGGATGAAATTTTTCTATTTCCACGCTAACGGATGAATTTCCTACTCCGGTGGAACTTGTCACCCTGTAAACGCCGTCCAGGCTTCTTACAGCCTCCTCAATGGGTTCAGTAACATAATATTCCACATCCTCGGCGGAAGCTCCGGGATAATTAACCCTTATCCTGACGGTATCGAAAGTGATGTCGGGAAGTTCTTCTTTGGGAATGTTGATCCAGGCAAGTACCCCTCCCAGTATAACACCCACAAAGATAAGGTTTGTGAGAAGGTGTCGCTTAAGAAAAAAATGGACTATTTTCTCTGTCATCGGCAAGGTTCCGGTCCCTTAAAAAACGTTCACCCCGTAAGGGCTTTTAAAGCGGACGTAACCCGGAGGTAAGCTATCCGGTATATTTCAACTGAGTTGGCGTACGAATCCTTGATAAAATCCAGGAAAGATATGCGGAAAAGCGGCGAAAAAACAGCCATCACAACCACAAGATTGAGCACAAGTATCAGGACGAGCGAGAACACAAGCCCCGAACGGGCTATATCTGACTGCTGCATTTTAAGTATCTCGGCCGTCATCACAAAATGGAACGCGAGAGTGACACCTATAAGGAAAATAAAAATTGGTGTCATGTGCGGGATGCTTTTGCCTGTGGCCCGGAGCAGGACATAAACAGCTCCCAGCATAATAGTGTAAAACGGGACAAAATAAGGGCTGAGCTCGATGAAAAAGTTGGTCTTGGAAGTCACTACATTGCCGCCCGAGGGCGTAACACTGAAAGAAACCACACGCCCCCCGCAAAGCCACGTCGCGAGTATATGAACGCATTCATGCCCCAGAACATAGATATAGACCGGCCGTATTATGAGCAGGTGAAAAGCGAGATAAGCCAGAACTCCCCTTTCCAGAACCCGCAGCATACCGCTAAAAAGGCTTATATCGGATATAGCCAGGTGGAATGCTTTCGCGGTCCCGACCGCGACGGGTATCATGGCGAGGCCAAGGATAGTCTTAAATGTTTTAGCCATCAGTTTTGTCTCCCTTCAGGATATACGGAAAAGTTTCACCCGGCGTTATTGTTCGATATTTTTCGCCCCGGATTTATCCACGCCTCTCGATGGTGCTCCTTCCGCCGAAATACGGCCGGAGCTCTTCCGGTATCTCAACGGCGCCTTCGGAGGTTTGATATGTCTCCACCAGAGCGATAACGAGACGGGGAAGCGCCAGGCCCGACCCGTTAAGGGTGTGCAGGTACCCCGCTTTGGCTGACCTATCGGCGGGCTGATACTTTATGCCGGCTCTGCGGGCCTGGAAATCGGTGAACACCGAACAACTGGAAACCTCAAGCCATTTCCCGGTACCCGGCGCCCATATCTCTATGTCGTAACACTTATGCGCCGCGAAACTGAGATCAAACGTGCAAAGGGCCGATACCCTGTAAGCCAGCCCCAGTCTTTTCAGTATATCCTCGGCGTCTTCTACAAGTTTCTCAAGCTCGCGCATAGAATCTTCAGGCTTGCAGAACTTCACCATTTCCACCTTGTCGAACTGGTGCACGCGGATAAGACCGCGGGTATCCTTACCGTATGATCCCGCTTCACGCCTGAAACAACAGGTGTACGCGGTGTAGTAAAGAGGAAGATCCTCTTCAGGTATCGTCTCATCGGCGTGATAATTGGTGACAGGCACCTCGGCGGTCGGGATAAGAAAAAGATCTTCCTCGTCTATCCTATACATATCACTTTCAAGTTTGGGTATCTGGCCGGTCCCGTACATACTTTTCCGGTTAACAAGAACCGGCGGAAACAGTTCCCGGTACCCATGCTCGTTAATATGAACGTCGAGCATATAGTTTATGAGCGCCCTCTCAAGGCGGGCTCCGTCCCCTGTAAAAATGGGAAAGAAAGACCCCGTGACCTTGGATCCCCTTTCGAGGTCGAAGAGGCCGCATACTTTGCCGATTTCCACATGGTCTTGGGGTGTAAAATCGAAAGTTTTCTTACTGCCCCATTCCCTTACTACCAGGTTGTCCTCCTCGCTTGAGCCGACAGGAACGCTTTCATGCGGTACGTTGGGTATCATGTCAAGCAGACTCCTGAAATTGGTTTCCACTTCCCTCAATTTGTCATCCAGGTCTTTTATTCTTTCGTTGATCTGGGCAACCTCTTTTTTTGCTTCCGTTACGTCACCCTTGTTCTTTATCAGTTCCCCTATCTTTTTTGAAGCTTCGTTCTTGTCCTTTTTGAGGGTTTCAGTCTCTGTTATCAGTTTTCTGCGCAAGTCGTCAAGTTCCTGGAACCTGTCAACCATAGAGACATCACAATTACGATCCTTGAGGGCCGCCCTCACTTTGTCAGGGTTTTCTCTTATAAATTTTGGATCAAGCATATTATTTTTCCTCTCCCTTTAAAAAACCGTCCCGGTAAAACCCGGCCGGCAACCTCGCCCAATAAAAAGGGTTCGGTTTTGATCTTCCAAAATATGACAAAATAATTCTTTATTTTGGTCCCTACTCACGTAAAAATTTCCCGTTCATTAGAACTTGACTCAACACCTTTTTGTTGGACTCGCGCTATCCGGATTCCGGTGAACAAAATGAAACTCAGTGACCCGGCGCCGAAAGACATGGCATTACGGAGAATGCGCAAAAAAATCTCCGGCAAATACCGCTCTACCCTTTCACTACACCAAGGGGTTTCATTCGGGCCACTTTTGCCGATATTCCCGCTTTCTCGACAACATCCACTACTCTGGTCACATCTTTGTACGCCGAAGGCGCTTCCTCCGCGAGGGTATCCCGGCCGGTCCACCTTACAAATATGCCTTTTCCTTCGAGCTCCCCTGATATAGACCTTCCGCGCGCGGCTTTAACGGCCGCTGTCCGAGACAGACACCGCCCGGCGCCATGGCAGGTGGAATAAAAAGTCTCGCCTCCCAGGGACGTTCCCGCCAGAAGATACGAATACCTTCCCATGTCACCCGGTATTATCACCGGCTGGCCCGATGCCTTGTAGCGAGCCGGAAGGGCCTCGTCGCCCGGAGGAAAAGCCCTTGTGGCGCCCTTACGATGCACGCATAAAACCCGTTCTTTTCCGTCTACGGTATACTTTTCCAGTTTGGCTATATTGTGCGCTACATCATATACCAGTGTCATCCCCATGGACGCTGCCGACTCACCGAAAACCTTCTCGAACGATGTCCGGACGAGATGTGTTATAGCCTGGCGATTGCCCCAGGCAAAATTGGCCGCGCTCCGCATCGCCCCAAGATAATCCCGGCCGTGAGAACTTTTTACCGGAACACAGGAAAGCTGTCTGTCAGGCACACTTATACCGTACTTGCCGGACAGCTTTATCATTTCAGAGGCATAATCAGTACATATCTGATGTCCAAAACCTCTGCTGCCGGTATGTATCATGACCGTTATCATGCCTTCCTTTATACCGAAGGCTTCGGCTATCTCCGGGCGGTATATTTCGTCGACAAGCTGTATTTCCAAAAAATGGTTGCCCGAGCCAAGTGTTCCCAGCTGGGCTCTGGCCCTTTTGAGCGCTCTTTCCGAAACTGTCTCAGGATCGGCGCCGTCAATAGCGCCGTTCTCTTCACAATTCTCCAGGTCACTTTGCCAGCCATATCCCTTTTCTACCACCCAGGCGGCGCCTTTTACCATGACCTCTTTCTGCTGTTTCGCACCTATGTGTATATCGCCGGTAGACCCCACTCCCGCGGGTACGGTGGAAAAAAGAGTATCAAGAAGTTTTTTTATATTGCGCGAGGCCGATGAGGCGCTTATGTCGGAACGCAGAAGACGTACTCCGCAATTTATGTCGTATCCCACTCCGCCGGGAGTTACAACTCCCCCCGAGTCTATATCCGTGGCGATAACCCCTCCTATGGGCAGGCCGTATCCCCAGTGGATATCAGGCATGGCTATGGACGCCCTTACTATTCCGGGAAGATGCGCGGCATTGGCCACCTGCTGAGGAGCGTTATCCCCGAGGATTCCCGGGATCATGTTCTCGTCCGCGTATATAAGCCCTTCCACACGCATACCATCCATGTATGTCCGGGGTATACGCCACTTGCAATCATCGACTTTTTCCAGTTTTCCCGCGAAAGCGCGTGTCATGTCATTTCCGTCAAACGTCAAAAATTATTATCGTCTCTAGGCCATCGCCTGAAGGCCTTATCTTAACATCATGATATGTAGCCGCTTTTATTTCCTTTTTTTCGCCAGTTTCTCCCTTATCACCGGTGAAAGCGGTCCCAGAGACCCAGGTCGACGTTACGCTGTTTACACTGAAACCTCCGAGAGAGGATCGCGTTTCACGATACACATATAGGAGTTCGTTAAGCCAGTCGATAAGAAGCGTTCCTTCATCCGGGGCAGAAACTTCTATTTTTACCTTCTTTCCGGAAACCGGCCCCTCCTTCTCAAGAATTATGTCGAACATTCCAAAAGCCGCGTTCTCGAACAAGCCCTTAAGATCGGGGCCATACACCTTCAAGGCCAGGTCCGCCGTATGCGGGATCTGTTCATAGAGTTTTACTGGTAAGTTTTCCGCCATAGGAACGCCTGCCTTAAAGGCGTGATCTTCACTGTTCCCTTTTTGACCTGGCGACAAGTATTCTTCCGAGACGCTTATGCCCGGCCTTAAGATACCAGCTCGCCCACCACTTAACGACATCTTTGCAGGACCATTCATCGCAATGTTTTTCGAACTCTTCACCGGCGAGTTTCGCGGCGTCGTCCATTTCACGCATTGTTTCTTCTTTTCCGGGCATAAATGTCCCTCCCAAAATTTTTGACCTATCCTATTAAGAACGAACCCGTCAAACAGCTATAAAGTCATGCACGCCCTCTCAACAGCCAGTATCCTGTTGCAAGCCTGCTCTATACTCTCTCCAACAGCCACTATGCCGTGCCTTTTCATTAATACCGCGGTTTCGCCGGAACCGATCTTTGCCGCGACGGCGTCGCTTAATTCGCGGCTTCCCGGACCTAAATAAGGAATGACCGGGATCGAAGGCCCTACGAGGCAGTCAAATTCATAAGAAGCGCTTTTGAGTACATTACGGCGCCTTGCCGCCCTGATGGCATAAGGTGGATGGGCGTGCGCCACGGCCCTGACATCGCCTTTGGAGGCGTAACAGGCCCAATGCAAAAGACTTTCGGAACTTAACCGGCTGTCTTCCGGAGGAGCGGACGGGGAAAACGGGATCTTTATGTAATCTTCGGTATTCGCTTTGGACATGTCCGCGCCGCCGCGTTTTATGGTGAAAAAGTTCGATTCCCGGATACTTAAATTGCCCCCGGAACCAATAACAAGAGCGTGCGCGTGCAGGAACTTACCGCCCTCTACCAGACTGTTTACGATGTCCATTATCTCCCCCCTGAATCGTTAGTTTATCACGCTCCGGGAGAAGCGTCAATCAAAGCCCCCTATCTCATAATCCCCGTTCAGAAAGCTTATCACCTTGGGTTAGGTAAGGTCCTAAAGGACCGGTATCGGGGAAGCGGGTTTATGGGATATATCCCTTGTCCGAAACCAAAAAAAAACTATAATATAACTCTGACGTGTCATGTATAGCGCGCTTTTTACAAGGGAGGCGATCAATGGTCCTGAGCGTAATGCGCAGCAGAAAATTCTCGAAAAGGGTGCTCGCGGGGCTTCTGCTTATAATAATACCAGCTTTTGTTTTCTGGGGAGTGGGTTCCATCGCGGACCGCCCTCAACCGGCGGGCAGGATACTGGGCCGGACTATATCTGCGGAAAATTTCAGGGACAGCCTGCGCGGGGTACGCGCTCACATGATACTTAACTATTTCGCCGAGCACGATCAATTAAGGGCCCTTTTCCAGGACCAGCATCTCATGAACACTATGGCCTGGGAACGTCTTCTTATGCTTATGTCGGCAAAAGAAGAAGGGCTTAAGGTATCGAACCGCGAGGTGATGTTCTTTATAGCTTCTCATCCTCTTTTTCAGCGGGATGGGGCTTTTGATAACGCCATATATAACTCAATATTAAGAAACCCCGCCATAGCCCTGTCTCCACGCCAGTTCGAGGAACTTGTAAGAGAAAATCTGCTTGTCATGAAGTTCCGCGACCGTCTTACCGGAGACATAACGGTCTCGGATCAGGATATCCGCGAGCGGTATTTCGAACACGCCAACCGCGTTACATTGTCGTACTTTCTACTGGATAAGGAAGTGTTCGCTCAAGATGTCGAGGTCAGTGAACAGGAAGTCCTGGATACCTTTGAACGCACTAAGGATCGCCTTTTTTCCCATGAAAAAGCCCAAGCCGCTTATATCAAAGTGCCTTACTCGACCACGGAGGAAAGAGAACGTGTCTCACTTCTACTCGAAGATATCCACGCGGATATCGGCCTTAAAGATTTTTCACTCAAAGAAATAGCCGCTGAGGCAGGCCTCGAATACGGGGAAACAGGGTCTTTCGCCAGAGAAGATCCTCTCCCTGAGACCGAGAAATTCTGGGGATTTTCCGAAGCCGCTTTCGCTCTTCGGGATGGAGAGACCAGCCATCCGCTCTTTTCGCATCCCGACAGCGGGTACGCTTTCCTGATAAAAAGAACAGGCCGGCAAGCTCCCCGGCCTCTTTCCTTAGATGAAGCGCGAGATCGTCTCGCGGAAGCTATCAGGAACGTTAAAAGCCTTGATATGGCAGAGGTAAAGGCCGAGGCCCTTTTCGAAGACATATCTTCCGGGGCGATCACTTTTGAGGACGCCGCCCTCTCAGCGGACGCCGAGATAATTTCCACCGCGCCCTTAAGCGTAAACTCTGAAATAAATGACCTTGCCCCCGCCCGGGAGCTCGTAACATCGGCACTGGAGAAAGGCGAGGGAGGTTTTCCGGAACCCATGGTGACTTTCCGTGGAATGCTCCTAACCCGTGTAGACAATGTCCATAAAGCCTCGGAAGAAGACCTGACCGATGAAATAAAAAGTTTTATCAGAGAGAATATGATGGCTGAAAAGCGGGCAAGCGTCATGACCGAATGGCTTGGCAAGCATTCAGCTGATGTGGAAATTTTCCGGCCGTTGGAATAAGGCCGCCCAAAGCCCTGTCAGGACATGTAACCGGACGGATCTGGTTATATGGAGCAATATCGGTTAACCGAGGAATTTCTCGAGCTCTTTGCGGAAATGGGATACGTCCTTGAACCTTCTGTATACCGAGGCGAATCTCACATACGCCACTTCGTCTATCTCGTACAATCTTTCCATTACCATGGTACCTATCCTGGTGGTCTTTACTTCCTGGTCGGCTTTTTTTTGCAGCTCTTTGGCTATCTCTTCAATTATTTCCTCTATTTTGTCAAGGCTCACAGGGCGTTTTTCGCAGGCTTTCATTATTCCTTCTTTTATCTTTTCCCTGTCAAACCTTTTGCGTGTACCGTTACGTTTCACCACCATCATTGGCGTGTCTTCAACATACTCGTAAGTGGTGAACCTTTTCCCGCATTTAAGGCATTCTCGCCTCCTCCGTATACTCATCCCTTCGGCGCTCATCCGCGAGTCTATGACTTTATCGTCCATATGTGAGCAGAAAGGGCACTTCATCGCTTTATCACCACCATATTCACTTTCCCCTCGCGTAAAAAACCTACCGCCATTTCGTCCGGATAGTTTCCGTCAATAACCACTTTCTTTATGCCAGCGTTTATGATCATCTTGGCGCATATAGCGCAGGGTTGTACCGTTATGTAAAGGGTAGCCCCGTCCAGGTTGACGCCATGGCGCGCGGCCTGGAGAAAAGCGTTCTGCTCGGCGTGAAGCGCCCTGCAAAGCTCGTGCCGCTGTCCCGAGGGGACTCGCAGCTTTTCTCTCAGACATCCGGTCTCATCGCAGTGGGTTATCCCCATGGGCGCCCCGTTATAGCCGGTGGCAAGTATCTGCTTGTTCTTTACGACTACCGTCCCCACCTGTCTTCTCAGGCAGGTCGACCTTGTCGCCACAAGATGAGCTATGTCCAGAAAATAGATGTCCCAGCTGGGACGTTTTTCAGCGTTTCTTTTCGAGGACTTTTTTGGAAGAACACTTTCAGTGGTTTTTTTCCTGGCCATGATCATCCCCGCGCTATATCTTCCATTTCTTTTATCCAATCAGGGTACAAGGGGAACCCTTTAAGCATTTCCCTGATCTCTTCCTTTATAGCGTCAAGTCGGGCGTCGTCTTCGCGCGACGATATGGCCTTATCGATAAACTCGGCGACCTTTACCATTTCACCGGATCCCATCGCCCTTGTCGTGACCGAGGGAGTTCCTAGCCGTATACCGCTGGTCACAAAAGGACTTTGCTTGTCGAAAGGAATAAGGTTCTTGTTCACGGTTATGCCCGCTTTCTCAAGACAAGCTTCAGCTTCTTTCCCGGTCACTCCCTTATCACTGAGGTCCACCAGCATCAGGTGGTTATCGGTTCCTCCCGAAACTATCCTGTACCCTCTGGAGGCCAGTTCCGCCGCGAGAGTCCTGGCGTTCAGGACCGTTTGTTTCTGATAATCCGCGAATTCCGGGCGAAGCGCTTCCTTGAACGCGACGGCTTTCGCCGCTATAACATGCATCAACGGGCCTCCCTGTATGCCCGGGAACACGACAGAATTTATTTTTTTGGCGAACTCCTGGCGGCATAGTATCATGCCCGATCTAGGCCCTCTGAGGGTCTTGTGCGTGGTCGTGGTTACAAACTCGGAAACGCCTACCGGGCTCGGGTGTTCTCCGGCGGCCACGAGGCCGGCTATATGGGCCATGTCCACCATGAGCACCGCGCCTACCTCGTCGCAAATTTCCCTGAACTTGGCGAAATCTATAGTCCTCGGATATGCCGAAGCGCCGGCAATTATCATCTTGGGTCTGGTTTCCAGGGCTTTGCCTCGTATTTCGTCAAAGTCCAGCGTCTCGGTTTCCGGTAAAACCCCGTAAAAAACCATATTGTAATGCATCCCCGAAAAATTTTTCGGGTGGCCGTGCGTAAGATGCCCTCCGCATGCCAGATCCATGGCAAGCACCGTATCCCCGGGGTTTACCGCGGCGTAATATACCGCCAGATTGGCCTGTGACCCTGAATGCGGCTGGACGTTCGCGTGATCCGCGCCGAAAAGTTGTTTGGCGCGCTGTATGGCCAGCTCCTCGGCAAGGTCTACCCACTCACAGCCGCCGTAATACCGCGCCCTCGGATACCCTTCCGCGTATTTGTTGGTCATGGAACAGGACGCGGCTTCCGCAACCGCCCGCGAAACAAAATTTTCACTGGCTATAAGTTCTATTCCCTCTTCCTGCCGTTTTGTTTCCTTCAAAACAGCTGAAAATATCTCTGGATCGGCTTTATATAAATGTTCCATTTTTTCTCCCTGCGCGTTTATGCCCGCTATATGTTCTTTTTGAAGACTTTTTGCTCGTATTCTTTTATCCGGTCGACCCTTCTGGCGTGACGACCCCTCCTGGCCCTCGTCGAAAGCCAGACATTAACAATACGCACGGCGTCCCTGACTGATATACGATCAGCCGCCAGTACCAGAACATTTATGTCATTGTGTTCCCGGGCCGAAACCGCCTCCAGGGGCCTGTCGCAAACCCCGGCCCTTACACCGGGAAGCTTGTTGGCTATGATAGCCATACCTATGCCGGTCCTGCATATAAGTATGGCCCTCTTTTCTTTTCCGCGGGATACCCTGGCGGCGCACTCGAATCCTACATCAGGATAATCGCATGGCTCAGGGCTATGGGTACCCGCGTCATACACGTTATACCTCTTTTTTCGAAGTTCCTCGATGACATTTTTCTTAAGGGCAAACCCGCCGTGATCAGAACCCACGGCTATCCTTTTAGCCATTTGATCAACTCCTCCAGAGACTGTTTTATGATACCGAAAGACGACCGGTAAAACGCCATCGGACGCCCGATAGGGTCCGGAATAACGACTTCTTCCCCCACCGGATTGAACTCTCCCAGGAACCTGACTTTCTCGGCCGATCCGGGTGAAATATCGAGCACCGCCATTCTATGTTCAGGTGCCATAACAAGAATAAGATCGGCCCATTCCACATTTTCCCGCTTAAGGGGCTTTGACTTGTAAGGCGTGGTATTTATGGCTTCCTGACCCAGAAGTACCAGCACTTCATCCGAGGGAAGGAGGCCTTCGATCGCTATTGTCCCCGCCGACCTCGCCTCAAAAGGCGCATCTTCAAAGCCGATAAGCTTGTTGAAATAGGCCTCCGCCATTATGCTTCTGCAGCTATTTCCCGTACAAACAAAAAGTATTTTCTTGATGTCTTTCATACCTCTCGTAAAGTTCCGCCAGGCGCATTCGCCTCAGGACTTTTTACCAGACAAATTAAGTTTACGGTTCTTCTGTTCCACCTTTTTCACCAGCTCTTCCTTATGCTGACGCATTTTTTTACTGACAGCTGGAGAGCTGAGCGCCACGATCTGGGCCGCGAGTATGGCGGCATTTACAGCTCCTGCTTTCCCTATAGCCACAGTGGCTACCGGTATCCCGGAGGGCATCTGTACCGTCGACAAAAGCGAATCCAGGCCGTCCAGCTGCGAATTCATCGGTACACCCACAACGGGCAGAGTGGTATGCGCGGCTACTACACCGGCCAGGTGCGCGGCACCTCCGGCGGCGGCGATTATGACCATTATTCCTTTTTTTGCCGCCGATTTGGCAAAAAGCGCCGTCTTGTCGGGACATCTGTGGGCTGAAAGCACTTTCACTTCGTATGGCAAGCCGAACGTTTCCAGAACGGCGAAAGATTCCTGCATTACCGGGAGATCCGAGTCGCTCCCCATTACTATACTAACTACTGGTTTTTTGGGCATATTTTTCCTCCTTAGTTCACGAATTTATCCCGGCAGCTACTCCGGCGCCTATATCGCTACGGTACCACATACCGTCGAAATGTATTTTGCTAACTCCCCTGTAAGCGGATTCTGTCGCCTGTTTCATGCCGTCACCCATTCCCACGACGCTCATTACCCTGCCGCCCGAGGTTACCAGCTTATCGCCGTCATACTTCGTGCCGGCATGAAAAATAATGGCCTGCGCGTCCATGGCCTCTATTATTCCGGTGATCTCCTTTCCTTTATCGTATTCACCGGGATATCCCTCCGCGGCGAGTACCACACAAACACTTTCGCGTTCGTCCCACTCGAGAGTAGTACCCGCAAGCTGACCTGTCGCGGCATTCATGAGCAGCTCCGCCAAATCCGACCGCATGCGCGGCAATATCGCCTGTGTTTCAGGATCTCCAAAACGCACGTTATATTCCAAAGCTTTAGGCCCGTCTTCCGTCATCATGATACCCGCGTAAAGCACCCCCTGGTAGTCTATTTTCTCGTTCTTCAGGCCGCGTATGGTCGGTTCGATTATCCTGCTCATTATCTCTTTGAACGCTTTTTTGCCTATAAGCGGAGTAGGTGAAAAAGCGCCCATCCCTCCGGTGTTAGGCCCCGTATCCCCGTCATAAGCCCTTTTGTGGTCCTGGCTGGTAGCTAGAGGGATAACAGCATCACCATCGGTGACCACCAGTATGGATGCCTCCCGGCCGCTGAGAAATTCCTCTACTATTATGCGACGGCCTGCCGAACCAAACTCCCTGCCGATAAGCATTTTGCGCGCGGATTCTATGGCTTCCTCGTGAGTGTTGGCTATGATGACCCCCTTACCCGCGGCCAGCCCGTAGGCCTTAACTACAACCGGCAGATCTGAATCCAGTATATAAGTCCTGGCACGTTCAAAATCGTCAAACACCCTGAAACGGGCCGTAGGCACACCATACCGCCCCATAAGCTCTTTGGCGAATATCTTGCTGGATTCCAGGCGCGCGGCGGCGTACAAAGGTCCGAACACGGCAATACCCGCCTTACGGAGATCGTCGGTTATCCCGACCGCGAGAGGAGCCTCGGGCCCCACTACAACCAGGTCGACGCGGTTTTTTTTGCAGAAAGACGCGACCTTCTTATGTTTGCTGACATCCAGGTTGACATTGGTGGCGTGAAACCCCGTGCCTCCGTTACCTGGAGCGCAATATAGCTCCTTTACTTTTTCACTTTGGCGCAATTTCCAGCATATGGCGTGTTCTCTTCCCCCGGCCCCCAGAACAAGTATATTCATCCAACCTCTCCTTTTCTCATCTCCACCTTTTTATCGCCTTTTTCAACAACACCTATGACCCAGCTTTTCATGCCAAACTTTTTCAGGAGTATCTTTCGAGCTTTTGTCGCGCCTGAACTCGGGATAACAAGCGCCATTCCAATACCCATGTTGAAAGTCCGGTACATTTCTTTTTCCCCTAAGCCCGCCCGTTCACTTATTTCGTCAAATATCACCGGTATCTTCCAGCTGCCCTTATTGATAACCGCTTTAACTCCCCGGGGAAGCATCCGCGGGACATTATCAGTTATCCCTCCCCCTGTTATGTGCGCGGCGCCTTTTATCCCTACTGACCGGACAAGAGCCGAGAACGGTCCGGCATATATGACGGTAGGCGCCAGGAACGTACGGCGGCGTTTTTTTATCTCGGATGAAGAAAAGAGCTTGCGAACCAGTGAAAATCCATTGGAATGCAAACCACTCGACGCTATCCCCAGTATCGCGTCACCGGGTTTTATCTTTTTGCCGTCGATAATATCTTTTCTGGCCAAAGAACCCACCGAAAACCCCGCGAGGTCATATTCGCCTTTGGCGTACATACCAGGCATCTCAGCCGTTTCTCCTCCAAGAAGGGCACAGCCGGCCTTGTGACATCCGTCAACTATTCCTTTCAGGACAGCGTTCCATATTTTTTTATTTAATTCTCCGCACGCGAAATAGTCGAGAAAAAAAAGCGGCCGGGCTCCGCAGCACAAAATATCGTTCACGCACATGGCAACAAGGTCCTGCCCCACGGTATCGTGCTTTTCGGCTATCTGCGCCACTTTAAGTTTGGTGCCTACCCCGTCGGTGGAAGCGACAAGAATATCTTTCCCTTTTCCCGCCTTGGAAAGGTCGAACAATCCTCCGAACCCCCCGACGGCCCCCATGCTTCCTTTTACACGGGTACCGTTAATAACCCCGGCCATATCTTTTATCAGTTTATCGGCCTTTGTTATGTCAACTCCCGCTTTCTTGTAGGTTATTCCGCGTGAACCCTTCATTTTTTCCTCTCCGGACGCCGCTTTTTTTAGGGTGTTAAGTTAAAGGCCTATGTTCTTGAAGATGGTATCAACATGACGTAAATGGTAATCCAGGCTGAAACAATCGGATATTTCTTTTTCGGTCAGATACCCCTTAACCCCGGGGTCTTCCATAACAAGGTCGCGGAAACTTTTCTCCCCCGAATAACAAGCCAGCGCGGCTCCCTGTATGAGATCGTACGCCTCTATCCTCGTAGCTCCCTTCTTTATCAGTTCCAGCATGATATGCTGGGAATAAACCAGCCCACCGGAAACATCCATATTTTCAAGCATCCGCTCACTGTTAACGATAAGTTTCGCGACAAGTTCATCGGATTTAGCGAGCATGTAGTCCAGCAGAATGCAGGAATCAGGGAGGATCACCCGCTCCACGGAAGAATGGGATATGTCCCTTTCATGCCAGAGGGCCACATTCTCAAGCGCGGCCATGGCGTTACCGCGTAAAACCCGGGCAAGGCCCGTTATTCTCTCGGACATTATGGGGTTCTTCTTGTGCGGCATACTCGAGGACCCGGTCTGGCCCTTGCCGAAATACTCCTGGACCTCATTTATCTCTGTTTTCTGCAGTCCCCTTACTTCAAGCGCTATTTTCTCAAGGGTCGCCCCGACAAGAGCTATTACGTTCAGGTAATAGGCGTGCCTGTCCCGTTGTATTATCTGGCTGGAAACGCGCGCGGGCTGGAACCCAAGTTTTCCGCATACATATTCCTCGACATCGGGATCGACATTCGCGAATGTCCCCACCGAGCCCGAGATCTTTCCTACCGCTATGTTCTTACGGGCGTTTCTCATCCTTTCAAGGTTCCTCTCCATTTCCCTGAAGTACAGCGCCATTTTCAGACCGAAGGTTATCGGCTCGGCGTGTACACCGTGGGATCTGCCCATCATGGGGGTATTTTTGTGTTCCAGGGCCTTCTTTTTGAGGGTCCCGGATAGTTTTTCAATACCCTTTATCAGGATATCCGCGGCTTCCACCATCTGGATAGACAGAGCCGTATCCAAAACGTCGCTGGAAGTGAGCCCATAGTGGAAATACTTCGCGTCATCCCCTATACTTTCGGAAACGTTCTTTATAAAAGCGACAACGTCGTGATTTGTGACTTTCTCGATCTCGTTTATGCCTTCCAGGCTGAACGAGGCTTTTTCTTTTATGTTTTTCGCGGCGGAGGCGGGGATAAGTTTAAGTTTCGCGAAGGCTTCGCACGCGAGTATCTCCACTTCGAGCATTTTCTGGAACCTGTTCTCTTCGTCCCAGATACCCGACATCTCGGGGCGTGAATATCTTTTTATCATTTTTCCCACCTTATTTTATAAGTATTACTCCGCAAGGTCATGGCAAGAGCTTTTTTTATATCATACCTGCCTGACAGTGTCAATCACATTGGCTGACCTCCCCGGGGAGAGAAAAACTGACGAAGAGATCAGACATCCGCCTTTTTGCGGCGGATGTCCCCCAATAAAAAACCCGCGTTTTCGTGCGCGGGTTTTTTTATATTGGTTGCGGGGGAAGGCAACCGCCAGGGCGACCCCCTCGGCACGCCAAGGTCCCTGACCCCGCAAAGATCTGTGAGGAAGTTTTGAACGGAAAACAGGGTTTTCCGGAAAAAACTGACGAAGAGATCAGACATCCGCCTTTTTGCGGCGGATGTCCCCCAATAAAAAACCCGCGTTTTTGAGCGCAGGTTTTTTATATTCGATTGTATGGGAAGGTAACCGCCAGGGCATCCCCTCGGCACGCCAAGGTCCCTGACCCCGCAAAGATCTGTGAGGAAGTTTTGACCGGGAAAAAGGGGTTTTCCGGGAAAAACTGACGAATAGATCAGGCATCCGCCTTTCCCCGGCGGATGTCCCCCAAATAAAAAACCCGCGTTTTTGGACGCAGGTTTTTTTTATTTGGTTGCGGGGGAAGGAATCGAACCTCCGACCTTGAGGTTATGAGCCTCACGAGCTACCTCTGCTCCACCCCGCGTCAGTTGTTATGTCAGAGCCGAGATTATAACAGATTGGAAGACAAGTCGCAAGAGGAATTTGGACATCGAATTGACTCACATTAAATGTTACCGAAGGCAGAAAAAAATTGAATCGTTGACTCATAATTAATGTTACCCAAAAATACACCCTCTAAGGGGGTGTAAAATGAGTCCAAGATTCAAGAG
>SLID01000042.1 GCA_007135805.1 Candidatus Omnitrophota bacterium | reverse complement strand
GGTTTTTATATAAAACCTCACCAGAGTGTTCCAGGCAAAAAAGTCGCTAGGGAACTTTCTTACCGTGGCCTGGGCGAGAGACAGCGCCGGGCCGTACCTTCTCGCTTCCATATAGCATTTTGCGAGCGTGTTCCGGGCAGCCGGGTCATCGGGAAACTGTCGTGCGGTTTCCTCGGCGAAAACAACTGCATATTCCTTCTGACCTGTTTCGATGTAGGCGATCGCCATGATGTTCCGTATGGTCGCGTTTTGTCCCACCTTCCTTAACTGCTTTTCGCCCAGTTTAATGGCTTTTTCGGGACTGCCGATACCGATATGGGCTTTCATCAGCGTCGATATTGCGATTATGTCGCCGGGAAACATGGCCAGTGTGGTCTCTGACGTTCCGATCGCTTCGGCATAATTCCCCGACCTTAGATATGTTTTAGCGAGCATGTTTCGGGAAACCACGTTTTCCGGGGACTTTTCTATAGAAACAAGGCAGACATTCCTCGCCGCTTCTATCTTGCCCAGCTCAAGGAAGGCCTCTGCCAGGATGTTCATCGCGAAAAGGTCATCAGGAAACATTTCAGTTATTTTCAAGGCCAGCGGTACGGCCTTTTCCGCTCGGCCGGCCTTTATGTACACATTCGCGAGAGTGTTGAGAAGATAGATGTTTTCCGGAGCGGACTTCAACGCTTTTTCCCCTACTTTAATAGCATCTTCGTAACGGTCCAGTTTTTTTAGGGCGCCCATCGTCATTACAGCTATCTTAGGGTTTTCGGGATACTCATCCATAGCTTTTTCGAGAACACGCAGCGCGTCTTTGTTCTTACCCGAGGAGATATTGTCTTTAGCCGCGGCAACGAAATCTTCAGCCGAAGGCCGAGTACCCAGTGAAGCGAACATTCCCCCGATAAAAAAACTTGAACTTCCCGCCAGAAAAGACGCGTAAAGATCGTTCCATGCCACGCTAAAAACGCGCAGGCCGTTTTCGAAAAGTTCCGTCAATGCCATAAAAAACTCCATAAACTCACCGCCGGCCGGCGGCGGTATGCCGTCTCCGTCCTTCCGCCGGGACCGTCGTGAAGATCTTTTAATATCAAGATCCGCGATGTTCCTTAAGGTTCTCATTACGATAAGCCTTATCTCACCTATCCGGCTCTGAGTCACCCCGAAACGCCGTCCGATTTCCTCCATGTTCAGCCCTTTTTCTTCCGTAAGGCCTTCGTACAACTTGAATATCTCGATCATTGTTCGAGCGTATTCAGAAGAACTTCTTTTTTCAAGTTTCTCCAGGGCTTTATTTAAAAGAGTTTCAAGGTCCATCATGGCCATCCTGAGCGAAAGCTGGGTGTTTTCAGCGGCCAGGCCTTCGGTGATTTCACCGGCATATTCATCATCCTGGTCCCGGGATCTGTCGATAGACACATATGTATGGTCCCTTTCCATCGCTGTCCTGACCCGGGAGACAGAAAGTCCGGTTAAACCCGCCATCTCTTCGGCAGACAGCTCTCTCCCTGTAAGAGCTTCGTTCCTTGCCCTTATACGGCTTATTTTGGAGATATCTTCCCCCGAATGCCGGGGTATCCTCACCTTCCACCTGTTTTCATGTAACGCTTTCCTTACTTCCCTCTTTATGTATTGCACCGCGATAGTGCTTAACCGTGTGTTGAATGAAGGGTCATAACGTACTATGCCCATCATAAGGCCTATAGTACCTTCCTGTATCAACACTAAAAGTTCCGCGCCGTAGAAAGTAAACTTCTTAGCGATGGAAACAACGAGCCGCAGGTTCGACCTGACAAGCCGGGAGAAGGCTTCCGCATCCCCCTTCAATCTATAAAGTTCCAGCAATTCACGTTCCTCCTCCGCCGAAAGGAGTGGATATTTTTCTATCTGTTTTAAAAAAGCGCGAAGCGAAGCGTCTTCCTGGTTTTTGCGATCTGGGCTAAGCGGTGCCATCAGGATAAAAAGCGCGGTATTCCAGGACCCGCTGCCAGTTCCCAAAACACCCTCGAGAAAACCATAAACATCAAGGAATATCTCGTATAAAAAAAACAAAAATCCGCCAAAACCAACGTCGGCCTTTTCAGGGAAATTTTCGATTTGCCTTCCTGTTTCATCAGACGGTCGTATGGTTGTGTCTTCTCTGTGAAGATCGTCGCTATCGCCTTGCGGGATACCTTTTTTTTCTGAGGGCTTCTCTTCCGACTGGGAAAGTTTTTGAATCATTTCGGGCATTCCTACCCACCCCGAGAAACTGAGAAACATCTTTTTACCGTCGCCCATGGGAAGATAGGCATCTCCTTTTTCCAAGCTGAACTCGATTTCACGCGCGCCATATCCCTGATCTCTCACAGGCAGGGAAAACCCGGAAAGTATCTTCCCGCGACGTATCTCACGGATATCCCTTACATTGACCCATTCAAGTATATCATTCGGAGGTCCCTGTGAAGCCATCCTTAAAACCCTCATTCTGCTTTCAAGTTTGGGAATAAGCAAAGCCAGGGGATTTTCCATATCCTGCTCTATTGCCGTTTCAAGGAATTTGCCGATACAGGTGAATATGTCCATAATTAACCACCTGTCCATCAGTCTGTTGTCGGGGTCACCTATTGTGTAGTGTTTGCCGTCGGGAGATCTTTGGACTGAACATATGGGGTCAATACCTGTGGTAGGGGCAAGATTCGCGAAAGAGTCGCGAATATAAGAATTTCGCGAGGGTATCGCGTACGAAATGTCGTTAATTATAAAAATAAAGGCCAAAAACACCGCGGCCCCCGCCCGCCACGTCTTTGCTCCTGAACTATTTCCAAACATAATGTTTATATTATACCTATTTTAACGATTAACACAATCCTAATTACTACCTATTTCATACCTAACGTTTATCGCGGGTACCTTCCCCATCGTCAAAGTGTCCCCTCCGGCGCATGGTATCGGGCACACAGTTAAACTCCTGCCCGGCACAAAGCTGATTTTGTACCCGATACAAAATAATAAGGCAAATTACGCGATGTAAAGGTTGTTTGTCACAAAGTTGGGTTCGCTGGTGAGATTTACGCCAAGCTGTCGAAAACCGGCCTCATCTCCAGGTGTAGGCATATGGCTGAGGTGAGCCTCGCAACCTTTAAGCTCTTTAAGTTTAGCCATGGCCTTATTGGCGGCATCATCGGTAGCCGCATTTATGCTGAGAGCTATAAGGGTCTCTTCGAGGTCAAGTGTAAGATCTTTTTTGCCTGAAAGCCCGGCTTTAAGATCACCGATAGACCTTATTGAAGCCGGTGAAAGTAGATGCGTTTCATCGGGAATCCCCGCGAGTTTTTTTGTGGCGTTAAGCACTAAACTGGACGCGGCGTGCATCAGCGGGGAGTTTTTCCCGGTTACAACGTCCCCATCGCCAAGTTCCATCGCGGCGCCGCAATATATCCCATTGTGCCCTTTCCCCTGTTTTTCTCCTTCCCTCATTGTCTCGCGGGCAAAAGTAACAACTCTGCGATCTTCGGGCACAAGCCCCAACTCTTCCATGAGAAGCTCGGCTCTCTGTACGGTATCCTTGTCTGTAAATCCCATCGCGTATTCGCAGGAATACCGGAAAAATCTCCTTATTACCTCCTGACTTGCCGACTCGCGGACCAGACCGTCGTCTATTATACCAAAACCGACACGGTTGACCCCCATTTCGGTGGGTGAACGATAAACACCGTCGCCCATTATCTTGGCAAGGATACGTTTAAGAACGGGAAACACTTCTATGTCACGGTTGTAATTTACAGCAGTCTCGCCGGTCGCCTCAAGATGGAACGGGTCTATCATATTAACATCCCGTATATCCGCTGTGGCTGATTCATAAGCCACATTGGCGGGATGTTTAAGGGGCAGGTTCCAGACAGGAAAAGTCTCGAACTTGGCATATCCGGCATGCACCCCTCTCAAATGCTCGTGATATATCTGGGAAAGGCATGTGGCGAGTTTGCCGCTGCATGGTCCGGGGCCTGTGACTATGACAATAGGCTTTGAGGTCTTTATAAAATCATTTGCGCCGTAACCTTCATCACTCACGATCGTATCGATATTGGTGGGATATCCTTTGGTGAAACGGTGGGCATATACTTTAACTCCCCTGCGTTCGAGTTTTTTCCGGAATATCCCTGCCGCAGGCTGGTTATCAAACCTTGTAATCACAACTGCCGAAAGTTCCAGCCCGCGCTCCCTGAGCTCGTCCATCATCCGCAGGACATCCACGTCATAAGTAATGCCGAAATCGGCCCGTATCTTTTTACGTTCGATGTCACCCGCGTATACGCAAAGTATGATCTCGGCGTCTTTGCTTATTTTATTGAGAAGCTCGACCTTGACTTCCGGCGAAAACCCTGGCAAGACACGCGAAGCGTGATAATCGCATATTATCTTCCCCCCGAACTCAAGATAAAGTTTATTGTCAGACTTTTTTGCCCGAGACAATATCTCCTGTGTCTGTTCGTGGAGATACTTTTCATTGTCAAACCCTTTTCTGGCTTGGACTTGCCGGTTTATATTTTCCATTTCCGCTTATTCACCTTTCTCACTTGTTCCTTGCCTTGCCCGTTTCTTCGACCTGTCAGGGAATTGGTTTCGGGTCTTGAGTCGCGCTGTTTTCCGGCCTCAGTCTGTCGCCGCATGAAGAGCATACAGAAGCGGAACCGGATCCCGGAAGAAATTCGTTCAGCTTTCCGCATCCGCAGGCAAAAACGCTCCTCACCCTTTTCAGTTTTCCCGACGGGCTCTCCGGGGTTAGCACGGCCACACCAGGGTTTCCGGAATATTTTTCGGCAGGCCCTTTCCCCAGAATCGCTTCAGTAGCTCTCATGTAACGATCTGGAACTTCATGCGGGGCCTCACACAGCTGACAAAAAACTCTGCCTCCGGGAAGATCAGGAGGAATGGTCATGATCATTCCGCAAGCGCATTTTATTTGAAAATCCCTACCGATGGCCGCGGTATAGGAATCGATAAGTTTATCGCTCGAAAGCCTTTCCCTTGAAAAGGAAACCGGAACATCCGGCCGAACGAGGATCCCGGATGAAAAGTAAGGCCTTGCGTTTATGCCCGCAAACGCGGCCATAAACCCGCGAAGTTTCCCGGAAACCGCCTTTTTCATCCGGAATACCCAGTAATTGTATTTAAGTTCCGCGGCATCCAGAAGATATTCCAATTCGGCAAGATCACGCCGGGCATCCTTAAAATCGGTGTCCGAGGAAACCTCAGGTGATTTCCGGGCCACCTCAAGAAAATCTTTGAGGCTTTGTTTGAAAAGCTCCTCATTACGGGCCTTTTCACTCAGGCAAAGAGCGGCAGCACCGGCCCTTCCGTATTTACGGATATTACGGGCGGCTTCACGGGCGAACTCCGGTAGATCTTTCTCGAAAGACAGGAGACCAACGGCCGCTATATTTCTTCGGGAAATAAGCTCTGTTATTGTCCTCCACTCCATGCCAATATACTTTTCCGCGCGGAGCGCTCCGAAAAAGAGTTTCAGGTACTCGTAAAGGAAAAAGACCGACAATCCCGAAAACAGAACCAACAATGCCTGGTACATAAGTCCCCCTACCGGTAACAACGAAACTAGCCTCTGTCAAAAAAGCTTAGCTGGATCCTGAAACGCGTTTAGTTCGCGGCAAAACACTAAAGTACATTCTATATCCAAAAGTCCCATTTGGAAAGACCATTTTAAGGATCAATATCCAGGTTGCGCTTTTGTGTTTTGTAGGATATCATAAATCATCATGAACACTTTACTTATAGTAGGCGTTATCCTTTCAGTAGGATTTATCCTGGGGCAGGAGTTTCAACGATTGAAGTTTCCCAAGATCATAGGATACCTGCTGGCCGGCGTCGTTCTCAACCCGCAGATATGCCCATTCGTACCCGACAATATCACCGAGCGTACGAACATCATCGAACAGATCGCCATTGCCTTCATCTCATTTTCTATCGGCGGGACAATAATTTTCCGGGACCTTAAAGAACGTGGCAGGAGCATGCTTTCCATAACCGTTTTTGAAGCCGTAACAACTTTCCTGGTCATAACCGCGGGAATGCTTCTACTTATAGGTTTTGTTCCCGGCATCCCCGGGGATGCCGTTCTAACAGTATATATCCCTTTATGCCTGATACTGGGAGCTCTCGGATCCACTACAGATCCTTCAGTGGCTCTCGCGGTGAGCCACGAATACCGGACAAAAGGTGAAGTAACTTCCACCATACTCACCGTCTCTGCTTTTGACGATGTTCTCGGTATAATCAATTTCAGCGTCGCCATCGTAATAGCGCGGGCCCTCATAAGCCGGCAGGATTTCAGCGCGGTCTCGGCCGTCTTCACACCGCTGGCCGTTATATCCGGATCGGTCGCCCTGGGCGCCCTGATGGGGTTTATATTCAACCGCGTAACCAGGCGCCTGGCAAACGAGACCGAAGGCGTATATTTCGTTCTTATACTAAGTTTCTTGACAATGTGCTGGGGATTGGCAGCCACAACCGGAGCTGAAGAGATATTGTCCATAATGATCATGGGGATGATGATAGCCAACTTTAACCCTAATCCGAATAAGGTTTTCGGGATGCTGGAGCGCTATTCAGAAGAACTGATATTCCTTATATTTTTCACTTTAAGCGGCATGCATTTTGACCTTAACTCGTCAATCCCCGCGGCAATAATTCTCGTTTTCTTTGTAATACTGCGCCTTCTGGGAAAATTCGCGGGCGTGGCCGCGGGAGCTTCCATATCCCGATCATCAAAAAAGGTCAGACGATACACCGCGAGAGGCCTGGTGCCATATGGGGGCATCGTTATAGGGCTGGCCCTTATCACCCAGCAAGATCCTGCTTTTGCGAAAATAGGCGGGATACTCGTCAACACCATTGTCGGGGCCGCTATTATTAACGAATTCATCGGCCCGATTTTTGTGAAAAATGTACTGAAAAAGTCCGGCGAGACGGGACGAGAATAACCCCTGACCTGTCAGCAAATCCCGGCGCCCCCGGGTACATGGTCCGGCAAAGACAATCCGGCGTATTCTCGGGACATGACATCATGGACGAAAGACGCAAGCTCCTTACGTGTCCTGCCTCCCGGTTCGATAAGATCAAGCATATAAACCTCCGCCTCGATCTTTCTCTTTCCGAGAACTTTCCAGAAGTGGCTGAAAAATGTCATATCTCCATACCAAGCGACGGAGGGCTCCCTCTCATCTTCCACGTAACGTGTAAGTATGGGGATCACAGGCATTCCACCCGAGGAGGCGGCATCGAACGATGTCGATTTGAAAGGAAGTATCCCGTTTTTCCCGTTGGTGCTTGTCCCTTCGGGATACACTATAAGACACATGCCGCGTTTCATGGTCTTCGCGAAATCCCGAACAGCCTTTTTTGCCGCGTGAGCGGAAGAACGGTCCACAAAGATAGGGTTTGACGCGGATACAATGCCGGAGACGACGGGCATTTTGGCGACCTCAGTAGATGGAGCGAACCGCAGAGGGAAAATAGCGGCATGGACCACGATATCCACATACCCCAGGTGGTTGGAAACGACAAGACCGGAAACGTTCCCGTGCGTACGTCCGAAAGTTTTTATGGAAATTCCGGTTATGCGGGCCGCCCCTTTTGCCCAGAAACGGAGAAGTTCACTTGTATGCCTCCTTCCATTCCATCCGCGGAAACGATTTGGCAAAGATATCGCTATCATGAAAATGGACCACGAGAATAAAAAAAGCAAGCGGAATGATCTCAGAAGAAAGGTCATGGCCTCAGGAAGTTTCCCGGTAGTTGAAACGCCTCTGGTAGCGTTCCGGCACCTTTGTCACATCCACCAATATAAAAAAGTCTATGGTACCGAACTCTCTGTCGAGAGCGGGATCGCCGCATATCAGCCCGCCGAGACGCAGATACCCCTTAAATATCGGCGGGATATGCTTTATTAAAGCTGTCTTATCGGATAAAACCTTCTGGATCTTATCCTCCGGGGGCCGTTTGAGGATAAAACCGGGACGCGGGTTCACTGAAAAATCAGTTGATATACATTTTTTCTCCTTCAGGTACTCATAAAGGGCCCATCCAAGTTTCGGGTCGGTCTCTTCAAGGCTGACACATCCCAGCATATATATGGCCTTTGTCCTTACAAGAAGCTCGGTTATCGCGCTCCAGAGAAGCGCCACTACCGCTCCCGTGCGGAAGTCGGGAGAAACACATGTCCTGCCAAGCTCCACGCATTTGTCAGCTATCTTGTAAAGTCCCTTTATGTAGTATTCTCTTGAGGAATAGAACCCCTTGTAGGAATCGGCGACAGAACCCAAATGGGCCCTGTATGTTCCTATTACCCTGTCATCACCCTTTTTCATCACAAGAAGATGCAGGCAATACTCGTCAAACTCATCGAAATCTATACCGAATTTTTCAGCGACCTCAAGGCCCCTGCCCTGTTCGATGTTGAAAATCTCGTACCGCAATCTCTGCGCTCTTTCAACTTCTTCATGATTTTCGGCGAGCTTGACGATAAAGTGTTCTGTCTCAACAAGCACCGGTGGAATAAGTATTTCCTTGGAAAAATGTCCGTTCATTTTAAGCTCACTTTTGTTTTTCCGCCGATATAAATTCTATCCAGTCAAGTTCGGCCTCCGCCGTAGATGCCGTGTACTGACTGTTCGAAGTTATCCCTACATATACCTTACGGGGCGCTTCTCCCCACGCCTCCTTGAAATCCTCGAGAAAATTTCGCTTTTCTGTAAACCATTCGCCTTTTGGATCACCGCTGTTCCTGAGCGTATACCATTTCACGTTAACGGTACCTAAACCGTAAACCGAAGTCCCTTCTGAGTTCACAGGGGCTTCAGTATCCCATCGATAGGCCACGCTTTTGTTGTTAAACAAACTGCCGTCACCAATATATATGCCTATAGCCTGGTCATCCCTGGCAGCGACCCTACCATCCGCCTCAGCGGGGAGCTCGCTGACCCTCCAGCGCCATCTCAAGACAGGTGTGGCGTCAAGATCGACATTTTCCGCGAGTGTGACAATGGTCCCACTCGCGCTGTCAGACCTCACTTGAAGAATGCCGGTGCCGTCCTTCACGCCCGGCACGACCTCAAAAACCGATATAGGCGTCCCGGGTTTTCCCCTGAGACGCCAATTGCTGGGAAGAATATTTTTGCCGGACCTTACGGTATCGGTAAAGTCCTCGCGCCAGCCAAGTTCATAGTCAACTACATCAACCTCGACCTTTTCTGGAGCGATATGACCAAGCCGGATCGCTATAAAAACGGCAGTTGAGGAGATTATAAGTATCGCCAACCCCCCACCCAATGTTTTTCTGGATATTTTCAAGGCACGACCACCTTGTTAGATGCGTTTATGTTCTTCATTGATCGGCTCCGGTAGCCCTGCTGAAAAGGTCCCCTATGGCCTGAATACCCCGGTCTCTAAGAGTTTCCACCATACTGCCAAGATATGGCCGTATTACCGACATTAGAGCTTCCTCAAAACCCTCGAAACGGGGATTTTCCACAGTGCCTGATACTTTGAACCTTAGATGGAATGGGCTGACCTGGTTAACAGCGTCACATATAGCGTTTAGAGGTAATGCTCCCAGCGTCAGGCGTGAACCTCTTTTCGGCACGACGTTCTGGTCATTAAGCCATAAAGAGTTCGCGCTGTCAAGCTCCCCGTTCGTTATTTTTGTTTTTGACTCAATCGTGGCAAAACCCGAGTCAAAACTAACGGGCAGTGAATCCGCATAGAGGAATCGCGTCGCGGCGAGGTCTACATCTCTCGCGGAAAGGTCGATAGCAGTTACCAGATGTTCACGTCTGAACGACTGGTCGTAACTGACGCGAAAATCCCCGGCATTTTCCCCGTCCTTTTCAAAAACACCCCCCATATACATGGAGCCCAGCCTCGCCCCATGCCGGGGATCCAAGGCGAAATTCCTTATCCTGAAATTGGCGCCTGTAACGCTCATTTTTTCAGCGTCCCGTGAAACAATATTTATGACGGAGTCCTCCATGGAAAAGTTCCTGACCTGGAATAGAAAATCTTCTCCCGGACGGGTAAACCTCACAATTCTGCCTTTGGGAAGAGGTTGCACATCTTTTTTTATTTCCCGGGACTTTTTGAGCTGTTCTTTTTTCTCTTCGGCGGCTTTTTTTGACGCCGATTCCCTTACCATCCTATATATACGACTGAACCAGTCTCTTTTATCCCGGAACTCGTCTAAAAGCTTTCTTCTCTCGGCCGGTTCTATCTCCTTCTCGGGCCGGGTAAGTCTTTGTATATTAAAGCTCCCATCCGGCTCTCCCTCAAGATCCAGCTGGACCCCTGAGATCGTGATGTTAGAAAACACTATCCGGCGTGAGAGCAGCCCGATCAGGCTTAACCGGGCGGAGGATCTCTCAACGAGTACCATTCTTTTGGACTGATCCTCGGGATCAAACACCCTTATGCCCCGAGCGCTCAGGGACATGGTTACAGGCCAAACATTTACTTTTTCCACCGATATCCTGGTACCCGCGACCCTGTTCAGCCCGTCTATCACGACAGGGGCCAGTATCGGTGATATGACCAGTGCCGTGCCGAAATGGACGACTAGAACAAGCGAGATAAGGATCATCAGGCCTTTGGTATTGAACATCCCAGACATTGCTACCCCCTCCTGAGCCGGCCTATTAGCGGCAGGATCTTGTTTACAAGGGGCATCTTTTTGAACCAGAGAACGAATTTAGACCCCTTAATACGGCTGAAATATTTTTCGCGACCGACCACAATGACCTTTTTCGCCCCGAAATACACAGGCACTGTCAGTATAAAGCTTATAGCCAGTCCTCCTGACACAAGAGTATTGTTGAGTTCAAGAAGAGCGAGTACAGGAAGATGCGTGATTATCCTCCAAAACCCCGCCATAAAATCAGCGCTTATTAGCATGAACCCGCCGACCGTGTCAGCCAGCCGGTAAACCCCCATGACGTAGAGAAGCTTGAATATCGGCAAAACAAGCATTACGGCGAGACGGTTTATCCTGAACACAAAGAAACAGCCTATCAGAACAACCACCATAGGGCCGTTCAGAGGCACGAACCCCAGGAACATTCCCAGACACACCCCAGCCGCCACTTCACCGGGAGAGGTGTTGGAATCGAAAAGACGCACTATGCGCGCCGGAAGATTAAGCATGAAAAACATCGCGATCCTCTTATGTTGTAACGCCCCGACATCACCGAAAAACCCCTATTTCCCGCGCAATGAGTGAGAAACAGGCACTGAAGACGCCATTCGCCTTCACTTCTTTCCTTCAACCGATACACCCTCGAACACCTTTCCGCGGATCTCACTGAAACGGTCTTTCCCTCCCGCGAAAGCGAATGTCATTGGCATCACTCCCCGCGCCTGATGGAGCATCTCGGAGGAGATATTCCGTATATCCCACTGGGAATGGGAATCTTCCCTCAAACGGGATATGTGATAAAGTTCCCTGGCATTAGCTTTTATAAGTATGCGCTTTCTGTGAGAATTTGTAAGCGCGTACGGAGCCGCTATACGACTTTCCTCCCTGATCCTGTAATAGACCTGTTCCGTCCTTGATATCATCTCCATAAAATCATCTTCAAGGCCTGTCGCCTTTATCGAACCGGGTATGGTAACCCCGAGAGAAGGATCATAATCCTGGCTTGTTATGGTGGTCATACGATGCCGTTTTATCTGCCCGAAACATGCCGCCGAAAGAGAGACATTGAAAGTAAGATCAGCATATTCAAATTCACGGGGCATGGAATCGTAGAAATTCATATTACGCCAGGAAGCCCTGAAAATATCCATGGTCTTATTGCGGGAAAAACTTTTAATACAGGCCCGGCAGGCGCGGTAGTCGAGATCCGTGGAAGTATGAAGAAGCGCGGCCGCTATTACATCGTCGCCATCCGGAGTAAAATCCGCAAGTTCCACATCTTTATCTGTCGGAGAAGCCCCGATGGCATCAATTAAAGTAGAAACAAGTTCTTTAAGCTCGGAATATGTCTTCTGGTCACGGTCATTCGCCTCGTGGAACAGAACTATCGAAGGCGCGACTTTTGATATCTCCTTATGTATGGCCCTTCCCAGCGCTTTGAGTTCGGAAACCTCCTGCGAAGCGAACCTCCTGAGCATAAGTTCCAGTGTGCGGGCATTTACGGTCTGCCCTACCTGCGACTCTGTGGCAAGCGCGGTTATATACCTGGCATCCTCTTTTGCCCATCCCTCTAAAAGGTTGTGGTTTTTAGGATCCGCGGCCAGTTCCGTGTGTTTGTCAAACACGTACTTTTTAAGCAGATTGAAATACCTGAAATACGCTTCGTTCTGTTCCCGGACCAAGTCGGTAAAGGCTTTCCTGAGGCCCGGGCTGGTGATCTCTCCGGGGACGACAAAATCGTTTTCCAGCGTGATGTATCTCTGCGATTTTTCCGTGTATGACGACAGTCGGAACTTTTCCACTTCTTCCATCGCGAGACGTGAAAGCCCTACTATGTCAAGATTGAAAACGGCGTGTTCTGCCACGGAGTGGTGCCCCATTTTGAAGATAATGTTGGAATTCGAGCTTCTGGCTTTTTCCACCTCGAGTCGTGCGTCCTTACGTATCTCCTCAATGGAGCGGGCGTCACGGCTTATACGGGCATACGCTGCGGAAAGGACCTCGGGGGTCACGTCGTCGCGCTTCCCCGCCGCTTCTTGGAGCTCTTTGAGGACATCCGTATCAACATTATATCCCGCCAAACGTACTTTCATGGCCGTCCTTAATTGTTTTCCGGCGGCGGGAAAGCGGCCGCGAGAAGGTTTGGGTCAAGTCTCGGGACCTCTGCCTTCGCCCCGATGTAATCTTTCCTTATACGGGTGACACTGTTAAAGACATTGGTCTTGACGTTAGTCCCAGGAGTTGCCTGTTCTATCCTGGAAAGTATGTCCTTAACGGTTTTTCTTTTGGAGTTCTTTCCGAAAGGACAGGAACATGCCTGGAAAGATATCCCCGCTTCCCTGGCATAGGATCTT
>SLID01000027.1 GCA_007135805.1 Candidatus Omnitrophota bacterium | reverse complement strand
TTCCACGTGGTATGCGTTTTGGTCGGGGTCCTTTTTATTGTTTCGGTCCAGATCCTGTATTTCAATTCTATGCACGCCGCTGAAATGACGTTAAGGGATGTTTTGCTCCACAACAGGATACGGCTCGCGTTAACGGTCCTTTCCGCGCCCCTGGTGTTCGGCGCGTTGTCATGGTTGATGGGCCTTGAGGAATAAAATGAAACGTATCAGGGTGCTTGCCTTCATAATGATACTTTTCCTGCTGATCACCGTGGCAGGACTCGTGACAGTCCAGATCTTCATGCATGAGAGATACAAGACCATGTCGGAACAGAACCGCCTGAAAGTAGTGCCTCTGGCCGCCCCGCGTGGCGCGATAACTGACAGGAACGGTCTTGAAATGGTTAAAGACGAACTGTCTTTCAATGTTTCGGTAAAACATTTCCGCGTTGGTAACCGTGATGATCTTCTCAGGGATCTCTCCTCGGCGCTCGGGACAGATAAGGAAGCCGTGGGTAAAGAACTCAACGCCGCTTCCCGCAATCCGTTCGTTCCCCACGTGGTCGCACGTGACGTCGGAATAGAGAACGCCATACGCATTTCGGAAATGAGCTGGGATCATCCTGGCATTATCCTGGACGTAACGCCGAGGCGGCGCTATCTGGCGGGAGCGTCCGGTTCCAGCTACCTTGGATATGTCGGTCCGATAAACCGGGAAGAGTTCCAACGCCTCAGGCCGTACGGGTTTCGCATAGATGACCGCATGGGGAGGGCGGGCCTGGAAAGTGTTTATGATGACTATCTGAGGGGCAGGCACGGCGGGAAACAGGTCGAAGTTGACAATAGGGGCCGGGAGGTCAGGGTTCTGGGTCACAGGGAAGCGCTTCCCGGAAAGCCAATAAGGCTTACCGTGGACCTTCGTCTCCA
Organism: Candidatus Omnitrophota bacterium; assembly: GCA_007135805.1. GTDB lineage: Bacteria > Omnitrophota > Gorgyraeia > Tantalellales > Tantalellaceae > SLID01. The sequence continues at coordinate 12,266 of SLID01000027.1, read as the reverse complement.
GGAATTTTGTGACGGCCTGCTTGAAGGGAAAAGAGGCGCGATAGTCGCCATGTCGCCTGAAACCGGCGAGATACTGGCGCTTTCCAGTTCTCCCTCCTATGACCCCAACGCTTTTATAGAAGCGGGAAGAAGCGCGGAAGTATCGCGGCTCCTGAGGGATACAGAATATCCTCTTCTCAACAGGGCTATAGCCGGGACTTATCCTCCGGGGTCGGTATTTAAACTTGTCGTGGCGGCCGCGGCCCTTGAAAACGGGGTAATATCTGAAGAAACTGTTTTCAACTGCGGGGGCAACATGGTCATGGGCGGCAGGACTTTCAACTGCTGGCGCAAGCAGGGCCATGGGAATATAGCTTTGAAGGAGGCCCTGCAGGTTTCCTGTAACGTATTTTTCTGGAGGACGGGGCTTCTGCTGGGACCCGATAAGATCGCCGCCGCCGCCGGGAATATGGGTTTCGGACAAAGGTCGGGGATAGATCTTCCTTTCGAGAACGCGGGCGTACTGCCGTCCGAGAGCTGGAAGAGAAAGACCATGAGGGAACCCTGGTACCGTGGGGAAACCTTAAACTATTCGGTCGGACAGGGGTATATGCTGGCCAGCCCTTTGCAGGTCGCCCGCATGACATCGGCCCTGGCCAACGGCGGGTATCTTGTTAAACCCTACATAGTGGAGGAGATAGATGGGGTATCTGTTTCTTCGCGGGAAAGGATATATCTGGGGTTATCGGAAAAAGATATCGGTGTTGTGCGCGAAGGTATGAAAATGGCGGTAAACATGAGACGGGGTACGGGGGTAAGGGCCCGGGATCGGGATATTGTTATATCGGGAAAGACAGGCACCGCCCAGACTTCCAGGGCGGAAAATCACGGATGGTTCGCGGGGTTCGCCCCTTTTGATAAAGCGAAGTTGACAGTAGTGGTCTTTGATGAGTACGGCGGCAAGGGAGGAGAATTTGCCGCCGAAACGACCGGCAAAATTTTCCGCAAAGCCGGTGAGTTGGGGCTTTTATAATGGAAAGACGTGGCAAGGCGGATAAGGTGCTTTTACTGGCGGCGGTGGCCGTTTCAGCGCTGGGGATACTTTTTGTGCATAGCGCTACCTGGGGACAGGCGCCTTCTTACGGTTTTACGAGCGCCATGGCTTTCAGGCAGTTTTTATGGGTGATTATAGGGTTCGCCGGACTTTTCGCGGCCGCCCATATAGATTATCGGACCATCCTCAGCTACGCTTATCCCGCGTACGCGCTTAACGTCGCGGCGCTTGTTTTACTTCTCATTTTCGGGGGAGAACGTTACGGCGCCAGGCGATGGCTGGATCTGGGGCCTTTTTCACTACAGCCGTCGGAATTTCTTAAAATAACCGTAATACTCGCGCTGGCTTTTTTCCTGAGCGAAAGACGTGAGAGTAAGGGCTCTTTCGGTAATTTCGCCGGATCAGCCGCCATAGTGGCTCCGGGAGCCTTTTTGATATTCCTTCAGCCGGACCTTGGGACGTCGCTGATGCTTGTTCCGGTACTTTTCGCGTGTTTGTTCATAGCCGGGGAGAAAGTGAAATATATAACCGGAAGTTTTGTCCTGGGGGGCGCCGCGGTACCTTTCCTTTGGGCTCTTCTCAAGGATTATCAGAAGACCAGACTGCTTGTTTTTATAAATCCTGATCTTGACCCGCTCGGCGCCGGCTACACGATAATACAGTCCAAGATAGCCATAGGGTCGGGCGGGGTTACGGGAAAAGGTTGGCTTAACGGCACCCAGAATTACCTGAGGTTCCTGCCCGAGCGTCACACCGATTTTATTTTTTCCGTCATAGGAGAGGAACTCGGTCTCATCGGCGCTCTGGCTGTCATTGGGCTTTTTTCCGTGATCATATGGCGGGGATTGAGGATAATGGCCGGCACTAAGGATGTGGCTGGAAAGGTCATAGCCGCCGGGGTCGTCACGCTTATAGCGTTCCAGGTTTTCGTGAATATTTCCATGACCATAGGCTTCATGCCGGTAGTCGGATTGCCTCTTCCGGCGATAAGTTACGGCGGGTCAAATACCGTGGCTACACTTACGGCTATCGGTTTACTGCTTGGTGTCAGCAGGGGAGCGGATCTATGACGGATTTCAGAGAAATATTTCTTAACGTGCAAAAGCCCGGAAGATATATCGGGGGGGAGATAAATAGCGTAAAAAAACCTTTTCTGGAAGATACGGTTAAAATAGCCCTGGCGTATCCGGACATGTATGAGATCGGGATGAGTTACCTGGGCTTGAAAATAGTATATCATCTCGTCAATGAAATGGACGAAGCGCTCTGTGAGAGGGTTTTCATGCCCGGCCGGGATATGGCTGAGGAACTCGCGAAAAGAAACATGAAACTTTTCAGTCTTGAATCCCGAAGGGCCCTGTCCGAATTTGACATAGTCGGGTTTTCACTGGCCTACGAACTTACTTACACCAATGTTCTCAGCATGCTGGATATGGGGGGCATAGAGGTGAGGTCTGAAAACAGGGCGGAGGATGCTCCTCTCGTGATAGCCGGGGGCACATGTTCTTACAACCCTGAACCCATGAGCGCTTTTATAGACGCTTTTTTGATAGGGGACGCGGAAGAGCTTTTTCCGAAGTTCATTACCGAATACCGCTCACTCAGGGCAAAGGGGGCCGCCCGCAAAGAGATACTGGCGGAACTAGCTTGCCTTGAAGGCGTGTATGTCCCTTCTCTTTACGGCACCGGGGATAACGCTCCGGGAGATCTGACCCCGAGGCCGGTTCACCCGGGAGTGCCTGAGGTCATAAGACCCGCGCGCGTAAAAGACCTGGAGACGGCGTTCTATCCCGTAAAACAGATAGTGCCTTCGGTAAAGATAGTCCATGACAGGATAGCCGCCGAGATAATGAGGGGATGCCCGAATCGCTGCCGTTTCTGCCAGGCCGGCGCCGTAAACCGGCCCGTGAGGATAAGGAGCCATAAAAGAATAAGAGAGATATGTTCCGAGACATACCGCGCTACCGGGCTTGAGAGTATCGCTCTTTTATCTCTTTCAAGCGTCAACTACCCGTACCTCGCGGATGTGGTAAGAGGGTTGAACAGCGATCTTGAGGGTAAAGGTGTCGGTATATCGATCCCGTCCCTGAGGGTGGACGAAAAGTTCTACGAGCTCCCCGAGGTCATATCGGTCATAAGAAAAGCGGGTCTTACTTTTGCCCCGGAATCGGCTAACGCCGAGGTCATGAAAGCTATAGGGAAAGACATGGACCCCGAAGTGCTCGCGCGCGCGGCGCGCCTGGCTTTTGAAAAAGGGTGGCGCTCCGTGAAACTTTATTTTATGGTGGGGTTTCCCGTAGACGTGGAAGATGAGGAAAAGGACATAGCGGACCTCGCCCGGCGCGTCTCCTCGTTGAGAGGCTCCCGCCCCCGTGACGCCGCGGAAGTCAGGGTCAGCGTCAATCCTTTTATTCCCAAACCGCATACTGATTTTCAGCGTCACGGAATGAAAAGCCGCGCCCAGCTCATCGAAAAAAAGAGGAAAATGCTTTCTTTTTCCGGCAAGAAGATAAAGATAAGTTTTCATGACGTAAACCAGTCTATCCTTGAAGGCGCTCTCACGAGGGGCGACAGGGGAGTGTCGGAAGTGATATTCACCGCGTGGAAAAAAGGCGCCGTCATGGACGGATGGTCGGAGTTTTTTAATTACGGCGTCTGGGAAGAAGCGTTCAAAAGCGAAGGGCGCGACATTGAGCAACTTTCCGGCCGCTGTTTCGAACCCGATGCCGGCCTGCCATGGGGTCATATCGACTGTGGTTTTCATTCCGCCTCTTCAGATAATGTCTCAGCCCATGAGGACAGGTAAAGAGTAACCTGTCGCAAGAAGACGGAAAGCCGCTTTTTTGACTTTCCTATTTTTATAATGTATTATTATTGTGTCCGGCATGCCGGGTTCGGCTGATCGTTGAAGTCAGCCAGATGAATCTTTCTTATGGAGGCGTAATATGGGCGGTTTTCGCAGAATGTTGTCTGTCAGGAAAAGCTTGAGATGGCGCCTTACAATTGCTTTCGCCGTCATGGCGGTGCTTCCCATTCTTACAATGCTGTATCTTCTGACTGTTCACGTACCGGCTCATTCACGCGATATCTACCAGTTGGGAACCATTTTTCTGTCCGTGATATTTCTTGTAGTCGCGGGGTACCTCATGATACACCAGATACTTGAGAAGATATCCGGACTTTCCCGTCAGGCGAGGATCATGGCCGGTGGAGAGTATGATATTAAGGCGCTGCTAAGGACCGAAGATGAGCTCAGGGATATCGCCGAGTCGGTCAACACCATGACGCGCCGCATGCAGGATTATGTACAGGAACTTCACGAATACGGCGAAAGGACGGCGATGCTGGACGAAAAGATAAGGAAAGCCGTTTTTACGCTGACAAACCTTATAAAAGCGGGGGAAATGATATCTTCGGGAGAAAAGCTCGAAAATATATCCGATTTCATTGCCGCAAGCGTCTGCGAGGAAATGGAAGGTGGTTTTGCCGCCATTTTCCAGAAAGACGAAGCGGGCAGGTACCGGCTGGAGTCATTAAGCAAGGAGGAAGAAGAACCCTGTCAGCCTCGGGACCTGGAAGATAAATTGCCGGGGGTCGAGGAACTTCTAAGTTTGCGGGAATACGTTCTTCTGGATAATCACCCCCAGAGGGAGTACTGGCAGAAGGACGAGAGGCGCCGTATGGGGTATGTGAACGCCATATTCTTTCCCATAATTTCTTCCCGGGGGACGGCGGGTATTTTAGCCGCCGGAAGAACGGGTAAAGACGTGGTTTTTAATGAGAATCACGTCGAGATAATGCGGATATTCGGGACGCAGATGACCCTGGCGTACCGCAGCGCGGAAACCAAGGAGAAAATACATACGCTTGAAATGCTGGATCCCGTGACTGGGGCGTATTCACCCGCTTATATGAGAAGCCGCCTCGAAGACGAAGTCGCTCGAGCTGTTTTTTACCAGAGGCCCTGCTCAGTTATAGTCGTGAATGTCGATGATGTGGGCGGTAACCTTATCGGCCTGGGCGAACACGGGAAAAAGCAGGTCTTGAAGGATGTGGTCAAATTTCTGGAAAAATTCTGCCCGATTACCGGAAAAGTGGGAGTTCTGGGACCGATGGAATTCGGGATAATACTTCCCGAGATAAATAAACGTGAGAGTATGGAAATATGCGAGGCTATAAAATACTCTATCGAGAAAAAAGCTTTTGGTCCCTGGAGCGAAGGTGTTCTTTCCGCCGGGATAGGCCTGGGAGAGAATCCCATAGACGGTCCCAGCGGTGACAGTATACTGTCCATCGCGAGAAAGTTCGCGGACAGGGCCCGAAAAAAAGGTGTCAGCGCGGTGATCAGCAGCGAGTAAAGGAACATTGAAAGGGGTAAAATGAGACCGGAACTTGAGAAAATACTGTCGGATATGCCCTCTATGAACGCGTCCGACCTGCATATCGGGGCCAACGCGCCGATGCATTACCGTATAGACAGCGGCCTTGTAAAGGTTAACGAAGAGGTGCTTTCCGGAAGCCGCGCCAAAGAACTTACTTATAGCCTTATGTCGGGCGCTCACATCGAAAAGTTCGAACGTAACAAAGAACTGGATTTTTCGTTCCAGATAGCGTCGTCCGGAAGGTTCAGGGTAAATGTTTTTCTGCAGAGAGGAGAGGTCGGATGCGCCATACGGCTTATTCCTTTTGAGATAAAAAGCATCTCGGAGTGCGGCCTCCCCGTGGATGTAGCTAAAAAACTTTGCAGGGTCCAGAGGGGGCTTGTACTTGTGACGGGAGCCACCGGGAGCGGAAAATCCACTACACTCGCCGCCATGATAGACGAGATAAACAGTACAAGGGACTGTCATATAGTTACCGTTGAGGATCCAGTCGAGTTCGTGCACGGCAATAAACGGGCTATCATCGACCAGCGCCAGGTTATAGAGGATACCAACTCTTTTTCCGACGCCTTACGGCATGTCCTGCGCCAGGACCCGGACGTAATACTGATTGGAGAGATGAGGGACCTGGATTCTATAGAGCAGGCGATGATAATAGCCGATACGGGCCATCTGGTCTTCGGAACACTTCACACTTCAGACAGCACGCAGACGATAAACCGCGTGGTGGATGTTTTTCCGGCCCATCAGCAGAAACAGATAAGGGCGCAGCTTTCTTTTGTGCTTGTAGGTATAATATCGCAGCAGCTTATACCCCGTAAAGAAGGCGCAGGAAGGGTACTGGCTTCGGAAGTGCTTCTCGCTACCCCGGCCGTCAGGAGTTCCATAAGGGATTCCAAAGAGCATCAGATATATTCGATAATACAGACTTCCCAGAAACACGGCATGATCACCATGAACCAGTCTCTTGCCGGGCTTGTTTCCAAAGGTTTAATTTCGCGCGAAGAGGCGCTGGCAAGGTCCAACGACGTTGAAGAACTTGAGAAGTTGCTGGCGTAGGTTTTTCCCCTGGAAGGCCGCGCCTAAGTGAAAGGAGAACAATAGTGGATCTCGCTCCCAAAAAGCAGCGCAGAAAACTGGGTGAGATACTCAGAGCTTCGGGCATTATAACAGATCAGCAGCTTCAGAAAGCTCTCGAATTCCAGAAAGGAGAAGGGGGGCTCATAGGGGAGATACTCATAAAACTGGGGTTCGTGGGAGAGATAGAGATAGTGCAGGCTCTCACCGCGCAATACGGCTTTCCCTACATGCCCGTCGAGAATTACGAACTTAACCGTGATATGGTGAACATAATACCCGAGAATATGGCCAGACAGTACGGGATAGTTCCCATAGATGTCATGGGAGATATTCTTACCGTAGCGATGTCCAACCCTCTCAACGATAAGGCCATAGAGGATGTCGAACTTCTAACCAGAAAAAAGGTCCAGGTATTCATCGGTACGGTTACCGGCATATCCGGGGCTCTCAACAAATTGTACAAAAAACGTTAGGGAGACGCTTGCCGATGGCCCTGCCTATCACTAAAAAGATATGTGATCTTCTGGTAAAAAAAGGGCTGGTCTCCGAAGACGCCCTTGATGAGGCGCGTAAGAAAAGCCTGGAAAAGAGCAGAAGCCTCAGTGATGTGCTGGTCGAGATGAACGTTATCTCGCGCCAGGACCTTCTTTCAGTCCTGAGTGAAGGGCTGGGTCTTCCGGTAATAAAGCTTCCCTGTTTTGAGGTAGACGCGGAAACACTGGGCCTTATCCCCAAAAAGGTAGCCCTGATGTACAGGGTCATTCCCATTTCACGCGTTGGAAAACTTCTCACGGTGGCCATGACGGATCCTCTTAACATACTCGCCCTGGACGATCTCAAAGTGGCTACCAGTCTGGATCTCAGCCCCGTTATCTCTTCTGAGGAGGATGTAACGGACGCTCTCCGGAAATATTATGAGACTTCCGCGGACGAGGAGATAAGCAGTATAGTAGAGGAGCTCGAGGGAGCCGAGTTCGAGACAATATCGGAAGATCAAGACAGTTTTTCTTCGGCCGAACTTCTCAAGATAAGCGAAGAGGCCCCGGTAGTTAAACTCACCAACATGATACTCTCAAGAGCGATAAGCGAAAGGGCGGGCGATATACTGATCGAGCCGATGGAGGGCAATACCCGCGTGAGGTACCGGGTGGACGGTGTTCTCATGGAAAGCTACAGCCCTCCCCGCAAATTCCATCAGGCGCTTGTTTCCCGGGTAAAGGTTCTTTCCGATCTCGATATCGCTGAACGGCGGCTTCCGCAGGACGGCCGTTTTCAGGCCAGGATAGAAGGCCGTAAGATAGATTTCAGGGTGTCCGTGGTCCCGTCAAGTTTCGGCGAAAAAGTCGCCTTAAGGGTACTCGATAAACAGCAGGCGATGACAGACCTGGATATGCTGGGGCTGAAAGAAAAAGATATAGACATTTTGAAAAAAGCGGGCATGAAACCGCACGGTATGATACTTTTATGCGGCCCCACCGGCTGCGGAAAGACGACCACGCTGTATTCGGTGTTAAGGCATGTCGATTCGCCGCGTAAGAACCTTGTTACGGTCGAAGACCCGGTTGAATATGATTTCTGGGGAGTGAACCAGGTAAGCATAAACGAGGATATAGGCCTTACTTTCGCGGCATGCCTCAGGTCGATATTGCGCCAGGACCCGGACGTCATAATGGTGGGCGAGATACGCGACTACGAAACGCTTGATATTGCCATAAAATCGGCCCTTACAGGTCATCTTGTCCTCAGCACCATACATACCAATACTGCCAGCGGCGCCGTGGTCAGAATGGTTAACATGGGCGTTGAGCATTTTCTTATAACGTCTTCAGTCGAACTTATAGCCGCCCAGAGACTTATACGTAAACTATGCCCCGACTGTAAAAGACCTTATTTTCCTCCACGGGAAGCGGCCCTGAAATACGGCCTGATAACGGATGACGGGCAGGACGTGCCCGAGATATTCTCGCCCGTGGGATGTAAACGATGCCTCAATTCGGGGTACAGGGGAAGGATAGCGATAATGGAATGTCTTGAGCTTTCGCCGAGAATAAAGGACCTTATTTTCGCCGGAGCGCAGGAGTTTGAGATCGAGATAGCCGCGAGAGAAGAAGGGATGACCACTCTTAGGGAAAACGGCGTCCAGAATGTCCTTGAAGGAGTAACCTCGCTTGAGGAGGTCCTCAGGGTCACTGTGGAGGCCCGGTCTATGGAGAAATAGTTATGCAGGTTTCAATAAAAGACCAGATCATCGCCGCGCTCAGAAAAAGCGGTTTCGTGGATGAAAAAAAACTGGACGCCCTTATCCAGAAAATTACACGTGACGGGGGTACCATCAGTATACGGGCGCTTTCTGACAGCGGCATAGTCCCGGAACAGGACCTTTTGAAAGTGCTTTCCAGGGAAATGGGCATACCTCCCATCGACGTTTCTCGCGTGGTACTGGATAGCGCAACGCTCAGGGCCGTCCCTGAGAAGATAGTAAGAAGGCATTCGGTCCTCCCCATAGCCCGTATGGGTAGTAATATAACGCTTGTTGTATGCGACCCTACGGACGTTGTGGCCATAGATGACGTCAAGACCGTAACGGGTTGTAGTGTGGACATGCTTCTTTCAACGAGAAGGGACATCGATACCGTTATAAGGGCCGTTTACGATACAGAGGACAGGGAGATAACCGGACTCATGCACGATGAAGGTGAAGAGCCGGACCTTCAGATGATAATAAGGGACGACGGGGGAAATGTCTCTGAAACTGAAAAAGAAAGCGGCTCGGCTCCCATAGTTAAGATAGTGTCGGTTATAGTTAACGAAGCCATCAAAAAAAGGGCCAGTGACATACATATTGAACCGCAGGAAAAGAACCTGCGCGTGAGGTACCGTATAGACGGGGATCTCCAGGAAGCGTTCACCCTGCCAAAAAAGAACCAGAACGCCGTTATTACCCGCCTCAAGATAATGTCAAGTCTCGATATAACCGAGAATAGGGTACCCCAGGACGGTAGGTTCAGGGTAAGGACAGGCAACAAGGATATAGATTTCAGGGTCTCGGCATTGCCGGTCTCGTACGGCAACAAAATGGTGCTCAGGGCTCTTGACCGCGAAAACCTTTCAGTGGGGCTTGATACGCTGGGATTCCTTCCCGGGCCGCTTCAGGATTTCAAGACCGCCCTTGCCAAACCTTTCGGCATAATACTGGTCACCGGCCCGACAGGCAGCGGAAAATCCACAACGCTTTATTCGGTACTCTCCGAGATGAATGTCCCCGAAAGGAACATAGTTACCGTGGAAGACCCTGTCGAGTACCAGGTGGCCGGCATAACCCAGATAGCCGCCAATCCGGATATAGGACTTACTTTCGCGGGCGGGCTGAGGGCCATACTCCGGCAGTCTCCCGACATCATAATGGTTGGCGAGATACGCGATTTCGAGACGGCCGACATAGCCATAAAAGCCTCACTTACCGGTCAGATGGTGCTTAGCACGCTTCACACCAACGATTCGGTCGGCGCCATAACCCGCCTCATTAACATGGGGGTAGAACCGTTTTTAGTCTCATCAAGTCTTGTTATGGCCTGCGCGCAAAGACTTTTAAAGCGGATATGCCCCAACTGTAAAGAGGAACAAGATATTCCCGCGGCCGAACTGGAAAGGATACGGGAAAAATATCCCGAGGCGCGTGAGGTAACGACGTTCTATAAAGGCAGAGGATGCTCGCACTGCGGGGGAACGGGTTACAGGGGCCGGCTCGGAACTCTCGAGACATTACTTGTGGACGATGTAATACGCGACATGATAACAAAACAGCGTTCCGAACAGGACATAAAAGCTTATCTCGCGGAAAAGAACGTTAAAACGTTGAGAGATAACGCTATGGCAAAATTTATAGCCGGTTGGACTACCCTTGAGGAAGTTTACCGCGTGACATAAGCGTAATGCCCGGCTTACTGGAAAAGTATTTTGTGGAAGTCCGCGGGTGAATAGGCGGGGAGGCGTAAACAAAGATGGCGAGGTATAACTACACGGCCAAGGAAAAAGCGGGAAAAACCTTGAAAGGGGAGGTGGAAGCGCCCGATAAACAGAAAGCGCTCGAGTCGCTGAGGGCCAGAGAACTTCTCGTCCTGAAACTTGAAGAAACAAAAAAAAGTTCCTTTTCCCTGTCATCTTTCAAGCTGGGAAAAAGAGAAAAAGTTCCCATGGACGAACTTGTCATATTTACCCGACAGCTCGCGACGCTCACGGCGTCGGGTATCACGATAGTCACTTCACTCGATACGCTTTCCGAACAGGCCGAAAACCCGTCTTTCAAGAACGCTATCTCCGACGCGAGAGATGCCGTTAATACCGGAGCCAGTTTATCCGAAGCCCTTGATAAACATCGCGGCATATTCTCGGACTTTTTTATAAATATGGTGAAGGCCGGAGAGTCCGGTGGTATGCTGGATGAAGTCCTTGAGCGCGTGGCGACATATCTTGAAAAGACCAACAACCTTCAGAAAAAAATAAAGTCAGCCATGGTCTATCCGGCCGCCGTAACGGCCATGGCTTTGGGTATAACCGCGCTCATGATACTTAAGGTTATCCCGGTATTCGAGGATATTTTCTCGGGGTTCGGCGCTACGCTCCCCGCTCCAACGCAGTTTCTCATAGACCTGAGCCACGGCGCGCAAAGATATTTCTGGGGGATTGTTATCTTCCTGGTGGTCTTTGTTCTGCTCTTTAAGAGATATATATCCACCGAGACCGGAAGGTTCAAGTTCGATAGCATGAAACTGCGCCTTCCCGTTTTTGGGCCGCTACTCAAGAAAGTCGCGATAAGCAAGTTTTCCAGGACGCTCAGCACTCTTGTAAGAAGCGGCGTCCCCATACTTCAGGCGCTTGAGATAGTTTCAAGGACGGCGGGGAATGTGGTTATAGAGCGCGTTGTCGTTAAAGTGCGTGACAACGTAAAAGAAGGGGAGAGCGTGTCCGAGCCCATGGAAAGAAGCGGCATTTTCCCGCCCCTGGTGACCCGCATGATAGCCGTAGGAGAGAAGACCGGAGAGATGGAAAAGATGCTGTCTAAAATAGCCGATTTTTTTGACGAACAGGTAGATGTAATGGTCGACTCTATGACAAGCCTGCTTGAACCCCTGATAATAGCTTTTCTTGGTATCGTTATCGGCGGCATTGTGATCTGTATGTTCCTTCCGATACTCCAGTTATCTCAGGTAGTATCGTTCTGACCGGCCGCGAAGACTCTTCCTGCGCCTTTCACATTTGTTGCTTGTGACCAAAAAGACCTGCAGCTTTCGCTTAACATTGAGACCGCGGGGTCTGTCACATGCCTTCTCGCTTGCTTTAACCGCCCCTTTCCCTCGACTCGCTCCGCTCGCTCGGGACAGTTCGGCTATGCTGTTTCACTTTGCTTTGCTTATGAAACAGCAGCCTCACTGCGACGCGGCTTCGAAGGTCACGTGACAGCCCCCGCAGGTGTACCCCTCAGGCATGGTCTTTTTGCTTTGTGGGGGTGAAGATGATCAATCGTCCAACGCCCCTCCGGGAATATCTGCCATTAACCGGGATACTGCTATGAACCAACGGCCCGCGCTTTTTTGGCGCTTTTTGCGACATGTCGCCAAAAGCTTCCGGAAGCTTTCTTGCCCTCCAAATAAGGGTTACAGGGCCTTTCAGTACCCCTGTTCCGGGTTTTGCGGCTCGCCGATTTGCCTTGCGGGATTTTAGCGTGTATACTTTGGTTAGAAGAAAAGGGGTGAGGTTTTGCTCCAATATTG
>SLID01000026.1 GCA_007135805.1 Candidatus Omnitrophota bacterium | reverse complement strand
GTCACCTCTACCCAGGTACCAAGGCCCCTGAGCCTCATGATAGTGTCGAGAACAGGTTTAAGCGAAGCCCCACACACTTTCTGATAAGACGTTTCCTTGAAAAATTTCAGGTCGACATTGGCCGCGTCAAGAAAAGGGAATATTTTTTCCACGGCACGCGGTGTCATATATCCGTTCGTAACGAAAATGTTGCGCAACCCTCTTTCCGCCGCCTCTACTGATATATCATACGCGTACTCAAAAAACACCGTCGGTTCCGTATAAGTATATGAGATACTGCCCGCGCCAGCAGCAAGGGCTTTCGCTACTATTTCTGACGGCCCGGCTTCACGGCCGGGAAACACTCCCGTAAAATCCGAAATGTCCGATATCCTCCAGTTTTGACAGAATTCACATGTAAAATTGCACCCGACTGTCGCCACGGAAAAAGTGAAAGTACCGGGAATAAAGTGATACAACGGTTTTTTTTCTACGGGATCCAGGTTCTCGGATATTATCCGGCCGTAAACATGAGTAAGTAGTTCCCCATCCCTGTATTGCCTCACGCCGCAAAACCCGTACTTCCCCTCGGAAATAATACAGCCGTGACAGCAAAGCAAACAACGCGCTCTTCCTCCCTCTTCTTTTTCCCACAACATGGCCTTTTTCGTCATTCGTCGGACCCTCCAGGACCGGCCCCGTTACCACCCGTGCCCTTTTCATCCGGATCATTCCCCTCCCTGCCCTCAACGTCCGTCACACACGGGGCAGGTCCCGGGCTGCCCATGCTAATGGCGTTACACAGGTTTTTTCGGAAACGCCTGATATGCCCTTCGCCTGTTTCATACGCGCGGGCCGCGGTGTCAAGAGCCCTTCCGACAGTCTCGAATTTTTTGTAGAAAAGGGTAAAATCTTTTTCAACTCGGCCAAGCGATTCCTGAAGTTTTTTGGCCTCGCGCGCGATCTCAATGTTCCTTACTCCCATGATTATGACCTGAAGGAACGCGTAGAATGTATTGGGGCTAACAGGAATGACTTTTCTTTCGCGGGCATACTCGTATATTCTGCAGGGCTCATTGATATAGTTGCGCTCCGCGATCGTCTCATAATATATCGCCTCGGAAGGAATGAACAGTAGAGCGAATTCCGCCGTGCCTTTTTCCGGTTTTACGTATTTATCGCTGATAGAATTTATCTGGACCTTAAGCGCTTTTTCATAATCAGACCAGTGATCCTTCTTCCGGGATGGATCTGTTGACGCCAGATATTTCTGGTAGTCGTCACGAGGGAACTTGGCGTCTATAGGGATCACTATGTCCCTGTATCTCACCACGGCATCGACTTTTTCGGCGCCGTCAATGGCGTATTGTCTTTCCCACATACCCTTGGCGGGAAGTACCCTGTCCAGCATTTCTTCGAGGATAGTTTCACCGTAGTTGCCCCGCAGCTTGGGTGTCTGGAGCAGGTATTCCAGGGACTGGCCGAGCTTTTCCGCTTTTTCCTGCTGGGCGACAAGGTTCCTGACGGTCTGATTGACACTGTTTATGTGTTCGAGCGTACGCCGGGCATTCTCGGAAATAACGTCTTTTGACCCCGAGACCTCCCTCCGGGCATTATCGACAGTTTCTCTTATATCCCGCGAAAAGTCGATAAATCTCTCGTTAAGAACAGCTTCTACCGCGTCCCTGCCGCTACCGCTTTCTCTCATGCGAAAAACAGCAAAAGCCATCATCATTAAGGCAACGGCCAGGATCGCAATTGTAATAATAACATATATTTCCATTGAGTACATGATACTATCAGCTCCGAGGGATATCAAGATGTTTGTAATGAAGCTTTTCGGCTTTATACTCTGGAAATCCCCGGAGCAGGCAGGGTAGGATCAACGAGGGTGGTTGAAATTCCCGGGGAATACCCACAGCGAGACTTCAGTTTTACGGCCAAAAGGCCCGCGTTTATGTCCCTTCGTCAAAATATAAACCGCCAGCCGCAAACTTCCAAAAACGGCCCGGATCGCCGCGGAAGTTATCCCAATTTGAAAAGTATCTCTTTGGCGGCTAAAGACGCCGACTCCGAAAAGGTGGGGTGAGCATGCACGGTCATGGCGATGTCATCCACCGTAAGCCCCTTCCTTCTGGCGAGGGCGAACTCGTGTATCATCTCGGTAGCCGCCGCGCCGACAATATGAGCCCCCAGAACCGAACGTGTTGAACCATCGGCGACAATTTTTACAAAACCCTCGCTTTCTCCCGAGGCAACAGCTTTCCCATTTGCTTTGAAAAAACTTTTGCCCGTAACTATCCCTGCTCCCATACTCTCCGCCCGCTCCTGGGTGAACCCTACGCTCGCCGCCTGGATATCGGTATAAACAGCGTTAGGAATGGAAGTATAGTCGATGGGTTCGGGGTCTTTACCCGCCGCCGCAAAAGCGGCCTGTTCTCCCTCGACCTGCGCGACATGCGCCAGCATGGGGCCGGGCACAACGTCTCCCGCGGCGTATATACCCGGGATATTGGTGCGCATCGAAGCGTCAACAGGGATATATCCATTATCATCCACCGATACTCCCGCCTTTTCCAGCCCCATACCGCTTGTTGAAGGAACCCTGCCTATTGAAACGATCACTGTATCGTGATCTTCCGCGGTCTCGCCCACGGGCGAGGAAAACCTCACAGAAACTTTATCATCATTTACGGAGATCCGCTCTAAGGAACAGGAAGTAAAGATACTCACCCCCTTTTTCTTGAGGATAATACGCATGGCCGAGGACAGATCCTTATCCTCGGCGGGAAGCACCGCGGACTCTTTTTCGATAAGCGTTACCTTTGAACCCATCGAGGCAAAAAAACAGGCAAATTCGACCCCTACCGCTCCCGCCCCTATTATCAGAGTCTTTTGGGGGATATAGTTGAGCCTGACGGCTTCTGAACTTGATATGACACGTTTTCCGTCAAAGCTGACCCTGGGCAAAACCCTGGGACAGGACCCTGTAGCGATAAGTATGTTTCTCGATTCGTAGACGGATCCGCCATTCCCGGAAGCATCTAAAGATAAACGCCCTCCGTCGACGAACATAGCCCTTGCCTCGATGAACTCTATTCCAAGCTTTTCGAGATGAGAACGAAGCCCGCGTTTAAGCTCATCGGATGCCCGCATGCTTTTCGAGACCATCTCACTGATAGTATCTGCCGAGGGTTCTTTTACAGGCCCGAATACAGCCGGGTCTTTTCGCGCCTTTAGAAGCAAACGCGCGCTGGAATACAGGGCCTTAGCGGGAATACACCCTTCGTTCAGGCATACACCCCCCAACATCTCCGCGCTCTGTTCCACCAAAGCGGTCTTTAATCCCATTTTCGCCGCCGTTATGGCGGAAGAATGCCCCGCCGGACCGCTCCCAACCACTATGTAGTCATATTTTTTACCCATATTATAAACCATCCTTTCCGCCGTATATCAGTCTCCGTTACTAATAACCAGGTCCGGGAAATTCGACGACCTGTCGCGCCGTTTCGCCCAGCTTAGAGCGCCGCGGCTTTCCGACGAAAGGTCCGATCAACTCGTAACAGAAGCGATCACCCGGGCCGACCTCTCGAATATATCTTCCAGCTCCCCCTTTTTCGCGCACAATGGCAGAAAAAAGTATATCACATCTCCCAACGGCCTGAGCACAAGATTCTCCTCAAGGCCCTTTCTGTAAATCTCGAGCCCTACCCTTCTGTCCGGGGGGAAAGGTTCTCCGGTCTCTTTGTCCTTCACCATTTCTATGGCGCCTACCGCTCCTATGCCGCGGGTATCACCTACATTCGGAAAAGCCGCCGCGACATCCAGAAAAGCCTTGAGAGTAACATTTATTTCCGCGGTCCTGGCAAGAGTATCTTCCTCGTCAAAAAGTTCTATACTGCGTACAGCGGCGGCGCAGGCAACGGGATTAGCTGTATATGTGTGCCCATGATAGAAGGTCTTGCCCGCGGAATGAACATCATAGAACGCGTCGTAAATATCCCGGCTGACAAGTGTGGCCCCCAGCGGGAGATAGCCCGAGGTTATGCCTTTAGAAACGCACATCATATCGGGCTCAACGTCCGCGTGCTCCGAAGCGAACATGCGTCCGGTACGGCCGAACCCCGTAGCGACCTCATCCAGTATAAGCAGAACATCATATTTTCTGGCAAGATCCCTCATCCCCTTGAGGTAATAAGCGGGATAAACGATCATCCCACCCGCGCCCATCAGCATCGGTTCCAGTATGATAGCGGCAATGTTTTCGGAATGTTCTTTCAGCACGTCTTCAGCCGACGAAAGGCAGAAAAAAGAACATCTACCGCCTTCCGCCGCCGAAGGACAGCGGTAACAGTAAGGACTCGGCACACGATGGGACGGGAACATGATAGACCTGAAAGCCGCGTTATAGGCGCTTCCGCCGCTTACGCTCATGGCCCCGACAGTGTCACCGTGATATGCCCGGTCAAGCGACATGAATGACGTTTTAAGAGGGCGACCTTTATTTGACCAGAATTGCAACGCCATTTTAAGGGCCACCTCTACCGCCGTGGAACCGTTATCGGAATAAAAGACCCTGGAAAGACCGGCCGGCGCTATCCGGATGAGTTGTTCCGCGAGACGAACAGCCGGTTCGTGCGTAAATCCCGCAAAAGGGATGTGATCAAGGCGCCCCGCCTGAGTTCTAATAGCTTCAAGTATGGCCGGATGAGAGTGACCATGCACATTGCACCACCAGCTCGATATGGTGTCATAATAAAAATTACCGTCATAGTCAAAGAGTTTTATGCCTTCAGCGCGCTGTATCGGTATCGGCGGATTGGTCTCGCAATCTTTCATCTGAGTGTAGGGATGCCAGTTAAACGCGAGATCCCTTTTCACAAGGCCTTCATTCATTGCCCCTCCCTCTCATCTCGAAAATTTGAGATCCGTGTGTTCCGGCGAGAAGTCTTATCGCCCGTAGACCCTCTCCCACACCCTTTCACCTGTCCCGCGGAAGGCGCCATACCTTACGGCGGGACAAACTTCGTACGGGATCTCCCCCAAGTCAGGAAGGCCGGAAATCCTGGATATTATCTTACGGTTATCAACTAAAATAAGATCATCGTCTTCCTGTGTGAAGCGATTAAAGACAAGTCCGGCAACTCTCACCTGCCGGGTCCTCAGCGCTTCTACAGAAAGAAGAGCATGGTTTATGGCTCCGAGCCGGTTGCCCACTACAAGTATGACCTCAAGATCCAGCTCCCTGACCAGGTCGACCGCGAGATCACGCTCCGTAAGGGGTACCAGAACCCCTCCGGTACCCTCTACAAGGACAATATCAAAATCTTTTTTCAAAGATAAAAAACATTCCCGGATCCTTTCCGGGAATATCTTCTTGCCTTCTACCGCGGAAGCCAGATGCGGTGATGCCGGGAAACGGAATGAATACGGCACGGTAAGCCCCGCAAGTCCTTCAGCCAGTTTTCCACATCCATCCATGGCTTCAGCATGCTCGGCGACATCACCTTCACCCGGGGAGGCTCCGGTCTGAACCCACTTCTGTGTAACTACAGACAACCCTTTACCGGCCAGATATTTCGCTAAAAGTCCCGTAAAGACCGTTTTACCTATACCGGTATCCGTGCCGGCGACAAACAAGGTTCTTTTCAGCATTCAGGGGCCTCCGCTCTGCAGAAGTACACGTTGTGCGTAGCCGTAATACCCCCGAATTTTTCCATGTACGTCTTTTCCATCTCCCTCAACACATATTTTCCGAGAAAGGCATCACGCCCTAAACCTTCGCCACGCGCCCCGCTTTTTTTGATGTTCTGCAGAAAATCCCATATCGAGAAAAAATCAACGCTGAAATTTTCCTCGCTGATCTGCCATCGGGAAAAATATCGCCCCAACGCATCCTCAATCTCGGGCATGGCCGCGAAATAGCTGGAGCTGAGCCACTGGCGTGGCCCGAAATGGGTTCCCAGCACCTCTTTAAACTCCTTGAAAGTCTGGGGCCCGTATATGGAAAAGCACAGTACACCTCCCGGCAACAGATGTTTCGAAAAAGTATCGAAGGCCCGGTCTATTCCCGAGAACCATTGGAAACTGGCGTTGGACGTTATAAGGTTGAACTTTTTTCCCATATCAAGTCTTTCGGCGTCCGCGACGAACAGATCCACATTTTTCCCCGAGATCTTTTTACGGGCCGTTTCGATCATCTCGCCGGATATATCCACGGCAGTTATTGCCGCCTCAGGATATCTTTCCATTAGTAAAGATGTGTATATCCCGGTCCCGCATCCGATCTCAAGTATGCCTGGAAAATAATCCAGATCGATAAGTTCAATAAGCTTTTCGGCGCATTTTTTCTGCACCGACGCATGATCATCATAGGTTACGGCGTTTTTTGAAAAGTTACCCTCTATTATGAGCTTGTTGAGTTCAGGTGTCACTTCTTCGCCTCCTTCTCTATAGAGTCCGCTATATCTCCGGCAAACCTCTCCAATGTTCCTATATCATGACGCGTTGTGACCGACACCCTTAACCTTGCGGTTCCCGGAGGCACTGTAGGCGGTCTTACGGCCGTGACCCACCATCCCTTTTCCCTTAGGGCCGTCGAGATCCTCAATGCCGCTGAACTTTCCCTTAAAACAACAGGGACTATTTGCGAACTGCCGGAGACAAGACTGGCACCATAGATTGTCTCCGGGCCGCCGGACACAGCCTGAGAGAGAACGGACTCGTTGAGATCCCTTAAGAGCCCCCCCATTTTTTCCCGAAAAAAACACGCTTTATAAATAAGATCTTTCCTTCTCCACGATTCTTCGCGGGCGATGTCGATGGCCGCTGAACATCCGGCGACAACGGATGCCGGAAGAGCGGTCGAATATATGAAACTCCTGCATCTATTTATCAGAAGTTCTTTCAGCGGTATATCCATAGCCGCGTAAGCCCCGAAAACTCCCAGGGCCTTGCTGAACGTCCCCATTATAATGTCGACATCCCGGGAAAGGCCTTCCCCGCAAACCAGCCCGCTTCCTCCGGGGCCCAAAATTCCGGTAGCATGAGCTTCGTCAACCATCATCAGGCAATCATTGGACCGTTTGATCTTCACTATAGAATCAAGGGGAGCCGCGTCACCGTCCATACTGAAAACCGACTCTGTAACTATGAGAGCTTTTTTGTGATCTTTTCTGTTCTTACGCACAAGTTCCTCAAGATGACCCGCGTCATTATGCCTGAAACGAAAACATCTGGCTCCGGAAAGCATTATGCCGTCAACTATGCTCGCGTGGTTGAAACGGTCGGAAAAAACGCAATCTCCCCGGGAAACAAGTGACGGTATGATCCCGACGTTAGCCTGGTATCCGGAATTAAAAACGAGCGCGGCGGGTTTTGACTTGAACTCGGCTACCTTGTCTTCAAGCAGGTGATGACTGGTCGTGCTTCCGGCCATAAGACGCGAAGCTCCCGTCCCGATCCCCAGGGAAAGCGCTTGTTTCACAGCGTCTATCACGCCGGGATGCGATGAAAGGGCGAGATAATCATTTGAGGAAAAACTTACATACTCACTGCCCTCGTGGCGTATTTTCCCGTTGGGAACCGGAAGTACTTCGGCCAGATAACGTTTATCGCGAAAAACCTTCTGAGAGGGACAAACTTTCCCGGCTACCTTCCCCATGACAAAGCCACCTCCCTTATAAGGGCCCTATCACAGGTGTCCCCGGCACCCGGAACAGTGAGATATCCACCTACCATCATCCCGTTGGCTCCCGCCGAAAAGATCATTTTCTGAAGATCCTTTAATACTGGCTCCCTGCCGGCCGCCACTTTTATCGGGGTCTTTCCCAGGACTATGCGGAATATTGCAATTATCCGGAGAGCTTCGGGGGCGGACATCACGGTCCTTTTGCCCATCGGAGTACCCTCTATGGGTACCAGGAAGTTGATGGGCACGGAATCAACTTCGAGTTCC
Organism: Candidatus Omnitrophota bacterium; assembly: GCA_007135805.1. GTDB lineage: Bacteria > Omnitrophota > Gorgyraeia > Tantalellales > Tantalellaceae > SLID01. Next base: position 5,257 of record SLID01000026.1, on the reverse strand, counting down.
TTCAGTTCCAAGGCCATATCTATCCTGTCTTCCCAGGTCTCTCCCAAACCAAAAATACCCCCCGAACATATCTCCAAACCGGCGCTCTTAACAGTTAAGATCGTTCTTATTCTGTCCTTATATGAATGAGTGGTGACAACCCTCGGGAAAAACCTTTCCGAGGTTTCAATGTTGTGGTGGTATCGCCTGAGACCGGCTGACATAAGATGATCCAAACGCTCCAAAGAGATCTTTCCCAAAGAGGCACACGGTAATATGCCGCATTCCGAAAAGCGTTTTATCGCGGAAGATACAAGTTCTATCTCCTTTCCGGTGAGAGAATTACCGCTTGTCACTATTCCAACCCTTTGCGCCCCCGCATCCACCGCCTTGCGGGCGATCTGAAGTATTCGATCACAATCGATGAGTGGATACACACCGGAGCCCGACGGATTCCGGGAAGATTGGGCGCAGAAACCGCAATCCTCGCCGCACATCCCCGACTTCGCGTTGACTATGCCGCAGAACTCCATATCTCCATGTACACGCTCTCTCCGCACATGATCAGCCTGAGCTATAACCTCGTCAAGCGGCATTTTGAGTAATTCGCGTAATTTTCTTTTTTTCATATGTCAACCATTTTATCATCGCAGGTTTACAATCACAAGCCAATTCGGAGAAATCCGCCGCATAAGTTGTATTTTACGTTTTTACCAAAAGCTACAGCTACCGGGGAAACTTCAAAAATCATACAGTAACTTACAATTCTTACCTGGAAGGAATCAGCCATGTGACCTTCAAGGCCACTTTAACATATGCCCCTTATATAGAATGATGTTGTTCCAGGGAGTACTCGGAATGGCACGAAAAACCAAGTAGTACTATCACGAAAGCCGTGGTAAACGGAAAAACTCGGAGATAAGAGTGACGTGGGACCGGAAGGGAATCTCACTGGCTTTTTCGCGGGGATAGAACGCGGCGTCTTCAGCGTCGTCTCCGACCGTAATATCGAGGCAAGTCACCTGGAACTCAACTCCTACCATCAGTAGGTACCCGTATTCCCGACTGAGATGTGTTGTAACACCTACCTGCCGGCGGGCAATACCGTCAAGCCCTGTTTCCTCTTTAAGTTCCCGCCTACCCGCTTCTTCGGGACTTTCCTCCTGTTCGAAAAAACCGCCCGGCAGAGCCATCGCTCCCTTGGCAGGTTCTACGCCTCTTCGGATGAGAAGTATTTTACCGGCGGGATCAAGCACAAGGCACGCGACAACCGGAAGCGGATTGACATAATTTACCCATCCACACTTATCACATATTAGGCGTTCTCTACCCTGAAGATGGCGCGGGGCAAGCGGCTCGGCGCAGAAGGGGCAAAACTTGAAACGCTTTATCTTCATTTGAAAATCGCGCCAGTTGAAGCGGAGGTCACCTGCCGGGAATACCTGTACAAATAACCAGCTTTAACTTTGCATTCCGGCTCTTTCCAGACAGATAAGCGCTCTTTTATTTCCTTGTCGGAAACCATGAGTTCAATGCGCTTTCTGGGGATGTCTATCCTGATACGGTCCCCATTCCTGACCACGGCTATAACTCCGCCTTCGGCGGCTTCGGGCGAAACATGTCCTATCGCCGCTCCCCTGGTCCCGCCTGAAAATCTTCCATCGGTGATAAGAGCGACGTCTTTGTCAAGCCCAGCTCCCGCTATGGCAGCGGTAGGCCCCAGCATTTCACGCATACCCGGCCCCCCTTTCGGGCCCTCGTAACGGATTATGACGATGTCACCTTTCTTTATCTTCCCTGACATTATAGCCCGCATAGCCGACTCCTCAGACTCAAAAACCCGGCAGGGGCCTTCGTGCGACATCATATCCTGTGATACAGCCGATTTTTTCACTACGGCACCGTCAGGAGCCAGGTTGCCTCGCAGTATAACAAGACCCCCATCTTTGGAATAGGGGTCTTCCAGAGGACGTATAACATTCCGGTCCTTGTTTAAACCTTCTGAGGCGATCTCGCCTATAGTCTTACCCGAAACAGTACGTATCCGGGGGTGTAGCAGTTCTTTTTTGGATAATTCCGCCATGACAGCGGAAATACCCCCAGCACGGTCAAGATCTTCCATGTGCTGAATACCAGCCGGAGATATCCTGCAAAGATTCGGCGTGCGCGCGCTTATCTTATTGAAAATGTCAAGATCCAGGCGTATACCCGCTTCATTCGCTATAGCGGGAAGATGGAGCACGGTGTTGGTTGAGCTTCCGAGGGCCATTTCAACGGTCACTGCATTTTCAAAAGCTTTTTTCCCAGCTATATCCCGCGGTTTTATACCATCTTTTACAAGCGCCATAACGGCCATTCCGCTTTCTTTGGCAAGGCGAAACCTTTTGGCCATTACAGCCGGCACGGTGCCGTTGCCAGGAAGACTCAGCCCCAGCGCCTCGCTTATACAATTCATGGAATTAGCGGTGAACATACCGGCACACGAACCACATCCGGGACAAGCCTCGTTCTCTATTTCGGCCATCTCTTTAGCGGATATCGCCTTTGCCGACCGGGCTCCCACACCTTCGAACACGGTTATAAGGTCTATTTTCTTATGGTTATGCCATCCCGCTAACATGGGACCGCCGCTGATCAGTATGGACGGGATGTTCACCCTGAGCATGGCCATGAGCATTCCGGGTATTATCTTATCGCAGTCGCACACAAATACCATACCGTCAAAGGGATAAGCTGTAGCCATTATTTCCACGGAATCCGCGATTATCTCTCTCGACGGCAGAGAGTACTTCATTCCTTCATGTCCCATGGCTATACCGTCACAAACTCCGATAGTGTTGAACTCCATCGGAGTACCTCCGGCCATGCGAATACCGGATTTGACCGAGCTGGAAATGCCCCCCAAATGAGAATGTCCGGGGATAACTTCGTTGAGCGAATTAGCGATACCTATTAGAGGGCGTTTTATTTCCTCATCCGTATACGAAAGAGCTTTCAAAAGCGAACGATGGGGAGCCCTCTCGGGGCCTTTTTTGATCTTGTCTGACCTCATTATCCCTCCCGATATTCTAGTAGTGCCGGGCTTAAGGGGCCGGCATAGATCCCACACTAAACTTCTATCTGACCGTATGCCATACCCTTTATTTCTTCAACATATTTTTGACTTGAGAACGCCGCCGTCGCTCCATCTCCGGCCGCCGTAACTACTTGATGCAGAACTTTGCTTGTGCAATCACCACACGCAAAAAGACCTTCCAGTGACGAACCCATAGCCCGGTCCACCTTTATACTGCCTCCTTTTTCTAAAGCGACAAGGTCACCCAGAAAACCGGTATTCGGGTTCCATCCAACAAATACAAAGACCCCCCCACAGGCGATATGTGAGATGTCACCGGTCTTTACATTCCGCAGCGCTACACCGGAAACAAGGTCTTTCCCCTCTATCTCTTCTACTACTGAATCCCACGCAAAATCGATCTTATCGGATGAAGCCGCCCGTTCCTGCAATATCCCGACACTTCTTAGACGATCCCTTCTGTGTATGATAGTCACCTTATCAGCAAACCTCGTTAAATACAGAGCCTCCTCGACCGCAGTATCGCCACCTCCTACAACAACCACTTCCTTTCCCTTGAAAAAAGGCCCATCACATGTGGCGCAGTACGAGACCCCTTTTCCCAGAAGATCTTTTTCGCCGCGTACTTCCAGTTTCTTAGGACTGGCACCGGTAGCGACAATAACCGAGAGCGCCCTGAATTCGCCCGTTTCCGTCCTAACCTCAAATATCCTCTTACCCTGTTCCGTCATTGCGGACACCCCGGTTACGGTATGCTGGGATGTCTGAAGCCCGAAACTTTCCGCCTGTTTTTTGAATCCCGCGACCAGATCGAACCCAGTTGATCTCTCCACTCCGGGATAATTTTCAATAAGGTCTGTCATGGTTGCCTGCCCCATGACAGAAAAACTCTCCAGAAGAATAGCATCCATCCTTGCGCGCGCGGAATACATCCCCGCGGTAAGACCGGCAGGCCCTCCCCCCACTATTACAACGTCCCGGATCTTTTTGTCATCGCTAAGCATATTAGCCCTTTCTCCAGTCAGGCAAATTGTTAGAGTTGGATTATGTGTCCAGCCTGAACTGGTATAAAATTTTCGTGGTACTTGCCCCTGAATACCCTTCTCGCCTTTTCTCCCGCGCAATGTGACGGCCCCACCTTGGAAACACCCATTTTTTTCAACTGCTCTACCAAAGAACTTATCTCTTCACGTTTCATTCCGTCCAGGTGAAACCCCCCAAAGATCATATATATTTTTCGCGCTCCCGTTTTCTTTTTCGCGGACAAGATCATTTCAAGGACGCCCGGATGAGCGCATCCCGTAACTATGGATATCCCCTTATCCCCTTTCACAACAAGCGCCTGTTCCCCGATGATCTCGCCCTTATGTTCGCCAGGGATCTCTCCCGTAACATAAATGTTTTCCGCTATCTCGACGGGACCGTCAGCAAAACACAGCTTACCGCCAAGCTCTTTGACTCCCTTTTTGAAGTCTTCGCTGAAGGACCTGCAGGCATACACTTTCATACCCTTCCTGGAACGCAAAATCTCCCACAATCCTCCGGTATGATCCCAGTGATCGTGCGAGATAACAACAGAGGATATGTCAGAAGGGGAAACCATCAAGCGCGACATATTATCGAGCAAAGCCTGCGCGTCGGGTCCGGCGTCAAAAAGCACCTTTCCTCCGACAAGGCAGGAAAAGCCCCATCCCGACTCAAGTCCTTTCCTGGCCTTGCTATCGTATATTACTTTGACGTACATAAAACTCCTCCATGATTTTACCTGTTGCCGAAAATGCCCGTACCTATCCTGACCATGTTGGCTCCCTCTTCTATCGCCACCTTATAAGAATCTGACATTCCCATTGAAAGGCAGACCATCTCGACACCGGGTATATCGATCCGGGATATTCTGTCAAAAATCTCTTTTGTTTCCCGGAAGGCCCCCCGTACCCTGGAAGGGTCGGGAGACAATGGCCCCATAGTCATAAGACCTCTCACACGGATATTTTTCAATTCAGAAACGGAACGTATCAGGGTCTCCACATCTTCCGGAAAAACACCGTGTTTCTGGGGTTCTCTCCCACTATTGACCTCTATCAAGACAGGCATCACCTTTGATATGTCCTGGCTTCGCCTGTCTATCTCCTCAGCCGTTCCCAAAGAATCGACGGTCTCAATAAGATCAAATACCTTTACCGCTTTTTTTACCTTATTTTT
>SLID01000074.1 GCA_007135805.1 Candidatus Omnitrophota bacterium | reverse complement strand
CTCTTGAATCTTGGACTCATTTTACACCCCCTTAGAGGGTGTATTTTTGGGTAACATTAATTATGAGTCAACGATTCAATTTTTTTCTGCCTTCGGTAACATTTAATGTGAGTCAATTCGCGGGTCAATATCCGGGTTGAAAATTTACCGGGGTATGTGGTATAGTGATAGCCGCTCACTCTTCACACTTCTATTTAGGAAAGGAGAAATATCTATGAACATAAATATCACCGGACGTAATATCGATCTTACACCGGAAATAAAGAAATATGTGACGCGTAAACTCGCGAAATTGGAGAGATTTTACAACCGGATAGACAGGTGTGAAGTCATCCTGGAGCAGGAAAAAATACGATGTATAGCTGAGGTGGTGATCCATCTCAGGCGAACCAGTATCGTAGCGAAGGAAAGCACTTCCGACATATACGCTTCCATAGATAATGCCGCTGAAGTCGTGACCAAACAGCTCAGGCGGTTGAGAGGCAAAGTCCACGCGAAAAGGAGAAAAGCTGTTCTCGCGAGGTTCATGGGAAGTCCCGATACCGAACGATATTGATAGAGGATAAGGGTTCTCGGCCCCGATCGTGAAAATTAAACTTCTAGCCGCCAAGCTTTAGACATAAGAATAAAAAGAAGCGGGAAGGATATTGAAATGAAAAGCAAGGTAAAGAAACTCACAGGGACAGCACGTGAATTAAGTATAGAGATGTCTGGGGATGTTGTTGAAGAGGCGGTCAAGGATATACTGGGGGAAATAAAGAAGACCGCCAAAATACCCGGTTTCAGGCCCGGTAACGCGCCGATGGATATAATACGGAAGAAACATCATGCGGAAGCTCTCGAAGAAGCCAAGAACAGACTTATAGCCGAGTCCTATCAAGAGGCTCTTCAGAAGCATGGCGTTGACCCCGCGAGTTATCCTGAAATATCGGAGATCAAGTACGAAGATGCCGGGGAGCTTTCTTTTAAGGCGAAAGTGGACACTTATCCTGAAGTAAATCTTAAAAAATACATAGAGATACCTGTTACCGCGAAGAAGGTCGAGGTCGAAGACCGGGAGATCGAGGACGCGATAGACCGCGTGCGGGGTATGTTTGCCCGGTTCGTTGATAAGGAAGGAGCCTTGGACGCCGGAGATTTTGCTGTTGCCGATGTGGGGTCCACGATAGATGGCCGGCCGATCTCGGAAAAACGGAACAATATGTGGATAGAGGTGTCGGAGGAGAATTCACTTCTTGGAATGGGTAAGGAGCTTGAAGGGTTGGAAAAGGGCGCCCGGAAGGATATCGATGTCACGCTTCCGGAAAACTATCCTGACGAAAAATATGCCGGGAAAAAAGCCGTTTTCACTGTCGAGATCAAAGAAGTGAAGGTCAGGGAACTGCCGGAGGTAGATAAGGACCTGGCCGAGAAGATGGGCAAAGAAACGCCCGAAGCTCTTCGGGAGGAACTCAGAGGTCAGATAATGTCACAGAAACAGCGTAACGAGGAAATTTCCATGAAGAATCAGATAATGGCGGACCTGATAAAAAAACACCGTTTTGACCTTCCCGAGACCATGGTGGCCCGTCAGTTCAAGGTGCTTATGGACAGGGCGGAAAATGAGCTTACGGAAAAAGGTTTGGGAGAGAAGGCGATCAGCGAACATAAGGAAAAACTCAGGTCTTCCCTCCTGAAGGAGGCCGAAGACAAGGTCAGGGTATATTTTATTCTTGACGAAATATCTAAACGGGAAAATGTCGAGGTGTCAGAAGAAGAGATAGATTCGTGGATCTCCGGGCTTGCGAGGTCCTACAACAAGACCTTCGAAGAGGTAAAGAAATACTACACCGAACATGACCTTATTGGAGGGCTTTACGAACAGCTGAAAGAGGGAAAGACCCTGGACTTTCTGCTGGAAAAAGCTTCTGTCCGGACGGTGTAAGCAAAGTGTGCGGGGGATATCCCCGGGTATTAGGTCCCGATGATCTGGAGGTGAAAGATGAGCGTTATCCCGATGGTTATTGAAAAAGAAGGGCGGATGGAGAGAGCCTATGACATATACTCGCGTCTCCTCAAAGACAGGATAATATTTATCGGCTCGGCGATCAATGACGCCGTAGCCAATACAGTTGTCGCCCAGCTGCTTTATCTGCAGATGGAAGATCCTGAAAAGGACATAAATCTTTACATAAACTCACCCGGGGGAAGTGTTACCAGCGGGTTGTGTATTTACGACACCATACAGTACATAAAACCGGCAGTGAACACTTTTTGTGTCGGCCAGGCCGCAAGCATGGGAGCTGTACTCCTGGCGTCTGGTGAAAAAGGTAAACGTTACGCTTTGCCTTTTTCCCGTATAATGATGCACCAGCCGTGGGGAGGAGTCCAGGGGGCGGCTGCGGACATAAGCATACAGGCCAAAGAGATCTTGAGGATGAGAGAGATACTGGAAGAAATACTGGCAAAACACACCGGAAGGCCTGTCGATAAGATAAAGACCGATACCGACAGGGATTATTTTATGAGCGCCGACGAGGCCCGCGAGTATGGCCTGGTCGACCATGTTATATCGGCGGTACCGAAATAACATGCCGGTAACGTTAACGAAAAGGAACGGCGCCGTACAGCGATCACTTTATAACCACTCTAGCAAAGGGGGAACATGAGTAAGAACAGGTTAATGGCTCCGGGGCCGACGCCCGTGCCGGAAAAAGCGCTTTTGAGGATGGCCGATACAATAATACATCATAGAACTCCGCAGTTCCAGGCTGTGATGAAGGGAGTTAACGCCAAATTGAAACAGGTTTTCAGGACGGAAAATCCCGTTTTGATAATGTCCGCCAGCGGTACCGGGGCTATGGAGACCTCGATATCCAATTTCCTCTCATCCGGCGACAAGGCGATAGTGATAAACAGCGGTAAGTTCGGGGAAAGGTTCCGGGATATATGTCTGGCTTTCGGTGTTGAGTGCGTAACCTATGATGTGGAGTGGGGGCGCGCCGCGGATCCGGCTCAAGTAGAAAAGCTGCTTAAAGACAATCCCGGGGTCAAAGCGGTGTACGCGACTCTCTGTGAGACCTCTACGGGTGTAGCGCATGATATACAGGCTATAGGCAAGGTTGTGGGAGCAACCCCGGCGATATTAGTTGTGGACGCTGTCAGCGGATTGACCGCCGACGAGTTCCTGCCTGATGAGTGGGGAGTGGATGTGGTAGTATGCGGGTCACAGAAAGGGCTGATGCTGCCGCCTGGACTCGCCTTTATCAGTGTCAGCGGCAAGGCGAAAGAACTTATGGAAAGCTCAACTCTGCCTAAATACTATTTTTCACTCAAGGCGGCCTTGAAATCTCACGGCAAGGATGATACTCCGTGGACCCCGGCCGTATCCCTTGTCATGGGGCTTGATACGGTCCTTGACATTATCCTGGCCGAAGGCCTTGATAATGTGGTGTCCCGCCATGCCCTTCTGGCGAACGCTACCCGTGAGGCCGTTAAAGCCATGGGGCTTGAGCTTTTTGCCGAGAGGCCCTCTAATGTGCTGACGTCGGTAAAGGTCCCTGAAGGCGTGGACGGCAAGGCCCTGGTCAAAACCATGCGTGACGTTGAAGGTATTACCATAGCGGGAGGCCAGAGTGATTTGAGTGGTAAAATATTCAGGATTGCCCATCTTGGTTACATGGACAAGTACGATACCATATCCGCGCTGGCCGGCATAGAAATGGTCCTGAAAAACATGGGGTACGGGATAACCCCGGGTAAAGGTGTGGCAAAAGCGCAGGAGTTTTTAAAGTAAGGCCTGCCGCGCGTAAAAATGTGTTTCGCGGAAAACCTAAGGAGGCGTGAAAGATGAAGTGCAAAGTCCTTGTGAGCGATCCTTTGTCCAAAGAGGGTGTTGATATACTCAGGAACGCGGGATTGACAGTTGATGAGGTGTCAAAGCTTTCAGAAACCGAGCTCGTGAAAAAGATAAAGGGTTACGACGCGCTGATAGTGAGAAGCGGAACTACGGTCACCAAAAAGATAATAGCCGCTTCGGACAGGCTGAAGGTAATAGGACGCGCCGGGGTAGGGCTTGATAACGTGGATGTCGCGGAGGCCTCTAAGAAGGGTATAGTGGTAATGAACGCTCCTTCCGGTAATACCATATCCACAGCGGAACACGCTTTCAGTCTTATGCTTGCCCTGGCACGCAACATCCCTGACGCTAACAAGTCGGTCAAGGAGGGTAACTGGGACAGAAAAAAATTCATGGGTGTCGAGCTTTACGGCAAGACGCTGGGAATAATAGGGATGGGGCGTATCGGCACCGAGTTCGCCAAACGGGCTCTTGTTTTCGGCATGAGGGTAATGGCGAACGATCCGTTCCTTTCCGAGGATAAAGCCAAATCGATAGGTGTCGATCCGGTAAGCATGGATGTGCTCCTGGCTAACGCGGATTTTATAACTCTGCACACCCCTCTTACCGATGAGACGCGCCATTCCATCGATGACAAGGCTTTCGCGAAAATGAAGAAAGGTGTCAGGATAGTGAACGCCGCCAGAGGAGGCATAATCGATGAGAAAGCGCTTGCCAAGCATATAAAGTCCGGGAAGGTCGCGGGCGCCGCGCTTGACGTCTTTGAGACAAAAGCCAAACCGCCGGTGGACAGCCCCGTGGTAAATATGGATAAGGTCATAGCTACTCCGCATCTTGGGGCGTCCACGGAAGAAGCCCAGGTTAGCGTGGCGGTTGACATGGCCAGGTCTGTGGTTGACGCGTTGTCCGGAAAAGGATACCGTAATGCCGCCAATGTTCCCGCCATGGATGAGGAAACTCTCCGTTCCATCGGCCCTTATGTGAAACTCGCGGAAAAGCTGGGCTCCATCCAGTCGCAGCTTATAGAGGACCCTGTAAGGTCTGTTACGGTCAATTATGTGGGTGACATAGCCAACCTTGATGTCGCGCCGATAACAAGGGCTTTTCTCAAAGGTATGTTCGATCCTATCCTCGAGGAAGATGTCAACTATGTCAACTCGCCCGTTATCGCGAGAGAAAGGGGTATAAAGGTATCTGAGAAAAAAACACCTCAGATAAAGGATTTCGCGAATATCCTGAGCGGGGAATTTGTCACGGAAAAGAAAAAGTATTTCGTCATGGGTACGCTTTTTGCCAACAATGACCCGAGGATAATCAAGATGGACGAATTCTATGTCGAGGCCATCCCTGAGGGCTATATGCTGGTAGTTTCTAATAATGATGTACCCGGGGTTGTCGGACGAATAGGGACCATATTGGGCAAAGAGGGTGTCAACATCGCGGAAATGAGTTTCGGCCGGGACAAGAAGACCGGTCGGGCGATAAGTCTGCTTAACGTGGACAGTGAGATATCAAAACCCGCGCTCAAAAAATTAAAGAATGCCAAGGATGTTCTTGATGTTAAACAGGTGAGAGTATAGCCGTATCAATTTTATACAGAAAGGTATGAGGTGGTAAAAGTGGAAGGGAAAAATCAGGCTGGAGCCGGTCAGGAGTGCAGGGCCATAGTGTTGGTGGGCGCCCAGTGGGGCGATGAGGGTAAGGGAAAGGTTATAGATATACTCGCTGAAAAGATGGATTATGTTGTCCGCTATCAGGGAGGTAACAATGCCGGGCATACTGTAGTGATTGGAGACAGAAAATACGTTCTTCATCTCATCCCATCGGGAATATTACATGACGGCAAAATATGTGTTATAGGGCACGGTGTTGTAATAGATCCCAAGGCGCTCATAGATGAGATAGAACTTTTGAGGTCCCAGGGTATAGATTGCTCGGAAAGGCTTAAGATAAGCGATAAAGCGCATGTTATTTTTCCCTACCACAAACGTATCGACGAGCTCCGTGAGTCGCGCCGTGTAAAAGGCCGTATTGGAACCACAAAAAAGGGTATAGGGCCGTGCTATGCTGACAAGGTAGCCCGTGTAGGGATCCGCATAGGAGACCTTTACGATAAAGAATATTTCAGTGCTCGGCTCGAGGATAATGTCGAGGAAAAAAATTCGATGGTCAAAAATTTCGAAAGATCAGAGGGCTTTTGTTCCTCGGAGATACTTGAAGAATACCTGAATTATGCTGAATATCTCAAAGGGTTCGTTACAGATACCACTTTGCTTCTCAATGACGCGCTCAAGAACGGAAAGGCGGTGCTTTTTGAGGGCGCGCAAGGCACTTTTCTTGATGTTGATTACGGCACTTACCCGTACGTTACATCTTCCAGTTCCACGGCCGGAGGAGCCTGCACCGGCGCCGGTGTAGGTCCCAGCCGAATAGACAGAGTAATAGGTGTGGTAAAGGCGTATACGACCAGAGTGGGGGAAGGGCCTTTTCCTACGGAGTTTGACCCCGGGCTTATGGAAATTATAAGGAAGAAAGGCGGTGAGTTCGGGGCCACAACCGGGCGGGCCAGGAGATGTGGCTGGTTCGACAGTGTCCTTGTAAAGAACTCGGTGGATATAAACGGTATAGACCAGGTCGTAGTGACAAAGATAGACGTCCTTGACGAGTTGGAAAAGATAAAGATATGCGTGGCTTACCGTTACAACGGCAAGACTTACACAAGTATTCCCGGCGACCCCCGTTTTCTTGATAATTGTGTTCCCGTATACGAAGAGTACCCGGGATGGATGAGGGACACGTCGGGGATAACTTCACACGAAGATCTACCGGCTGAAGCCGTAAGGTATCTTAACAGGATACGGGAGCTTATCGGCACCGAGATAATGCTTGTGTCTGTCGGAAAGAGTAGAAAACAAACGCTGATATACAAGTAAACAGGAGTTGGGTTCTGAAAAAAATAACGTTTTGGTGAACAAAACAGGGAGGGTAACATGTGGAGCGGAAAGATCTCAGTAGTATTCGTTATACTTGCGGTAGCCTCCGGTCTCATGACTTCCGGATGCGCGGTAAATTTTTACAAGCAGAGCCCGAGAAGCCAGGAACAGATAAAGCAACTCGAGGCCAAGATATCCGATCTTGAGGCCCTCAGGAGGAAGGAACAGAAGGAATTCGAGGATGCCAGGCGCGCCATGGCGCGGAGTTTTAAGGATGACAGGGTGTCTTTACGGCTTGATGAAGCCGGACTCGCGATAATCCTTTCCGATGATATACTTTTTGATTCGGGCAGGGCAGATGTCAAAAAAGAGGCTTATGTGATGCTTAACGACCTGATATCCATCATTAACGAAAAAGTTCCCGGCAAGAACATAGGGGTCACGGGTCATACTGACAATGTTCCGATAAGGGTCTCAGGGTGGCAGTCTAACTGGGAGTTGTCGACGGCCAGGGCCACTAATGTTCTATATTACCTGGAGCAGAACGGTATTGATCCCAGGCGACTTTCAGCGACCGGATATGGTGAGCACAGGCCGATAGCTTCCAATGATACTGCCGCGGGACGGGCTAAGAACAGGCGTGTAGAAATAGTCATATTGCCGGAATTCACCGAAAAACGTGAAGGGCTGGAGATAATCAGGGAAGACATCACGGTCATAAAATAGTTTTTTGACCCTCCCGGACCAGAGTATAATGAAAGTTCCCGGACATATAGCCGTAATAATGGACGGTAACAGGAGATGGGCTGAGGAAAACAACGTTCCTCACATTTCAGGTCACTCGGCAGGAGTAGAGTCGCTTGACGCGGTGACCGAGGAATGCGCCCGCCGGGGTGTAAAAGCCCTTACGGCTTACGGGTTTTCAATTGAGAACTGGAACCGTCCGAAGCCCGCGGTAGACGCGCTGTTTTCTCTGCTCCGAAATACCCTGAACAAATACATATCCAAGGTCAAGAAAAACAACATAAGGTTCAACACCATAGGCCGACTGAACGAACTGCCCGAAGATCTCAAAAAAATGCTGGAAAAAGCGATAAATGATACATCCGGAAATACCGGGATGGTACTCACAGCCGCTCTCAATTACGGCGGCAGGCAGGAATTGGTGGATGCTGCTCGTAAACTCGCGGCTGAATACAGGGATAATGACGACGATATAGCCCTGATATCGGAAAAGAGCCTGGAAGATAAGCTTTACACGGCCGGGTTACCTGAGGTCGATCTCGTTATAAGGACAAGCGGGGAGCTGCGCGTGAGTAATTTTCTGTTATGGCAGTCGGCATACTCTGAATTTTATTTCACGGAAACACTCTGGCCGGATTTTCGGGCGGAGGGACTGGCTAAAGCTCTGGAGGAATATGGCAGGCGTCAGAGAAGGTTTGGTGGTTAGGTTTTTTCCCCGTTTTCTAGTAACGGTAGCGCTGCTTCTGGCTGTAGGTGTCATAATATACCGTTTTCCAGAGTGGATGTTCTGCCTGGTGGTGGCCGCCCTTATAGGTATAGGCCAGAACGAGTTCTTTGGCATGGTGGACAAAAAGGGTGTTTTCGTTTACAGGTATTTCGGGATAATAGCGGGAATACTTGTGCCTGTGGTGATCTTTCTGGGATCCGGTGAGGCCGAGGTCAAGAACCTGGAACCGTTGCTTATAGTAGGCGCCAGCCTTTTCGCTTTCACTCTCCAGTTTACCCGCAGGGATAACGGCCGTGATCATCTGCTCAGTGTGGCTTTGACACTTTTTTCTCTTTTCTACATCTGCTGGTTTTTTTCCTTCATCCTGAAACTCAGGCTCATGGAAAATGGGGCTAATCTAGTGGCTTTCCTGATACTGGTGACCAAAAGCGCCGATATCGGCGCCTATCTGGTAGGTTCTATGGCCGGAAGAACGGGTCTTATTCCCAGGATAAGTCCGAAAAAAACCATAGAGGGTACTTTCGGCGGTGTTGTTTTAAGTGTCGTTATCGCCATGGTCCTGGGACCTTATCTTACCGGATTTCACATTTGGCATCTGGTTGTCCTTGGGTGTGTACTGGCTGTATTCGGCCAGATCGGGGATCTGGCCGAGAGCCTCATCAAGCGGGATTGCGGGGTGAAAGATTCGGGTACGTATCTTCCCGGCATAGGCGGGGTTATGGACCTCATAGACAGCCTTCTTTTTACCGCGCCCTTTTTCTTTTTCTATGTTACTACATTCTAGCCGGGTATCCTTATGAAAGATATAACACTTCTTGGGTCAACGGGGTCGGTGGGGAAAAACGTTCTCGACGTAGTCGCGCGTTACCCCGGGAGGTTCAGGGTAAGGGCCATGGTTGCCGGCGGGAACATAGACCTTCTCTCCCGGCAGGCGGAGATATTTTCGCCCGGAGTGATCGCCTGTTGTGACGAAACTCTTATACCACAGCTTAAAAAAAAGGCTCCTCGCGGCACCATAGTAACTGGAGGCGCGAAAGCTGTCGAGAAGATCGCTGCTGAAGAGGAATCTGACATAGTTTTTTTCGCGATATCGGGGACATCCTCGCTTTTGCCCCTGGTGGGTGCTTTGAAAAATTCAAGAACGGTGGCCCTGGCGAGCAAAGAACCGATTGTTTCGGCCGGGAAAATAATATCAGACCTCGCGAGGCGCAACTCTGCCCGGATAATCCCCGTGGACAGCGAGCATAGCGCTGTTGACCAATGCCTATGGGGCAGAGATGCCGAAGATGTCAGGACGGTGTACCTTACAGGCAGCGGAGGCGCTTTGCTTGACAGGGAAACGCGGGATTTTGACCGGTTGTCACGGGACGAGATACTGGCGCATCCCAAATGGGATATGGGGCCCAAGATAACAGTTGATTCGGCCACGTTGATGAATAAGGGTCTGGAAGTAATAGAAGCCAGGTGGCTTTTCGGGTTACCTGCTGAAAAAATAAAAGTGGTCATACATCCCGAGGCCTTGGTGCATGCTATAGTAGAGTTTGTCGACGGCACCTCTACAGCGTGCCTTTTCAGTCCCGATATGAGGTTCCCTATATTGAGAGCGCTTTCTTACCCCGGGATGATCGAAAGTGACCTTGAAAGGGTAGATCTTTGCCGGCTGGGAAAGCTGACTTTCCGGGCCCCCGATGTCTTGAGATTCCCGGCTCTGACAATGGCCTATGAGGCGCTTCGGCGCGGTGGTACTTACCCGGCGGTCTTAAATAGTTCCAACGATAAGGCGGTCAACCTTTTTCTCGAAGGCAGAATATCTTTTACGGATATAATACGCGTAACTGAAAAGGTGGTTTCAGTTCATGCCGGTATACAGGAGCCCTCTCTGGACGACATCATAGCGGCTGAAGAGTGGGCCAAAGAGGAGGTGTTGAAGTTTTGCTGACAATACTTGTTGTTCTTTTTGTTTTCAGCGTTCTGATACTTGTGCATGAGGCCGGTCATCTTTTGGCGGCCAAAAAAGCCGGTGTGAACGTTGAAGTCTTTTCCCTGGGGTTTGGTAAACGCCTGTGCGGTATCGAGGTCGGAGGGACGGATTACAGGATATCGCTTTTTCCTTTCGGCGGATACGTCAAGATGGAAGGGGAGGACCCATCGGAAGTAAGCGTTTCAGAAGGCGGGTTGGCTTCCAAGTCTGTGGGGGCGCGTTTCTGGATAATGGCCTCCGGGGCCATTACCAATTATGTACTGGCCTTCTTTCTTTTCGGGATCGTGTTCATGATAGGGGCGCCGACGCTATCCAACGAAGTGGGGCAGGTCCTTGAGGGGTATCCGGCCGAAAAAGCCGGTATCGTTCCGGGAGACGTCATTGTCAACGTCAGCGGAGTGGACACCGGCAATTGGGATGATGTAGTCAGCGCTATAAGAGAAGGGACAAGAGAGCAAGATGTCCTTAGGTTCACTTTAATGCGCCGGGAGACCGAGATGGTTGTTGAGGTTGAACCGGAGATATCCACAGTTACAAATGTTTTCGGCCAGGAAATTTCGAGGCCCATGGTAGGTATTGGGCCCAGAGATAAAGTTTTGCCTGTTTCATATAACCCGGTTGAGGCTTTTTACCAGGGAGGGAAAAGACTCTTGTCTCTTACAGCCCTTACTTACAGGGGTATATGGCTTATGATAACCGGTGGTATGCCCCTACGGACATCGGTTTCAGGCCCTATCGGGATAGTATACTTCATGAGCCAGGCGGCCAGGTTGGGGATAGTGCCGCTTCTCATAATAACGGCGAATGTCAGCATGGCCCTGGCTATTTTTAACCTGCTGCCTTTCCCTGTTCTTGACGGGGGGCACATACTGTTCCTTGGGGTTGAAAAGATAACCAAAAGGCCGGTAAGTCCGAAAGTCCAGGAAGGCTTGACCAACGCGGCGTTATTATTGCTTATTGCTTTAGCCCTCTTTGTCAGCTGGCAGGACTTACTGAAATTCACACCGCTTGGGCGAGGATAACCTTCGGGTTCCCAGGGACGTTTTGCCGGTTATGGCCGGCAGGTGAAGATTATGTTTAAAAGGCGAGAAACGCGTGTTGTAAAAATAGGTAATGTGTTTGTTGGGTCGGGGCATCCTGTCAGTATACAGTCCATGTTGAAAACGGATACTCTGGACGTGGCTTCCGCTGTGTCTAAGATAAACCGCTTGGCGGACTCGGGATGTGAAATAGTCAGGGTGGCGGTCAAGGACGCGGCTGCCGCTGAGGCGATATCTTCCATAAAGAGCGGTATAGGCATACCGCTTGTCGCGGATATACATTTTGACCATAAACTTGCCGTTCTGGCGGCAAGAAGCGGCGCCGACAAAATAAGGATAAACCCCGGTAATATTAACGGGCCTGATGATGTCGCAAGGGTAATAGATGAGTGCGGGTCGAGGGGTATTCCCATAAGGATAGGTGTTAATTCGGGATCAATTGCTCAGGATGCCGCGGGCGCGAGCGTGGCGGATATGATGGTAGATTCCACTCTCCGTTATCTGGAGTTCTTTCGCAAAAAAAAATTCAATGATATTGTGATATCTCTCAAGGCTTCGGAAGTTACGGATACGGTCGAGGCCTACAGGAACATATCGGTCCAATGCGATTATCCCCTGCATCTCGGCGTCACGGCGGCGGGTTCTATGTCCACAGGGATGGTAAAGAGCGCCATGGGTATAGGGGCTCTCCTTATTGACGGTATAGGGGATACCATAAGGGTTTCGCTTACAGGCGGCCCCGGTGACGAGATAGAAGCCGCTAAGAAGATACTTTCAGCTTCCGGGACCAGGTTCTTCGGGCCCGAGGTTATCTCATGCCCGGCTTGCGGGAGATGTGGAGTGGATCTTGCGTATTTTGCCGGACGTATTGAAGAAGAGTTGGAAAAAGTATGTCCAGCGGGAACGGCTTTCTCCCGCAGGTTTACCGTGGCGGTAATGGGCTGTGAGGTCAACGGTCCGGGAGAAGCCGGGAACGCCGATGTCGGCATAGCTTTCGGGAAAAATAAAGGCGCCATATTCCGCCGCGGGGAGATAGTTAGGACTGTCAGCGCGGGCGAAGCGACCGATGTCCTTATGGATATGATCCGCAAAGACTTAGCACGCTAACGCCCCCAAAGCACGCTAACGCAACCAAAGCTAAAACGTACAACGCAATAACGCATTACGCAATAACGCATCCAAAGCTACAACGTACGACGCAATAACGAAACCAAAGCACGCTAACGCAACCAAATCTAAAACGTACAACGCAAAAACGCAAAAACGCATTACGCAATAACGAAAGCAAAGCACGCTAACGCAACCAAAGCTACAACGTACAACGCAAAAACGCAAAAACGCATTACGCAATAACGAAACCAAAGCACGCTAACGCAACCAAAGCTACAACGTACAACGCAATAACGCAATAACGCATTACGCAATAACGAATAACCCTCAACCCAGGAGTTCCACGATGAAATGGAGTAACAACTTTATCCCCACGGTAAAAGAGGACCCGCAGGACGCCGAAGCCTTAAGCCACAAGTTGATGGTGAGGGCGGGACTTATCCGGAGATTGGCCTCGGGAGCTTATACATATCTTCCGATGGGGTACAGGGCTCTTAAAAAAGCCGCCGACATCGTGCGGGAAGAAATGGACCGTGCCGGCGCCGTAGAGCTTTTGATGCCGGCGCTTCATCCGGCGGAACTTTGGAAAAAGACCGGAAGATATGATGATATGGGTGATGTGATGATAAAGTTCAATGACAGGCACGGCAGGGAAATAGCGCTGGGTCCTACTCATGAAGAGGTCATCACCGATCTTGTGTCACGGGAGATAAGGTCCTATAAAGATATCCCTATAACGCTCTATCAGGTACAAACAAAGTTCAGGGACGAACTGAGGCCGCGGTTCGGGGTGGTCCGAAGCTGTGAGTTCCTTATGAAGGACGCCTACAGTTTTGACGCGTGTCAGGAAGATATGGAGATAAGCTATAAGAAAATGTATGACGCTTACTGCCGGATATTTGAAAGGTGCGGACTGCCGTATGTGGCGGTTGAAGCCGACCCCGGACTTATGG
>SLID01000062.1 GCA_007135805.1 Candidatus Omnitrophota bacterium | reverse complement strand
TGCGGGAAGAGGCCCGTCAGGAGGCAGCGTACACGATAAAAAAGATACAGGATGAGACAAAAGAAAAAGCCGACAGGGAAGCCAGAAAGATAGTGGGCCTGGCTATACAGAAATGCGCCGTCGACCATACGGTAGAATCTACAGTCAGCGTTGTCAGCCTTCCCGGGGATGAGATGAAGGGCCGGATAATCGGCAGGGAAGGAAGGAATATAAGGGCTTTGGAGATGGCTACAGGTGTGGATATCATAATCGATGATACCCCCGAGGCGGTCATTATTTCGGGTTTTGATAAATACAGGAGGGAGATAGCCAGGATAGCGCTACAAAAACTGATAGAAGATGGAAGGATACATCCCGGCAGGATAGAAGAGGTGGTGGAAAAAGTTAAGAAAGAGATGGAAGCCGAAATGAAAAGTGAAGGAGAGAACACTCTTCTGGACCTCAGGATACATGGCATTCACGCTGAAATAGTCAAGCTTCTCGGAAAACTGAAGTTCCGGACGAGCTACGGGCAGAATGTGCTTCAGCATTCGATAGAAACCGCTCACCTCATGTCCGCGATGGCCGGTGAACTACGGCTTGATACCGCTTTGGCCAAAAGGATCGGCATCCTTCACGATATAGGCAAAGCGGTATCGCATGAACAGGAAGGATCCCATGCCAAACTGGGCGCGGATATAGCGAAAAAATATGGAGAGCCCGATGTGGTGGCTCACGCGATAGAGGCCCATCACGGGGACGTGGAGCCCAGGACACTACTCGCGGTCCTGGCGCAGTCCGCTGACGCGATAAGCGCCGCCAGGCCCGGGGCCCGGAGAGAAACCCTTGAATCGTACGTCAAGCGCCTGGAAGAGCTGGAAAATATAGCGGGGGAAATAGAAGGGGTGGATAAAACGTACGCCATACAGGCGGGACGGGAAATACGGGTCATAGTCCAGCCGGAAAAAATAGACGACGCTCAGGCATCTCTGATGGCGATCGATATAAGAAAAAAGATAGAAAGCGGGATGCAGTATCCCGGCCAGATAAAGGTTGTTGTGATAAGAGAGGTCCGATCTGTGGAGTATGCTAAATAGCGTCCGGCATGGCGGGAAGGGCCGGGCAAATCTATAGCCCGGGGATGAAAAATGAGAGTATTGTTCATTGGCGACATAGTAGGTGAACCCGGGAGAGAGATCGTCCGGAAACAGCTGAGGGATCTCAAAAAAGCCAAAAAGATCGACGCGGTGATCGCTAATGCCGAGAACGCCGCGGGGGGGAGTGGGATAACCCGCCGTATCGCGGAAGAACTGGAAGAGTTTGGGGTAGATGTCCTGACCTCAGGGGACCATGTGTGGAAAAAAAGGGAGATCTATGAGCACCTTATCCGTTCGGATCGGCTTGTAAGGCCCGCGAACTATCCGAAGAGCGCGCCGGGCAGCGGGTCTACCTGTGTCGAGATCGAGGGAAAAGGAACGCTTGGAGTGATCAACCTTATCGGCAGGGTTTTTATGGAAGCCGTTGACTGCCCTTTTCTCAGGGTTACGGAAGAGATAGAAAAACTCCGAAAAAAAACCAGCATGATCGTGGTTGATATGCATGCCGAGGCCACCAGTGAAAAAGTAGCGATGGGATGGTTCCTCGACGGTAAAGTAAGCGCGGTTGTTGGGACCCATACGCATATACAGACAGCCGACGAAACGGTTTTACCCGGAGGGACCGCGTACATAACCGATTGCGGAATGACAGGGCCTTATGATTCGGTCATTGGGAGGCGGAAAGAGCTTATCATAGAGAGATTTATGACGCAATTGCCCAACAGGTTCGAAGTGGCAAATAAAGACGTTCGCATGAGCGGTGTTATTATTGATCTGGATGGCACGACCGGCAGGGCAAAGGATGTAAAACGTTTGCAGGTCAGGGACGAGTTTGCCAAGTGAACAATGGCGGCGGCACACAGAGAAATTGCTAAGAAGAAAAAAACTAAACACGAATTTCAGGGTTGATGAAGACGGAAAACGGGCGAGTATACACGGTAACACAGCTGACCTGTGAGATAAAAGAATTACTTGAAACCGGGTTTTCCTCTTTGTGGTTGGAAGGGGAGATATCGAATTTCAGGGCTTATCCCTCGGGACATCTGTATTTCAGCCTGAAGGATGAGAATAGTGTCGTGAGCTGTGTTATTTTTAAGAGCGACGCGTCCAGGATAGGTTTTGATATCAGGGACGGTATCAGTGTTCTGGCAAGGGGGCGCGTAAGCGTATACGGCAAGAGAGGTCAATATCAGATGTATGTCACGGTCATGGAGCCCCGGGGGAAGGGGGCGCTCCAGGCCGCGTTCGAGGAACTGAAAGAAAAGCTCAGGGGTGAGGGCCTTTTCGATGAAAGCCGGAAGAGGGCCCTTCCTGTTCTTCCCACCAGGGTCGGGGTTGTGACCTCTTCAGCCGGAGCGGCTATAGAGGATATCTTGAACGTCGCGGTGAGAAGGTTCGCGAATGTTGAAATAGTCATACGTCCGGTAAAAGTCCAGGGAGACGAAGCCAGATACGAAATATCCACCGCGATAAAGGAGTTTAATGAATATAACGGACTTATCCGTCAGGGAAAGGAAAAAGGGAACGAAGTGGATGTTTTGATCGTGGGGCGCGGTGGAGGGAGCATAGAGGACTTGTGGCCCTTCAACGAGGAAATGGTCGCGCGCGCTATAGCCGGATCTGAGATTCCCGTAATAAGCGCGGTGGGGCATGAAGTCGACTATACTATAGCGGATTTCGTCGCGGATTTCCGGGCTCCCACACCTTCGGCCGCGGCGGAATTAGTAATGCCCAGGAAAGACGAACTTGAAGAACAGATATCGGCTTTCTCAGAAAGGATGTCCGCCCAGGTCAGGGCCGCGGTGGAGTCCGCGGAAAAAGAAGTTACGTCCCTTTCCTCACGGTATGTTTTGAGGGATCCCGCCAATATGCTTGTTCAAAAGGAACAGGAGCTTGATGACCTTTGGAACAACCTTATTGCCGGCGCGGAAAGGAAAGTAGAGCAAACAACGGCGGGATTATCGGTTCTGGCGGCAAAGATGAAGGCGCTCAGTCCTTTGGGGGTGCTGGAGAGAGGGTACAGCATAACTTTCTCAGGAGGGGCCCCGGTAACGGATGCCGGGGTCTTAGAGATAGGCGCCGTGATCGAGACAAGGCTCGCGGCGGGAACGGTGAGTTCGAAAGTTGAAAGCCTGAAGAAAGAATAAGTTTGTTCCGGGGGCTGGAAGGGGGGGAAATGGCTGAAATGTCTTTTGAAAAAGCGCTTGAAAATCTTGAAAAAATAGTTGAAGACCTGGAGTCCGGGGGATTTACTCTGGACACAGCACTTAAGAAATACGAAGAAGGGATAAAAATGGCGCGACTTTGCCGTGAAAAACTCGACACAGCCAAGGCCAGGATAGAGGTCCTTACAAAAGAAGGGGATGGGCAGTTCGGTGTGAGCCCTCTTGAGGGAGAAAAAGGGGCCGGGAAAAAAGGGAAAAAAGAAAAATGACACAATTTCTTGGAAAGATAGATACTCCGGCCGGGTTGAAAGGTCTGGAGATCAGAGAGCTTGAACAGTTGTGCCGTGAGATCAGGGAAGAGATCATAAGAGTGACTTCCATGAAAGGAGGACATGTCGCCTCGAGTCTGGGAGCGGTAGAACTTGCCGTGGCGGCGCATTACTGTCTCAACAGCCCCGATGACAAGATAATATGGGATGTGGGACACCAGTGTTACGCGCACAAGATGCTTACCGGCAGATATGACAGGTTTGAGACCCTGAGGGAGATGGGAGGGATCAGCGGGTTCCCCAACAGCAGTGAAAGCGAGCATGACCATTTTACTTCAGGGCACAGCGCTACTTCTATTTCTACCGCGCTTGGTCTGGCCGAGGCGCGAGACTTGAACCGGCAGGATCACAAAGTTATCGCGGTTATAGGAGACGCGTCGCTTTCCACGGGGCTTGCTTTCGAGGGACTGAATCAAGCGGGACACATGAGAACAAGCATGGCCGTTTTGCTTAACGATAACGAACATTCGATATCCAAGCCTGTAGGAGCGATGAGCCGATACCTCAACACCGTTATATCCAACCCCCTTTATAACAAGGTCCGGGAAGAAACGGAAAAGATCGTGAAAGGCATTCCGAAACTGGGTCCGCAGGCGCACAAGGCGGCTAAAAAGTTCCAGGAGGGCTTAAAGAACCTGCTTGTTCCCGGAATAATATTCGAAGAATTGGGATTTCGTTATTTCGGCCCGATAGACGGACACGATCTAGGACAGCTCATATCGATAATGAGCAAGATCCTTCCGCTCCAAGAGCCGGTATTTCTGCACACAATAACCAGAAAAGGCAAGGGATACAAGTTCGCGGAAGAAAACCCCGTAAAGTTCCACGGGATAGGGGGGTATGACATCGCCTCCGGAGAGGCGAACGACGGAGAGGAAGAGGAAAAGAAAAGTTTTACCGGGCATTTCGGCAGGAAAACGCTGGAGCTCGGTGAAAAAGACCCCGCGGTAACAGCCATTACCGCGGCCATGGTCGACGGCACAGGGCTGAACATTTTTGCTGAACGGTTTCCCCGGAGGTTTTACGATGTCGGGATAACAGAACCCCACGCAGTGACATTTGCTGCCGGATTGGCCCGGGGGGGGATGAGGCCGATAGTAGCCGTATATTCGACTTTTCTTCAGAGAAGCTACGATCAGCTCATACACGACATAGCTCTTCAGAAGCTCCCTGTCATATTCTGTCTGGACAGGGCGGGGATAGCCGGAAAAGACGGGCCGACCCATCATGGGGTTTTCGATATCGTTTACATGAGAAGTCTGCCAGAATTTGTAGTTATGGCGCCCAAAGACGGAAGGGAGCTTGAGGCCATGCTGGAAAAAGCCCTGGAGTGGGAAAAGCCCGTTTCAATAAGGTACCCCCGGGCTTCCGGGGAAAGTATAGTGCCGACATCCTCATGCGTGCCCCTTGAGGAGGGTGTTTCGGAGCGTCTCCGGCATGGAAAAGACGCGTCCATCATCGCCGTAGGCAGCATGGTCAGCGCCTCTCTAATTGCTGCTGATATCCTTTCCCATGAAGGAAAAGAGGTGGAAGTCATCAATGCCAGGTTCATAAAGCCGCTCGACAAGAGAATGATCGAGGAAGTGACGGGAAAAGCCAGGGTGCTCTTTACGATAGAGGAAGGCATAGCCGATGGAGGTTTCGGCAGTGCCGTCCTGGAGTTTTGTGAGAGAGAGAATCTCGCAAGTCCCCGTATACGCCGGATAGGTATGCCTGACGAGTTTATAGAGCATGGATCAAGGGAAGAGGTGCTGCGTAAATACCATCTCGACCCGCAGGGAATAGCGGATATAGTCAGATCGGAGATAGAGGCGAGTCATGGCTGATAAAAAAGTAATAGTCAGGATAAGCGCGGAAAAATGTAAAGGGTGTATGCTTTGCATAAAGGCATGTCCCCAGGGGGCGCTGAAAGTCGCCGGGAAGGTCAATAAGAGGGGGCAGCAATATGTTATTATGGCCGTCCCTGAAAAATGTACAGGATGCGGACTGTGTTTCATAATGTGCCCGGATTGCGCCATAGAAATTGAGAGTAATAGCGCTTAACTCTCCCTCCGCCTGCCGGGGCTTGGCGGGAAGGGAGCGCGAGACAAAACTTTAAGGCGAAACTGAACAAAAGAAGGTTCCCGCTATGAAAGCGAAAAAAGAGCGGACACAGGAAAAAGGCAAGATAAGATATCTTTCCACAGGCAATGAAGCTTGCGGCGAAGGGGCCATAAGGGCTGGGTGCCGCTTCTACGCGGGATATCCGATAACACCGCAAAACGAACTGACCGCGTATATGTCTAAACGCATGGAAGAAGAAAACGGCATCTTTATCCAGGCGGAAAGCGAACTTGCCGCTATAAGTATGGTCCACGGCGCTTCTGCCGCCGGAGCCAGAGCAATGACAAGTTCCTCAAGTCCCGGTATCAGTCTCAAACAGGAAGGGATATCCTACATGGCCGGGGCGGAACTGCCATGTGTTATAGTGAATGTTATGAGGGGCGGTCCCGGACTGGGGAATATTTCGCCGGCGCAAAGTGATTATTTCCAGGCCACAAAAGGGGGCGGACACGGGGATTACAAGATGATAGTCCTGGCCCCGGAAACGGTACAGGAAATGTTCGACTTCACGCATAAAGCTTTTTCTCTGGCCGATCAGTATAACATACCGGTGATGATACTTGCCGACGGCATGCTGGGTCAGATGATGGAACCTCTGGAATTTTCGGCGGATATCCAGCCCCCGGCGGAACCTGAAAAACCATGGGCTTTGACAGGGGCTCGGGGAAGAGAGCCCCTCAGCAAAAAAAGTCTTTTTCTGGGCCCCGGCGTACTCGAAAAACATAATGATAAACTGCGTGAAAAACACGATGAAATATCCTTGAGAGAAGCCTGCGCCGAAGAATACAGGACACAAGACGCGAATTTCGTGATATGCGCTTACGGGACGGCGGCGAGGATCGCAAGGGCTTCCGTTGATAAGCTGAGAGAAAAAGGAGTAAAGGCGGGGCTCTTAAGGCCTGTTACACTGTGGCCCTTCCCGGAAGAGGCCTTGAAGAAGCATATTTCGGGGGAAACTGCCTTTTTGACAGTTGAGATGAGTTTGGGACAGATGGTAGAGGATATAGAGCGTATAGTGGGTGATAGAAAAAGGGTGGGTTTTTACGGACGCGCCGGGGGAGGGATCCCGGAAGAAGATGAGATCGTTGAGAGGGCTCTGATGGTCCTGGACAAAAGCGGCAAAGGAGCGCGGAAATAGTGGCAGGTAAATTTTCTAGACCCGAGTCGATGACCGACAAGACAACACATTATTGTCCGGGATGCGGACATGGAATAATACACCGAGTTATGTGCGAGGTAATAGACGAACTCGGTATTAGGGAAAAAACCGTGGCGGTCGCTCCCGTGGGCTGCGCGGTACTTGCTTACGATTACTGGAACTTTGACGCGATAGAAGCGGCGCACGGCAGGACACCGGCTTTGGCTACCGGGATAAAGAGAGTTCTCCCGGATCGGGTAGTATTCACGTATCAGGGAGACGGCGACCTGGCGGCGATAGGCACAGCGGAAATAATACATGCCGGGAACCGCGGAGAGGACCTGTCGGTGTTTTTTGTCAATAACGGCGTTTACGGGATGACCGGGGGGCAGATGGCCCCTACCACATTGATCGGCCAGACAACCTCAACTTCACAGTTCACGAGAAGGCCGGACAAGGAAGGATACCCTTTAAAAATACTTGAGATGATGGCATTATTACCCGGGGTGGTTTACCTGGAAAGGACATCTATACATTCTCCCGCGGAAGTCTTGAAGACCCGGGCCGCTATAAAAAGGTCTTTTGAAACGCAGCTTGCCGGGAAAGGTTTTTCGATGGTAGAGATATTATCCCCCTGCCCCACTTACTGGGGGATGGATCCGGCGCGTTCGATGGAAAGGATACGGGAGAAGGTAATACAACAGTATCCCCTCGGAGTTGTAAAAAACAACTGATCCGGGGGTAGAGCTGTTTTTAGTGTGATCAAGGCCCTGCAACAAGGGCGGGGGGCAATGTAAAGTTATGGCCGATATCAACGAAAAGATAATTTGCGCCGGATTCGGAGGCCAGGGGATAATGGTTATGGGCAAGGTTATCGCCGAGGCGGCTATGCTGAAAAACTTCAATGTAACCTGGCTCCCGGCATACGGAGCGGAGGTGCGGGGTGGTACGGCCTATTCAATGGTCCACATAAGCGCAAAGCGTGTCGCTAACCCGGTTGTGTACGAGGCGACCGCCGCTATTCTCATGAACGGCCCTTCTTATGAGAGGTTCAGGGGAGTGGTCTCTCCGGGGGGGCTTGTTGTGGTCAATACATCTCTGGTGGAGGGAGATATCGACGGGGAAGGTTTAGAAGTAGCGGCATGTCCTATAACGGACGAAGCGATAAAGCTGGGGAACGTTAAGGTGGCGAATGTTGTGGCCGCAGGAATATACGCTTCACGCGGGCAGCTATTCGACAGAGATGTTCTTGTGGAAGTGATAAAGATAATGGCCGGTGAAAAAAAACAACTTATCCCGATAAATATCGCCGCTCTGGACCGGGGTATGGAAATAGGGCGCCGGGCGAATTGCCGCGCCTGACCGGAAGGAAGGAGTGTGATGGTAAGAGTACGTTTCGCGCCAAGTCCCACGGGTTTCCTGCATCTTGGAAGCGCCAGAACCGCTCTCTTTAACTGGCTTTACGCCAAACACACCGGCGGGACTTTTCTTCTCAGAGTCGAGGACACAGACAAAAACCGATCAGAAACCAGGTTCCTCGAAGAGATCCTTCACGATCTTAAGTGGATGGGCCTGGACTGGGATAAAGACCCTGTTTTTCAGAGTGAAAGATTTGACATATACCGCAAAAAAGCTGAAGAGCTTCTGGAACAGGGTAGGGCTTACAGGGAAGGGGAAGCCGTAATTTTTCCTGTTCCGGACGGAAGGGTCATAGAGGTGGAGGACGCCGTCCACGGTAAAATATCTTTCAGAACGGATGAGATAAAGCCACAGGTCATGATAAAGTCAGACGGGTCCCCGGCGTATAATTTCTGTTGTGTCATCGACGACTCCGAAATGGAAATAACCCACATTATCCGCGGTGACGACCATTTGTCCAACACTCCCAAACAAATACTTTTTTACGAGGCGCTGGAAAAACCTTTGCCGGTATTCGCTCATATCCCTCTGATGATGGGCGCTGACGGGGCGAAACTTTCCAAAAGGCACGGCGCCGTTTCGGTGGAGGAGTATAGGAGAGAGGGGTATCTGCCGGAGGCCCTGGTGAACTATCTTACGCTTCTCGGTTGGAATCCCAAAGATGAAAGAGAGATACTTTCCGTGGACGAAACTATAAAACTTTTTGATATACGCGATATGAGCGATGTGCAGTCGAGGTTCGACACGGCGAAGTTGAGATGGATAAACTCCGAGCGCCTAAAAACCAGCTCTTCATCGGATCTGCTCCCGCTTTTCACGGAAAGTCTGAGGGAAGCGGGATATGATCCCGGAAAGATGTCCGAGACGAAGCTGAGACGCATTATCGAGCTTTATAAGGTGAGAGTGAAGACGGTGCGGGAGTTTCCCCCTCTGGCGGGGTCTTTTTTCAGTGATGAATATGAGATAGAAGAGAAAGGGGCACGCAAGTATCTTGAACCCGAAGAAATGAAAGCCAATATAGCGCATTTTGCCAGCGAGATAGAACGGCATGAAACCTTTTCCGCCGCCGAACTTGAGGAACTTTGCAGGCGGATAGCGGAGAAAGAAAACTTGAAACCCGCGGAGATAATACATCCTACACGAATGGCGATAAGCGGGACTACCCGGGGGGCCGGGCTCTTTGACATGATGGAGATACTGGGAAAAGAAAAGGTCCTGGAGAGGATGAACAGGGCTTCCGGTTCGGGCGGACATGTATGAATGAAAATAGAAAAAATAACTTTGTGAGAGAGGCCATCGACAAGGATCTTGAACTGAACAAGAACGATGGCCGTGTGCATACGCGCTTTCCTCCGGAACCCAATGGGTATCTCCACATTGGGCACGCGAAAGCGATACTGCTAAATTACGGGATAGCGCGTGACTACAACGGTAAGTTCAACCTTAGGTTCGACGACACAAATCCCTGCAAGGAAGAACAAAAGTATGTGGATGCCATAATTAAAGACGTGAAATGGCTCGGTGCCGACTGGGAAGATAGATTGTTCTACGCGTCGGATTATTTCGAAAAAATGTACGAATGCGCCGAAAACCTCATTAAAAAAGGGAAGGCATATGTCTGCGATCTTTCACTGGAAGAGGTAAGGCAATACAGGGGATCTATTTCCGAACCCGGGAAAGAAAGCCCCTCTAGAGGCAGGGATGCGTCCGAGAACCTGGAACTTTTCAGGAAAATGCGCGCCGGCGATTTTACCGATGGCGAAAAAACCCTCCGGGCCAGGATCGATATGCGGCATCCTAACCTTTTGATGAGAGATCCCATAATGTACCGTATAATGCATGCCGAACATCACAGAACGGGACGGGATTGGTGTATATATCCCATGTATGACTGGGCTCATGGGCTTGAGG
Organism: Candidatus Omnitrophota bacterium; assembly: GCA_007135805.1. Lineage (GTDB taxonomy): Bacteria > Omnitrophota > Gorgyraeia > Tantalellales > Tantalellaceae > SLID01. Next base: position 3,211 of record SLID01000062.1, on the reverse strand, counting down.
ATTCTTTCGAGGGGATAACCCATTCGATTTGCTCTCTGGAGTTTGAGACCCATCGGGAGCTATACGACTGGTTCCTGGAGGAATTGGGAGTTTTTCATCCAAGGCAGATCGAGTTTGCCCGGCTTAATCTGAGCCATACGGTCCTCAGTAAACGAAAACTTCTGGAGCTTGTTGAGAAAGGACTCGTGGAGGGGTGGGATGACCCCCGCATGCCGACTCTGTCGGGTCTCAGGCGAAGAGGATATACACCCCGGTCTATAAGTAAGTTTTGCGACAGTATAGGGGTCGCCAAAATGAACAGCATAATAGAGATCAATGTGCTCGAGAACTCTATCAGGGAAGAGCTTAATGTGGCGGCGGACCGTGTAATGGCTGTACTGGACCCGGTGAAAGTCGTTATAACGAATTATCCTGAAGGAGAAAGCGAGAATATCCGGGCTGTCAATAATCCGGAAGATGACTCCAGGGGGTATAGGGATATACCTTTCTCAAGAGAACTCTATATAGAACGGGCGGATTTCATGGAAGACCCGCCCCGAAAATTTTTCCGCCTTTCACCCGGCAAAGAAGTACGGCTGAGGTACGCCTATTTCATAAAATGTGAGAAGGCGGTAAAAGATGAGACCACCGGACAGATAAAAGAAATTCATTGTGTGTATGACCCCGAAACACGCGGAGGAGACTCCCCGGACGGGCGCAAGGTTAAAGGGACCATACACTGGGTGGACGCTAAAACTTGCGTAGAAAACGAAGTAAGGATCTACGGCAACCTTTTTACAGAAAGAGACCCGCAGGACCTTGAGGAAGGCGAGGATTTCACGAAACATCTTTCCCCCGATTCAGTCCGTGTTATAGAAAGGTGTAAAATGGAACCTTGCTTGCGCCAGGCGTTACCCGGATACAGGTATCAGTTCGAAAGGACCGGATATTTCTTTGTCGACCCGGAAAAGTCCCGGCACGACGCTCCGGTATTCAATCGGATAGTTCCGCTGAGGGACACCTGGGGCAAGATAAAAGGCAGATAGCTCCGGCAATTTCAACGGGGCTCAAGAAACATCCCCTATCAGAGATAAGATCATCTTTTTATCACTCTTGAAGGCCTGTGGAAATTCCTTACCACCAGTTCGCTCGAGTGGCTGTTTGACCTATCGGCAAAAACAATTGTTTCCCAATCAGGATAATACTCGTTTACCAGACTCCGCAGGCAAGTATGGTCTGTGTGGTGCAGGTTTTTGTTGCAGAAAAAACTGTATGTGCCTTGCTGGGTTTTCCAGGCGCATATCGCGTGTCCTATCCCTATTCCCCGGAAAGATATGCCGACTATGGTGCCGGGTTTACCCATCTGGTCGAGAGCTTTGAAAGCCAGAACAGAGAAGTCGACGCATTGCCCTGACCGGGTTTCCATGAACTGGTCGAATGACCGGATCCGGCCGAACAGCGTCAAGGTATAACTGAAGTCTTCCTCAAACCATGCCGCGAGTTTTTGAGGAGTGTTTATGGAAGAGGGTATAGTATCTGTTTCAATGCCGTAAGAAAAGTACGATCGAGCGAGAACCGTGAAAATCAAGACAAGAAAAATAAGTTTTATCCGGGGGGTTCTCCGGAGGATATTGTGTGTGATGTGTGAAAAAGAAAAACGCGAAAGCGTTTTTTCTCTTGTAACGCCGACAAGCCTGAAACTAAAAGCTCGTACGGCGAGAAGAACCGGTTTTGCAAAGGACAGGGCCATATGATTTCGATCCGGAAAAAGTAATACAATAATTTTATGCGATACATCCATTGTAGCATAAAAAATCTTTATATCAACTATTTCAACTCTTAACAGGGGGGGCGAGCGAAAAACTAATTTGTTGAATAGAGACAGCCGGGAATGGTGAGCTTGCGTAGTATATCGATCGAGAAGAGCGCTTTAATTATCCCGCGACTATTGGAATTGTCTGACTCGGTTCCTTTTATCCCTTTATTATGTTCACCTTCGTCCCGTTACCAAACCAAACAAAAAAACCACCCTCAAGGTGGCTTTTTTATTTGGCTGGGATGCCTGGATTACGACTTGGGGGTTCTCAACTTGTTTAATAGATGTATTTTATACACAGTCTTTAATTTTTTGTTCAATTTTTGGACAGTTTTCCTGCTTGGGTCGGTTATAACAGTCGTAGAGATGTCTTCGGTTTATTACCCATAAATTTCACATTTCTAGGGCTGACCCCGAAGATCCTTTCAATATGGATGGTATCATTCTGAAAAAATCTGTGGCTGGAAGGATATCGATATTATCCTCATACATTCGTCTTTTTCCGCCATATACAAAATAAGCGCGACCCATGGGATAATCCCTTAAAAAAGCTTTCAGGCCGTTTAACATGGGTTTTATCACCCTGCCTGTTCTTTTTACTTCAATCGCTAAAATGCCTTTCTCTCCATAAAGGACAAAATCCACTTCTACGTTGTTTGATGTCCTCCAGTAGTATATGTTGTATCCGAGATCCAGAGCGGAGTTAATTGCCAAAAACTCCTGTAGTACCAGTGTCTCCAAAGCCGCTCCTTCCGCGTCTTCGGGAGTATCCAATGGTCCCATGGGTCTTATAGCTCTGTATACACCAGCGTCAAAAAAATAGAATTTAGGATGGCTGGCCATCCGTCTCTTGGCTTTTTTTGTGAAAACAGGGATCCTGTGGGCTATAAGAAGGTCTTCCAGTATCATAAAATAGTTTTCAGCTACTTTCCTTTCTATAGCGCACTCCCTCGCAACCGAGGAAATATTAAGAACCGAACCCTGTGAAAAACTTGCGGCCTCAAGAAATCTTGAAAAGGCGCCGAGATTACGTGTCAATCCTTCCTGCCGCACTTCTTCATCCAGGTACGTTTCAACATAACTTGCGAGATATTTTTTGGGGTCGCTTTCGGTGTACGCACAGGGCAGTTGCCCGTATTTTAAGGAGTGCCTGAGATCATGATCATTTCGCAGTTCTGTGGCCGTTAAAGGGTGCATTGACTGCGTGAGAGCTCGTCCGGCTAATAAGTTCTGCCCCCTTTTCCTTAGTTTTCTGGCGCTTGAACCTGTTAATATAAATTTGTGTTTTTTGTTCTCAATAAGCCTGCCTCAAAGTCAAGGTAAATTCCATAGTCAGCGCCGGACTTTTTTCCATAGCCGGCGACAAATTTTTTTAGGTGCTATCACCTCCCTTTTTGATGTCCTTAGCCCTGTAAC
>SLID01000052.1 GCA_007135805.1 Candidatus Omnitrophota bacterium | reverse complement strand
TGTGTACGTATTGTTAACGTGTTTTGCGTTATTGCGTTGTGCGTTATAGCTTTGGGTGCGTTAGCGTGCTTTGGTTTCGTTGTTGCGTGGTGCGTTTTTGCGTGTGTACGTGTTGTTAACGTGTTTTGCGTTATTGCGTTGTACGTTGTAGATTTGGGTGCGTTGGCGTGCTTTGGTTTCGTTGTTGCGTGGAGCGTTTTTGCGTGTGTACGTATTGTTAAGGTGTTTTGCGTTATTGCGTTGTGCGTTATTGCGTTTTTGTTGTGGATTTCAGCCGGGTGCGAGAAAGTGGTAGGTCAGGTTTTTTCAGGTTTTGTTAGTATTTTAAATAGTCTGAAAATATGTATTTTGTGTTATAATTATATAAAAATGTCTGCTTGGAAGCGGGCAAAAACGTTATATCAGTAAGAGGAGTTATCAATAAGAATGTTTGCTTACCTAAAGTGGCATAGCAGGTTTATAAGTCTATTTGTAGCGGTATGTCTTGTGGCGGGCTTACCGGCGGAAATCCCGGCCCAGGAATTGTCTGTTCCATGGTCAGGCGGAGCCGGAGAAGCGCGCCTTCCCTCACATGATTATGGGATCCCCTACGCGGCTGGATATGTTGAAAAAGCGAACGAAAGGGGTGGGCGCGAAACGATCATAAACATAATGGACTCGCATACTTCGATATCCGCCCAGCATTCTGTTACAGGGCTTATCGATCATTTCGTTTCAAACTATGATATCAGTCTTGTGGCTGTTGAGGGTGCTGATGGCCGGGTTGATACATCGCTTTTCAGGTCCTTTCCTGACGCGGATGTCCGGCGGAGAGCCATGGACAAGCTGGTAGAAAGCGGTCTCATGTCGGCTGGGGAATACTACTCGATAACTTCTGAAAGTCCGGTCGAGCTTTTCGGAGTCGAAAATGAAGAACTTTATGATAAGAACGTGGAGTTGTTCAACGATATCGCTGTTAACAGGGACAGTTTCGCGTCATACCTTGAGGACATAAGTCTCACCTTGCGGTTTTTCGCTGAAAACCTTTTTGATGAAAAGACCTTGATCTTCATTGACGCTACAAGGGATTACAGGTCGGGAATAACCAATATGTCGGTTTTTTCAAGCGCTATAGAGGAGCTTGCCGCCAGGGAAGGCCTGGATATCCTGGAAAAACAAAATTTCAATAAATTGAGAAAAGCCATATTGAAAGAGGAGAATATCAATTTTTTCCGGGCCAACCGTGAAAGGGAAACGCTGATAAGAGAGTTGTGCGGCATTCTTGATAAAACCGGACTTCAAGAAATAACCGAAAAAACCATCTTGTTCAGAAAAGAGCAGGTATCACAATCCGATTTCTATGGATTTCTCCTGGCCAGGGCCCGGGGAGTCGGAATAGATACCGAAAGATATAAAAATCTTGCGAAATTTGCCGACTACATAAGCATTTACGCGAATATAGACCTGGTCAGTCTGGAAAGTGAGCTGGACGACATTCTGCGGCAGCTCAAAGAAAAACTTTTCAGTGGCGATATTGAAAGGAAACTTTACGGTCTCATACGGAAAATGGAAACTCTTGAGCGTTTTTTATCTTTCAGGATATGCTCCGATGACGCGAAATACCTAATGATAAAACATGACTACATCGATATTGCCGAAACGGAGAGCCTTCTGGAGCAGCTTGGTGAAAAATACAGCTTTGAGCGCGAGGTTCCTTATGACCTTATGGGGATAAACGTCATAGCGGGTCTGGCTATGGATTTTTACGGAATTGTACGGGCCCGTGATCTTATCATGGTCAGAAATACTATAAGAAGAATGAAGGAGAAAGGACAGGAAATGGTGGTGCTTGTTACCGGCGGGTTCCATGCAGATGGTATCGCGCAAACCGCTTCGAAGGAGGATATCTCTTATGTGGTTGTGATGCCCAGGATCTCCGATTCGGAAGAAAGACCGTATGCCGCTTTGCTGACAAGGAAAAGGGGAAATTTTGAGCCCGTTCTAAGAGCGCGTGATAATACTCTCGCCGTGAGACAGTACCTTGCCACAGGGCGTCCTGAGGATTTTGTGCCCGGCATAGTTACACTTCTTTTGGATTACGGTCCCAGGACGATAGATCGGGTAAAGTCTGACTGGGCCAGAATATACCGCGACGAGTACTTAGACTCCGACAGGCGGAAAGACTCGCGTGTCTCCGGCGACAGTCTTACTCCCGATGAGTTTGAAAGGCTACTTGGTCTCCTGACAGCTGAACACATGGCCGAGTTCAGAAAGATCGATGTTCTTGACATGGACGGGGAAACTATACTGAAAAGAATAGGGTACTACGACGAGCAGACTTTTTCTTCGATCTCTGACGAGGAGGGATCCGACTATGACGCGGGCTATGACCTTCTTTTCGATCAGTTTAAAGTCCCCCCCGCCAGTATGCGGAAAGTAAGAAAGGTGGTGAAGTATCTTTTTTCCGATGAGAGAAGCCTTAGAAAAATGGGCATCCAGAAGGATATGGTTTTGGAAGTCCGGGTGGACGGTTTCGAGGAATCCGAAGGCAGGGATATCCTTACTCTTTCGGTTACGACCGATGACAAGGAGATCCGTTCGGTTTTCGCTTTTTACAAGAGAGGGTACGGGATAAGGCGGCTCTTTCCGGACCAGTACATGAATATTGCCAGAGCGCTTATTGTCCAGTATGAGCACTTCTCGCTAAAGAACTATGCTGCGGGTTTTGAGGCGATTGAGGTTAGCCAGAAAAAGCTTGATTCGATGGTGGATCGCGCGGTAAGTTTCGCTTTCCGGAAATTTTTTGAAACCGCGCTTTTCTTCGACCTGGAAAGCGATAAAGATGTAAAAACGTATATGGACGCGGAGGGGCATTTTTGCGTAAAGGATATTGGGGAAGAAAAGGATACAGAAGAATTTGCCGCCAGGAAAAAAATGTTGAGAGGATATGATCTCGCGTCGCGTTATCTGGGGCGTTATGTTGTGGGTTTCCACAAACTGGAGAATGTAACATTGCGTACTGTGACCGGGACCGCCGGGAGAGAAGAAGTGCATTTTGATAAGTGCGTAGTTCAGAAAAAAGTGCCCATGTTGTTTGAAAGGTCAAAAGATACCGACGGTCGGCAAGTTTACGGCGGTATCCTGGCAAGCGCTATGTCCGCGGGAGATATAAAGACGGCCAGGCAGATAGTGTATGAATTTGTTGATGTCATTGGAGCTATGATGTCACGGGGCGTACTCGACATATCGCTCGACATAAAGAATTACGGGTATGACCCTTCCGCCGGGATCATAGGGGCGGTGGATCTGAGGGGGTTAAGGTCTTTCTACGACATCACGGACATTGAGCTGAGGAAATTCATGAAAGGCCTTCTTTCGGTCAGGAAAGATCTTGAAGATTGCGCGCACCAGTTTCTTTCTGTAAAGGAACTAAGGGGTTTGACAGGATATTTCGACAAGATCGTGGCGGAAATGCTGGAGATAGAATTGGAGCTGGGGCTGGATCAGGAGCTTGAAAAAGAGATGCCCGTAAATGCCGTCTTTAAGAGGTTGAGGAAAATATTTTATCCCGGGGGAAAGATCCTGGTTGACGATCCGGTATGTTACGCTGGAGAGAATAGCG
>SLID01000035.1 GCA_007135805.1 Candidatus Omnitrophota bacterium | reverse complement strand
TTTTTTCAATTTCGCTCTTTACCTCTATGACCGCCCGGGAAACCCTGAGTTCGGCCGATTTAGATCCTATAGTATTGGCTTCCCTCTGCATTTCCTGCGCGATAAAATCCAGTTTTTTGCCGGCCTCTTCCTGTTTTTCCTTGAGAGTCTCGGCGTATGACGCGATATGGCCTTTGAGACGTACCATCTCTTCCGTAACGTCGCTGTTCCTCGCGAAAAGGGCTACTTCTGTTTCTAAACGGCCGTTATCGGCTTCCGCTCCGTTCTTTGCCTCCGCGATAAGGCCGGCAAGTTTTTCCCTGAACTTTTGCTCGCTTTCCTTACTATATTTTGAGATATCCGTGTTAAGCTCCTTTATTCGGGAAAGCCTTTTACGAAAATCAACCGCTATTCTTCTGCCTTCCGCGCGGCGAAACCGGATAAGGGACTCTAACGCTTTGTTGAGGGCCTTTTCCATATACGGCCATATCTTTTCCTCTCCTGTTTCAGAGGGCATCTCCACAACACCGGGAAATGTTATAAGTTCTGCCACCCCGATCTCCCCGCTTATACCAAGAGACTTTTTTACCGCTTTTATTTTTTTTACGAATTCCCCGGCAACCGCCGTATTTATCTCGATATGGCGTAAAGGTTTGCTTGTCCCGGTAGCCTCTACTCTCAAACGTACAAAAACTTTTCCCCGGTGTATCTTTTCTTCGATAAGTTTCTTGACCTTTTCCTCAAGCAGAAAAAAACCGTTGAAGGGACTGCAGGCGACACTGAGACTTTTATGGTTAAGCGTTTTGATCTCAGCGATCACTTTACCATAGGGGCTTTTCTGCGCGGCTTTTCCGAAACCTGTCATGGACACTATCATATGTTTCTCCCTGTACGCGTATCTCCGGGCGCCCTCACACCCAGACCCTCATTGTAGACGTCACTTCCTCTTCTTTTGTAGCGTACATATCCATCAATATCTCGGACGGGGAGAACCACAGCTTGATCTCCCTCTCCGCGTCTTCCTCATTGGCTGAGGCGTGGATGACGTTCTCGTAAACGCCTTTTGTGGTTATCCTGCCGTACGCCCCTCGTATCGACACCGAATCCGCTTCTTCCGGATTGGTCTTTCCGCAAATATCTCTTACTTTAGCTATGGCGTCCTCTCCCCAGTAAACAAGCGCCATGACCTTTTTTTTGTGGTATTCCCCCATTATGTATTTAATAAGCTCCGCGAAAAACACCTCGTTATGCAGAGCCTCGTAATGTTCTTTTGCCAGAGCTTCCGATACTCTGACCATTTTAGCGCCGATTATTTCTAGTTTTGTTTCCGAAAGACGCGTAAGTATATTGCCGGTAAGAGATTTTTTCAGACCATCGGGCTTTATCAATACGAGGGTTTGATTGTTTTCAGCCATTTTTTAAACGTCCTTTTTTAAATAACCAGCGTTTAATGGATATTTTCCCCCGGTTTTATAATTGGGTTGCCCCGGGTCTACATTTCAACAAGTACTAACAGCCCAAAAACCTATCAGAAAGAACTAACAAGTTGTGTGGACTTAGTTTAAATTTAGAACTCAAACATATTTACATCCGAATATGAAAAGATATTTTACCAGCTACGAGGCAAAAGTCAATATAGGTCTTTTTTCACTCAACTTTCGCGCGCTTCTTGTAAAAAAATCTAGATACTTTCTCTGTTCAAATAAGGGATATCTATGTTATATTCGCGTCCCAAAGCTTCCAGATCTCTTTTTTGCTTATGTGGATCTCCCAGTCCCGTCGTTTTGGATCCGATTATGTCGTAAATTTTGCTGAGAGCCCAGGACCTTTGTATTTCCCGGGTGCCTTTTGACGCTTCTTTCAAACTTTCCGTGAAAATAAACTCTTTTACCGTCCCTTCAGATTCTCCAAGCATCTGCATTGAAAAAATATCCTCATCAGTGTATTTTCCGTATACCACAAGACCTGTTGAATGGTAGAAATCCGGAAGTTGTCCGGGAAAAATGTTCGCGGGATCCATTCCGCTTAACCTGTACCTGAGGTCCGTGAGTAAAGGATACCTTATTTTTTCATAAAGCTCCATAAGATCCCCGCGGGCAGAATCACTTGCCACGGCAAACTCACTCCAGGCCCGGTTCTGGTAAGATATCAGGTCCAGAAGATAATTACTGACCCGCAGGCCGACACCAAAAGAAAAAACAGGCCGTCTTCCGGCATTTTCACGCGTGATCGTCCTTATTATCTCTTCCGGGTCCATTACCCCTTCGGTCGGCCTTCCGTCGGATATCAGAAGAACATACGATGGTTTTATCTCAGGCGACATTTGGACTATACCGAGAAGAGCGTCCTCAATATCGGTTCGTCCGTCGGCTGTCAGTGAATTGGTAAACCTGATACCGTCGCGGATATTATCAGTAGTGGCTCGGACGGAAGTCGCGGCGAATTCTTCCCTTTCATGTTTGAACGCTATTATATTGAACCTATCCCGCTCATCAAGCGACGTCAGGATATCCCTTATCCCTGCCTGCACATGCTCGAAACGCCTTTCTGTGATACTTCGGGAAGAATCTACCAGAAACACCAGTTCTTTGGGCAGGGCTTTTACCCGGGCGCCCTCCCTTATTCCGATCTCGATACGGAAATAGTTTTCACCGGTCACGGGGTCACGGTATATTTTAAGATCAACTTCAAGAAGAGAAGAAATATCTTCGTACTCGCCTCTTCTGGCGACGTCATTGTCGGTCACGGGACGGGTTTCCCGGAACGCTACCTGTTTCCGGTCGGCGCCCGGGAAAGGTTCCTCGTAACGCTCGCCGGGGTGCAAGGCGCGCTCCTTGTACCCGGGTTCGGCAAGTATAACTCTTGGGGCGTCAGCAATACTTGAAGGGCCCCGGCTGAGCACTACATCATTTAAAAGCCGCGCTGTTGGAGCCGCCTCTTCCTTTATCTGTTCCCCTGCCCTGGCCATGAGGTCTTCTGCGCTGATATCTTGCCGGGACAAGGCTTCCTCTTCCATTTGCCGTTCCGCGAGCGCTTTTTCTTTTTTTCTCGCGAAAGCAAGGTCCTGTTTCTCAACCGGCTCCGCTACAAAACGTTCCAATGAGACCGGGTCCACCAAGGGTTCCATCTCGGTACGGTCGGGAAAAGAGGCTCTTTGCTCGGTATCCTCTAAAAGAACTATCTCTTGCGGTGTTTTGTCCACGTCACGCATGCGGAAAACCTTCCGCGCCGCGTCCTCGGCCGCGCCCATCCCCGATAGCGTAATATTGCCCGACGCGGCGAAGAAGAATCCGTGCAATAGAACGGATATTCCGACAGCGATAGTGGCCTTACTCCGCGGATTCGGCATGTCCCTCCAAAAACCTTTCCTTTAGCTGACCGGCGCGTTCGCTTTCCGGATATTTTGCCAAAAGTTCTCTGAAAAGCCGCTCAGCCTCACCCCCCTGGCCCGCTCTCTGAAAATGGGTGGCCGCCCGGAAAAGGGCTTCAGGGGTTATTTCGGGGTCCTCGTAAAGTATGGCAACCATCGCGTAATTACGAGCCGCCGATGCCGGGTCGTTCTGCCTGGAATGTATGTCTCCCATCTCCATCCTTGCCATAGCGCCCGTAATGTTGTCTCCCGCCCCGGAAAGCGCATTCCCAAGGGCTTCCATGGCTT
>SLID01000105.1 GCA_007135805.1 Candidatus Omnitrophota bacterium | reverse complement strand
CTACATGCGGTAATGTATGGGGCATAGGCCGGAGACTTGAAAGTAAGCTTTTAAGAGAAGGAATAAAAACAGCGGCGCAATTGTTACAAATGCCTGACGCCTGGATACGAAAAAAGATGACCGTCACGGGTATGCGAACGGTGATGGAGTTGAGAGGAATATCATGTCTTGGCCTGGAGAAAATAAGTGTTCCCAAAAAATCGATCGTCAGTTCCCGTAGTTTTGGCCGGCCGGTCAGTTCCTTTAAAGAGCTTAGTGAAGCCGCGGCGTGTTATGCCGCGAGGGCGGCTTTTAAGTTAAGGCAACAAGGATCGGTTTGCTGTCACATCAATCTCATTTTAGCGTACAAAGACAGACAAGGGTCGCGTTTTTACCTGTCTTCATCTCGGGCGGTACAGGCAGCTCCGACGGCTGATACGTGCCTTCTGACCGGCATGGCTGTAGACGCCCTGAGGCAGATATACGCAGAGGGACAACGTTATACAGGACTTTCAATTATGCTGATGGGTATTTCAAAAGCCGACGCGACCTGCGAGGATATGTTCCGTAAGTCCTACGGAGGATCCACCCGTGAGAGACTTATGGAAACTCTTGATAAGGTCAATTCCGTGTGGGGCCGGGGATCTTTGAAATTCGCTTCTTCCGGTATCCGGCAAGACTGGCAGATGAAACGTAATATGCTTTCCGGGAGGTATACCACAAATTGGAACGAGCTGCCCGTGGTTAAAACGTATTAGCGCCAGGTCAGATCTTAGGGGCTTTTTTACTGTTGGCACGTGGCGCCCTTGCGCCGTTTTGTAAGATAGCCCCGGAGGTATCCACGAAAAACTCGAAAATCCAAGGGGAATGTACCCTCTTACACCTCCCGGACATTTAGGTAAGCGGCAAACCCGCTGGTCTCAATTTTTTCTGCCAGCGGTAATAAAAATCTGATATAATGGCGGCTCAGTTACGTAAAAATGAGAGGCAGATGTATGACAGAGAGGACAAAAGGACAGATAGAATCTCAGATCAGTGAAGCGCTGATAAAGTTTGAGAAAGAATACATGGGGAGGGGGCCTAAAGAGGCGAAAACATATATCATGGAAGATATGGTCTTTGTGCGTCTCAAAGGAGTTTTGACCCCGGCTGAAGAACAGCTTACCAAGACGGCCGAAGGAGCCAATCTTATCAAGAGAACGCGTGTTGAGCTTTTAGAACGGGGAAGGGGACTGCTCGATAAAATTATTCTGGAATCCACGGAATGTCATATAAAAAGTCTGCATACTGATATAAGCACAAAAACCGGAGAACGGATCATAGTTTTTATTTTAGATCAGGAGAAGGAGCAGGTGTCTTCCGAGCCCGGCAAGTCATAATTGACACGATTTGTCATTTATGATAAAGTACGGCCGAAGGTGAATAGAAAAAGATGTAGAGGAAGATTGGACAAGGGCTTCGGAGAGTACGGAGCTGTTGGATGATAAGCCAACATCAGTTTCTGCGTGTTCTCTTCAGTGAAGAGAGCGGTAGGCGATGTTGGTTTTTTGTTTATGGGAACTTTTAAAAAAAAGGAGAATGTAGCTATGGGAAGTCAGTATTCAGAGATATTGAAAGCAAAGCTCGATGAAAAGAGCTATGGTAATTTGATGGCGATAGATAACGCTGATCTGCATGCCTACATAGCCAACGCTATTGAACTATGTGAACCTGATTCGGTATGGGTAAGCACCGATTCAGATGAGGATGTCGCATATACCCGCCAGATGTCGGTAAAGATGGGAGAAGAAAAGGCCCTGAATATCCCGGGTCATACCGTACATTTTGATGGTCCGGAAGACCAGGGAAGGGACCGCAAAGTCACTAAATATCTCGTCCCGCAGGATGAAACTCTCAGCGACGCGCTGAATCAGGTAGAACGTGAAGAAGGTTTGACAGAGATAAAGGGCCTGATGAAGGGCTCCATGAAGGGACGTACCATGATAGTGCGTTTCATGACGCTCGGGCCGAATAATTCACCATTCAGCATACCTTGCGTAGAGTGCACGGATTCCTTTTACGTATCTCATAGTTTGAACCTTTTGTACCGCTTGGGATATGAAGAGTTCAAGAGACTGGGAGAAAAAGCGCGGTTTTTCGCCACATTGCATTCTTGCGGTAAAATTGATGAGCGGATGGTAAGCACCGACGTGGATAACAAACGCATATACATAGACTACACCAGGGACTCCGTTTACAGTGTTAATACCCAGTATGCCGGCAATACGGTTGGGCTTAAGAAACTGGCTTTAAGGCTTACAATACGTAAAGCCGACCGTGAGGGGTGGCTGGCGGAACACATGTTCCTTATGGGAGTCAGCGGAAAGGGCGGACGGAAAACCTATTTAGCGGGAGCTTTCCCCAGCGCGTGCGGTAAGACATCCACGGCAATGTTGCCGGGGGAGACCATATTGGGAGACGATATAGCGTATTTCCGCGAGGAGAACGGTTCTTGCATGGCCGCTAACGCCGAGGCAGGGATATTCGGCATAATCCAGAATGCCAACTCAAAGGATGACCCTGCTATCTGGGAAGTCATAAATAATCCCGGGGAAGTAATTTTCTCGAATATTCTTGTAAGCGAAGGGAAGCCTTATTGGCTGGGTATGGGGACTGATATTCCGGAGAAAGGTGAAAATTTTTCCGGAGAATGGCATAAAGGCAAGAAAGACCCCAAAGGAGCGGAAATACCCTGCGCTCACAAGAACGCGCGTTACGCGGTAACTTTAAAGGCGCTTTCAAACTGTGATCCGGAGCTGGAGAATCCCCAGGGTGTCGAGCTCTCAGGTATCATATACGGAGGGCGGGATACCAAGGCGTATGTGCCGGTTCAGCAGAGTTTCAGCTGGGACCATGGTATAGTCGCTTACGGGGCCGCGTTAGAAACAGAGACAACGTTCGCGACCATAGGTAAAGAAGGGGTGCCTGAGATAAATCTGATGAGCATACAGGATTTCATATCAATTTCCTTAGGCAAATACCTTAAGAACAACCTGGATTTCGGAAAGAAACTCAGCAAAGCCCCCAGTATTTTCGGCGTCAACTACTTTCTGTGTGATAATGATGGAAAGTTCGTCAATGGCGTGCGGGATAAACACGTCTGGGTAAAATGGATGGAATTGCGCGTACACGGCGATGTGGATGCCTTGGAAAGTCCTACGGGGATGATACCTGTTTATGATGATCTTAAAGAGCTCTTTAAACAGGTACTGGACAAGGAGTACTCTAAGGAAGATTATATCAAGCAATTCACCATACGCGTTCCGGAGAATTTAGCGAAACTTGAACGCGTGGAAAAATTCTACAGGGACAATCTTGTCGACCCGCCACAGGGTCTTTTTGAGGTGATCGGCCGCCAAAGGGAGTCTCTGCTCGGCGCCCAAAAAGAGTACGGTGACTATATCTCACCTGAAAATTTAAAGGCCAGGTAAAAGTCCCGAAATACGGAACTAGAAAACGGCCCCTTATATTTCCTCAGGAAACGTAAGGGGCCGTTTTTCCGGCTTACTTCGGTTATACAACTATTCCGCAAGACATATCAGAACTTTCTTTATTCCCTCGATCACGGCCGCCATGGCGCGGTAATCGAGTTTTTCGTAAGTATCCGTGCTTTGGTGATAGTGCTCGTACCG
>SLID01000043.1 GCA_007135805.1 Candidatus Omnitrophota bacterium | reverse complement strand
TATTCCGGCTCTCTCGGGGGATGTTTAAGATACTTGGCGACTTTTGACGTATCCATACCGCACAGAACTGTCCCGTGATGCAGAAAATAACGTTTCTTCCGGGCCTGGGCATTTCCCGAAAACTTCCTTCCTCCAACAGCGAGGTCCGAGTGAGGCAGGAATTCCGCGGCGACCCCCTTACTCCTGAATCTCTCCGCCAGCTCCGCCATTATCCTCTGGTAAGACCCCGCTATACTGCGGAACATAACGTCACGTGAATATGACAGTACCGCTGAATAATTAAGGCACCCTTTCGATTCCAATACCGCCGCCCCGCCGGATATGCGTCTCAATATTCTTACATCGTCTTCGGCGCATTGCGCGACAAAACATTCCTCATCCACTTTTCCGGACCGGCCTATTACCACAAAATCTGTTCCCGGTTCCCAGAACCGCAAGGTCTCTCCTGTTTCCATACGCTCGGCTTTGTCCAGGAAAAACTCGTCCATCGCCAGGTTTTCTTCGGGTGATGTTGTTCGTAGATCTATTATCTTCATGGGAAAGTATGTTTATCCGGAGTTATCTGAAGGCAGTAAAGCCACATCCATATCCTTTGCCGCTTTAACCTCATCGACGCGCCCTACGGGGGCGTTTCGGGGGAAATTTTTGAATTCCTCAGGGATCTTATCCGCGATCTGGGCCAGTTCTTTCATTACCCGTATGAACATATCAAGAGTCTCACGCGATTCTGTCTCGGTGGGCTCTACCATCATAGCTTCTTTTACGATAAGCGGGAAATATATTGTCGGGGGATGTATGCCTCTGTCGATAAGGCCCTTGGCGATATCTATCGCCCTTACACCTTTTTCCGCCTGGCGCGAGGCCGAAATAACGAATTCATGAAGACAGTTATCCCCATAAGGGATCTCATAATCTTTCTCAAGATGGAACTTCAGGTACCTCGCGTTAAGAACCGCGTTCTCAGTGGCCTCAACCAGACCCTCCCGCCCCAGAAGCAGTATGTAGGCGTAAGCTTTCAATAACACCCCGAAATTGCCGTAAAAAGGGGCAACGTAACCTATCGAAAGAGGAAGGTCGTAGTCAAGCCTGAACTCTCCTCCGGGATGCTTAACCACACGCGGCACCGGAAGAAATTCAGCGAGACGTTCTGACACCCCTACGGGGCCGGCTCCGGGTCCTCCTCCCCCGTGCGGGGTAGCGAAGGTTTTGTGGAGGTTAAGATGAACCACGTCAAAGCCAAGGTCACCCGGACGCGCCTTTCCCATTATCGCGTTAAGGTTGGCCCCGTCATAATACATGATGGCGTCGGCCTCATGCGCTATGTCAGATATTTCCCTTATATGAGGATTGAATATTCCAAGGGTGTTAGGACACGTAAGCATAACACCCGCTACCTCTTCACTGATATTCTCCCGGAACTTTGCCATGTCCATGACACCGTTTTCGTCCGAAGGTACGGATACGACCTCGTATCCCGCTATCGCCGCCGAGGCCGGATTTGTGCCGTGGCCCGAATCGGGAATAAGCACATACTTTTTCCGGTTACCCTTTTTTTTGTGATAGGCGGCTATAAGCATTACCCCGGTGAGCTCTCCGTGAGCGCCGGCCATGGGCTGTGTGGTGAACTCCGCCATCCCGGTTATCTCAGACAATACCTGTTCCAGGTTATATATTATCTCAAGAGCGCCCTGGGTAAGTTTTTCCCCTTTCACAAGCTGAGGTTGCAGCGGATGCAGAGAGGTGAATTCCTCAAGCGAGGCGATCTTTTCAGTGAATTTGGGGTTGTATTTCATGGTGCAGGAACCCAGCGGGTAAAAATGCGAGTCCACCCCGAAATTCATACGCGAAAGACGCGTGAAATGCCTCACCACCTCGGGCTCCGAAACGCAGGGAAGTTCGGCGTCTCTTGACCTGGCGTATCGCCGGTCTATCTCGACTTTCATCCCGGTATCCTGCCCGGGAAGAGTGCCCCCTATCTTGCCTTTGCGGGACTTCTCAAATATCAGCTCCATAAAGCCGCCTCCAGTTCTCGGGCATACATGTCTATTTCTTCCCTTGTCCTTTTTTCCGTAACAGCCACCAGGAGATAGTTTTCAAGGTCTTCGTAATAACGGCCAAGGGGAAATCCCGCCGCGATACCTTTATCTATGAGTTTGCCTATAACATCATTGGGATCGACCGGAAGTTTTATAACGAATTCGTTGAACGTCGGGGAACTTGTCTTCACTTCGATCCCTTTTACATCCCCAAGACGCTTTTTGGCGTATTCGGTCTTTTCCATACAAAGTCTCGCGACCTTCTTCAATCCTCCGCGGCCGGTCAAGCACATGTAAACAAGGGCCCTCAAGGCGCATAACGCCTCGTTTGAACATATGTTGGATGTAGCTTTGTCCCGTCTTATGTGTTGCTCCCTTGTCTGCAGAGTAAGGACAAAAGCCCTCTTGCCGGCGGTATCGAGAGTGGCTCCCACTATCCTTCCGGGCATCTTTCGGGCGTATTTCCGCTTCGTAGCCATAAAACCCAGGTAAGGGCCGCCAAAGGACAGCGGGATACCCAGACTTTGCCCTTCTCCGGTAGCTATATCGGCGCCCATTTCTCCGGGAGTTTTCAAAACCCCCAGTGACACCGGATATACACTTTCTATTACAAGCGCGCCCTTTTCGTGGCACATGTCTGAAATGTCACTATGGTCGTCTATCGCGCCGAAAAAATTGGGGTTTTGAAGGATGACAGCGGCCGTTTTGCCGTCAACATGACCGCGTATCTTCTCCCTGTCGGCCTGGCCGTGGCATACATCCACTTCCACGAACTCCATTGACAAGTTACTGGTATATGAATACATCATTTTGCGGTATATGGGATTTACCCCGCCATCCATGATTATCTTATTCCTGCCGGTTATACGCGAGGCCATCATCGCCGCTTCGTAAAGGGCCGTGCCGCCGTCGTACAACGAGGCGTTTGAAACCTCCATCTCAGTGAGCCGGCATATACAGCTCTGATACTCGTATATCGCCTGTAATGTTCCCTGTGACGCCTCGGGCTGATATGGGGTGTAAGCGGTATAAAATTCGGAACGCGACACCACAGCGTCTATAGCCGCGGGTGTATAATGATCGTAAAAACCTCCGCCTACAAAAGAAACCAACCCCACCGCGTTCTTACGGGCAAGACTTCTCAGGTACTTATCCACCTCGTACTCTGATATACCTTCAGGGATATTAAATGACCGGGCTCTCAGTTCACGGGGTATACCTTTAAAAAGCTCGTCAATATCGCCGGACAAAAAACCTATTTCCTTAAGCATTCCGACGCGGTCCTCTTTGGAATGGGGGATGTATCCCATTTAGTTACCTCCAAACACTGTTTCTAATGTTAAACCCCGGTCCGTCCGGAGCCGTCTTCTCAGCTCTTTTTCAGAAAATCCTCGTACTCCGACTTATCCATCAATTGATCCAGGCCCCCGGCATCCGAAACAGCTATTTTGCATATCCATCCCTTGTCGTAAGGTGAGCTGTTGATCTTCTCCGGGGCATCGTTGAGCAGTTCGTTAACTTCCGTGACTTTACCGGATACGGGCGAGTAAACCTCACTGGCGGCCTTTACCGACTCGATGGTCGCCGCGACACCCCCTTTTTCCACTAGGGATCCCCGCTCGGGAAGATCCACGAAAGTTATGTCTCCCAATTCCGATTGGGCATGCGCGGT
>SLID01000110.1 GCA_007135805.1 Candidatus Omnitrophota bacterium | reverse complement strand
GCGCTTTTACTTTTTCTTCTCAACACGTAATGTAACTATGAGATCCCCTTTATGCCGGCAGCAAGGGCATTCCTCCCCCTGCCCCCTCAATCTCATTTTCTGCCCGTCCCGCGTGGCGCGCGGGATCTTCAATGTAACTGTCTTGCCGTTCGAGATCTTGAATTTCGCCTCCCCGCCTTTCTCGGCAAGCTTGGCAGGAACAGGCAAGGTAGCCCTTAGGTCCGTATCAGTAGACCCATGGTCAGACGCGTATACCCCCCGCGCCCCGCTCCTGTCCTGTCCGGGAGAATAGTAGTAGGTATACCCCGAACCTTTCTGTCCCCCGGAATTCCCGAAAAAGATATCTCCGAAAATATCGCTGAACCCGGAGGTTCGAGCGCCGCGGCCTGACGAGAAATTCTTTATGAAATCGGAGAAATCGAAACCCTGCGCCTCCGAGAAATCACCCGTATATGCCCCCATTTTTCTCAAGTTATCGTACTCTTTTCGGCGCTTGGCATCCCCAAGAGCGTAATACGCCTCCGAGACCTCTTTAAATTTTTCCTCGGCCCGTTTGTCATCCGGGTTTTTGTCGGGATGGTATTTTAGGGCGAGTTTCCGGTAAGCTTTCTTTATCTCGGACTCTCCCGCGTCTTCCTTAACCCCGAGTATCTCGTAATAATCTTTTTTGGACATATCATTCCTCTCTTTTCGTTCTTTACGGCGTCTTTTTCCGTTTTATTTGTTACACTCAGCCGGCCTTGAATACCAAAGGCCCGCCGGCCCCTCCGGCGTCCAGAACCACATTATCCCCTTCCTTAACCTCTCCTTTAAGTATTTCCACCGCGAGCCTGTCCTGAACTTCCTTTTGTATGAGACGCTTAAGAGGCCTCGCTCCATAATCCGGGTCAAACCCTTTTTGCGCGAGCTCTTTTTTGGCATCATCGGTCACTGTGACATTTATTCCTCTATCAACCAGCCTGGCGCCGATACCGGCCAGCTCAAGGTCAACGACCTTGACCATATCTTCCCTGGAAAGCCGCTTAAAGATAACTATCTCGTCAAGCCGGTTGATCAGTTCCGGCCTGAAATGCTTTTTTACCTCGCTCATGACGGCCTCTGTAAGAGCAGGTACAGCACCCTCATTTTCTGAAAAATACCGGCTTCCCATGTTCGAGGTCATTATAAGTATGGTATTCTTGAAATCGACCACATGCCCCTGATTATCCGTCAGACGTCCGTCCTCAAGTATCTGAAGAAGAATATTAAAGACATCCGGATGCGCTTTTTCTATCTCATCCAGCAGAACTACGCTGTAAGGACGACGCCTGATCTTTTCAGTAAGCTGCCCGCCCTCCTCGTATCCCACGTAGCCCGGAGGCGCCCCGATAAGCCGGGAAACCGCGTGACGCTCCATATATTCCGACATATCTATCCTGACCATGGCCTCTGGGTCGTTGAACAGGAACCAGGCCACCGTTCGAGCCATATGTGTTTTACCTACCCCAGTGGGCCCGAGAAACAGAAAAGAACCTATGGGGCGATCGGGATCCCCCATACCGCTTCGGGACCTTCGTACCGCATCGGATATTTTCCGGACCGCCTCATCCTGCCCGGCTATCCTTGTTCTAAGGACGTCCTCCATATTTATAAGTTTCTCTATTTCCGATTCCATGAGCTTGTTTATCGGTATACCTGTCCACTGCGCCACTATTTTGGCGATATCCTCATCATCAACCTCTTCCTTAAGCATCTTGTTATCCGCCTGGACACTTTCAAGTTCTTTCGTGGCGGCATCAAGTTTTTTCTTGAGGTCGACTATTTTTCCATACCTTATTTCAGAGACCCTGGCAAGATCACCCTCTTTTTCGGCTATACTCTCTTCCAGGCGGGCTCTATCCAGATCCTCCTTTATCTTTTGTATCCCGGCGATAGCGTCTTTTTCCATTTCCCAGTGTTTTTTCTTCTGTTTTATCTCATCGCGAAGACTCTCCAGTTCGGCATCCACCTCTTTTACCTTAGCGCTGCCGGAAACCGTGTCTTTTTCTTTTTTAAGCGCCTGCTTTTCTATCTCAAGCCGCATTATCTTTCTTTGCACCTGGTCTATTTCAGTGGGAACACTGTCCATTTCCATTCTCAGTTTGGAAGCCGCCTCGTCTATAAGGTCTATCGCTTTATCCGGCAGGAACCTCGCCGTGATGTACCTGTCCGACAGGGTGGCGGCGGCCATTATGGCCGAATCAGATATCCTGACGCCGTGATGGAGCTCGTATTTTTCCTTAAGTCCCCGCAGGATGGTTATCGTATTTTCCACAGTAGGTTCGCCTATGAATATCTGCTGAAAACGCCTTTCAAGGGCTTTATCTTTTTCTATGTATTTTCTGTACTCGTCAAGAGTAGTAGCCCCGATACATCGCAGCTCGCCTCTTGCCAGAGCCGGTTTAAGAAGATTGGAGGCATCGACCGCGCCTTCAGCTCCTCCGGCTCCCACAATGGTATGCAACTCGTCTATAAAAAGGATTATCTCTCCTTCTCTCTCTTTTATCTCCCTCAGAACGGCCTTTAACCTGTCCTCGAACTCTCCCCTGAATTTTGCCCCCGCGACAAGAGCCCCCAGGTCCAGGGCTATCAGCCTTTTTCCTTTCAGCCGGCTGGGAACATCCCCTGAAGATATCCTGAGAGCCAGGCCTTCGGCGACAGCTGTCTTACCCGTACCGGGATCACCTATCAGGACAGGGTTGTTCTTTGTCCTGCGGGAAAGGACATGTATAAGCCTTCTTATCTCCTCATCCCTGCCTATGACAGGATCCAGCTTCCCCTGATCCGCCATCTCCACCAGATCCCTTCCGTATTTCTGAAGCGCCTGTATCTTGCCCTCGGGATCCTCGTCCGTCACCCGATGGGTTCCCCTCACGTCTTTCATGGCCTTCAAAACACCGTCAGAGTTTATACCGCTGCTTCCAAGTATCTCCTTTATCTTTCCCGCCCCGTCACGTGTCATCGCCAAAAGGACATGCTCAACGCTGACATATTCGTCCTTGAGCCTGGCGGCTTCCTTGACCGCCATATCCAGGACTTTTCTAAGTTCCGCGGAAAGATACGGCTGCGTCGAATCGCCGCTCACTTTGGGTTTCCTTGAAATTGCCTCGTCCAGCCTTGATCTCAGAAGAGGTATATCTGTACCGGCTTTGCTCAATATCGAACGCGCTATACCTTCCGCGTCTGAAAGTATCACATAAAGCAGCTGCTCGCAGGACACCTCCTGGTGGCCTTTTTCGACAGCCTCCCTCACAGCGTCCCTTATGGCTTCCTGTGTTTTTACCGTAAGTTTGTCGTTCATCATATTCTCCCGTTTCTGGTACTGCCTTTCTTAAACAAATAGACATATAGACATCTATCAATATGATACACGAAAGAAAACAATTTGTCAATAGCGTCGGTGACCGAGTAGTGTCAAGATAATTGGGCACTTTGATATTGAAGTTCTTTGATCTCTTCCCCCATGGGGGAAGACGGCGTCCCTTTAGGTTGCTTTACTCCATCCACGTATTGGATAATCCCATAAACCCAATAATCCACACTTCTGGGGTTCTTAAAATACCCCTGGACTTTTATCCGTCTTCTTATCTCCTCCAGATACCTTTCAAGATGATTCGTGGCGCTTATAAGCCTCTTATCGCTCAAATAATCATAGAACGTCAAGGTATCCGCAAAGTCTTGCTTTAAATTCCTTACTGCGCTGGGTT
>SLID01000040.1 GCA_007135805.1 Candidatus Omnitrophota bacterium | reverse complement strand
TAGGAGGAGGTACCGGTAAAGCTGTCTACCATACCGCCAGAGAGCTTGTCAGAATGGGGCATGATACCGCGGTTTTGACATTGAGCTTCGAAGGGCAGCCAAAAGAAGCGGAAAAAGACGGAATAGAGATATTCAGGATACCCGCGGTCAGAAAAAAACTTCATCAAAGCAATCCTTTCGAGATAGGGACATTCGCTTTATCCGGAATTTTGAATGCCGGTAAGGTGGTGGATAAATTCAGGCCGGACGCGGTGCTTGCTTATTTTACCGTTCCCTCAGGTGTGATCGCCTTATGGCTGCGTAAGACCCGAAAGGTCCCGTTCATAACTTTATTGAGGGGCCAGGATGTCCCCGGCTGGCTTCCGGAGGCCCTTAAAGGGTATCACACGCTTTGCAAACCCCTTATACGACGAATATGGAAAAATTCAAAATATGTCGTGGCTAACAGTAAAGGTCTCGCGGAGATGGCTGAAGATGCCCTTCCGGAAATAGATTTTAAAGTGGCTCCTAACGGTGTTGATACGGAGAAGTATTCTCCCGGAAAGGCCTCTGAAAAAGGTTTGCCGGCCGTGATATTTTTTTCGGGGAGGCTCAGGGAACAAAAGGGACTGTGCTATTTGCTCGAAAGTATAAGCATTTTAAAAAGCAGGGGGTGGCCTGATCTTTGCCTCAAAATAGCGGGGGACGGCCCTGAGGAGAGTGGGCTTAAAACTATCGTCAAAGAACGGGATTTGCATAGAGAAGTTAAATTTCTGGGATATCTGGGGGAAAACGAACTTGTGGAACGGTATAAGAACGCGGATATATTTGTTAACCCGTCCCTGAACGAAGGCATGCCTAACGCTGTGCTGGAGGCCATGGCATCAGGCCTTCCCTGCGTGGTCACGGATGTCGAGGGTAACAAAGAGATAGTCAAGGACGGGTTTAACGGATATGTTGTTGCCCCGAGAGATCCCTCAGCCATAGCGGACGCGTTGGAAAGGTTGTTGGGTGATAGGGCCATGCGGAAAGAAATGGGAGTAAGAAGCCGGGAAATGGCAGTAGACGGTTTTGGCTGGAAAAAAACAGCGGAGGCGATTGTGGTTTTGCTGGAAGGCGTGTCTGTAAAGTGATCAAGGTCCTACATCTGATAGACCATATAGGATTAGGCGGGGTCCAGACCTATGTGAAGGAAATATTCGAAAAACGGAGAGAGAACAGGGATATTTTTTTGTATGTGCTCAGGAAATCCCCTATAACTCTCGATATCGATCACCCAGATGTGCGTGTCTTTCCTTCATCGAGCAAATATTCTTTAGGGCCTCTCCGAGAGCTTAAACGTCTTATTGAAGCGGAAAGTTTTGACGTTCTTCACTGTCATCTTTTTCGCTCCCAGGCATTTGGGTATTTTCTCAAGCAAAGATATTTTCCGCGGCTCAAACTAGTATTTCAAGAGCAAGGGAGGGTCTACCTGGGAGGTAGGGTTTTCAATTGTTTTCTCAAGATATCACGGCCCATGGTGGACAGGTATATAGCGAATTCGTACGCTACCAGAGATGTGCTTAGCCGTAGCGCGGGCATACCTGAAGGGGAAATAAAAGTGCTATATAATCCCGTTGATCTCCGGAAGTTCCAATCGAGGGCATTTGGCCCAGGCAGTCCGGGAAGGCCTGAAAGGGCTCCCTCGGCGGCGCGGCCTTTTACCGTGGGGTTCGCGGCAAGGCTCATCGAGAGGAAGGGCTGGAAAGAATTTATTGAGGCCGCGGCCCTTCTTATCAAAGAAAAA
Organism: Candidatus Omnitrophota bacterium; assembly: GCA_007135805.1. Taxonomy (GTDB): domain Bacteria; phylum Omnitrophota; class Gorgyraeia; order Tantalellales; family Tantalellaceae; genus SLID01. The sequence continues at coordinate 12,251 of SLID01000040.1, read as the reverse complement.
GAAGATCTGAGATTCCTCATAGCAGGAGATGGCCCTGACATGAGGAAAGTCTCCGCTCTTATTGAAAAACTAGGGGTGGACGGGAAGATCTTTCTCCTTGGATATGTCGCGGACATGGCGGGATTCTATTCTTCCCTGGATTGTTTTGTTATTTCCTCACATTGGGAACCGATGGGGCTGACGGAAGTAGAGGCCCAGTTTTCAGGCGTCCCGGTAATCGCTTCCAATGTCGCGGCGCTTAACGAGATAATTTTTGACGGCGAGAACGGGCTTTTGTTCGAGGCCGGGTCTTCGGCAGATCTGGCTCAGAAGATAAGCGCTGTCATGGATGACCCTCTATTGCGGGATAAGTTGATAAAGGGGGGGCTGGAAAACAGTGAAAGATACTCTCCGCCCCGTCATATAAAGGCCCTGGAGGATATCTATGAGGAAATATGCAGGGCATAGAGTTTGCCACGCTGTCGAGCCGGAGGTAAGCTTGTATTTGTTCGTGGAGGTTAAGGATGTTTCGCGGTGAAAGATCTTTCGTAAAAAAATTCAAAAATGAACAGTTGGCTCAAGATGAATTCGTGAGGTCACAAGAGATATACGGGGCCATACAGAGGTGTAAGTTCGTAAGAACACCGGCCCCTTTCAGGGTAGAAGGCAGAAAAGTTTTTTTTGAACTGGTCAGGAATGCCGTTTCACTGAAGTCTCTTACTAACAGGTTCTTTGTTTCTCATAACTTGGCAGGTCATTATTATCGCGCCGGGAAAGCCCTGGCTGAATTCCACGCGGCATTGAATCCCGGGAAGAAATTGGAAACAGACGTCATCACTACTCACGGGGATTTCTGGATCGAGAATGTTCTTGTGAGCCGGTCCGGCGAAAATGTCTATTTTGTTGATTTTTCACGCCCAAAGCTGGGTGATGCGTTTCCCCAAGGTGATATTTACCAGGATATAGGCAATTTTTTGACCGATGTTCTGTATCGTTATCCCCTATACGTCTTTTTTCTCAGGTATAGGAAGATCAATCAAGAGTTGGTGGAAAGTTTTTTAAGAGGATATGTTGAGGTAGCGGGGGTAAGGATAGACGATGTAAAGCTGTCCCACGCGGTGCTGAGCGGACTGGATTTCAGGAAAAAAGTTTTTTCCAAAAAGAATGTTCTACAAAAATTTTTCTGGACCCGGGTAATTGAAGGCGATATGCGTGAAGAATTAAAAAAAATACGCCGGGATTACAGGAGTGTTCACGACGGCGTTGTTATGGCGGAAAAATACGATGAAGTTGTGTATGGGACCTCTTCTCCTGACGTGATCATATGGGAAAGGGAAAAACGCATATTGAGGGAACTATTGACCGGGAGAAAAGTAGAACGGTATCTTGATTTTGCTTGCGGCACCGGGAGAGTGCTTGCCGAATTGGAAAAATACGCTGGCCGGTCTTTCGGGGTCGATGTATCCGGCAAGATGCCGGAAAAGGCAAAAGCAAAGAACACTAAAGCGAGATTGATCCAGGGGGATCCCACTCAAGATCCGGATATTATAGAAGGAACATTCGATCTTATCACAGCTTTCAGGTTTTTTCTGAATGCCCAGCAGGAATTGCGGGACGAGGCGTTGCGGTTCATTCACTCCCGGTTGACAGATGATGGACTATTTATTTTCAACAACCATGGTAATAAGCGCAGTATGCGTAAGCTGGTAAGGGTCAAAAAACTGTTTGAGCGGGATTTCAGGAACAGCGAGCTTGGGCATGATGAGATAGTCGATATGCTTGAAAAGAACTCTTTTGTTTTGAAAAGTATATTTCCGGTCAATTACTTTCTGAGGTTTTTACTGAAATTATTTCCACTATCCTGGACGGATTTTTTGAACGACTGTCTGTCTTCCCGCAAAAAGCTTGAAGATAAGGCCGTTGAGGTGATATATGTTTGTCGGAAAAAATGATGTAGAGAGAAGCGTAATTAAGAACAAATTCTTCACAGAAACGTCCTGGAGTGTCATGGCCAAAGCTGTGGCGTTCCTGTTCTATTTTCTGTTGAATGTTTATCTGGCAAGGGTCCTGGGGGTGGATAAATTCGGGGAATGGTCGTTCTTCTACTCGATGGTAAGTGTCGCGGGTATTGTTTCTTTTTTTGGTGTAAACACATCAGGACAGAAGTATATAGCCGAACACAGCGGGGCGGGGAATTTCATGGCTATCTGCAGGGATTCCCTGAAACTGAGGTTCCTGTTCAGCGCGTTCTTTTCCGTTCTTATTTTTTTCGCCCGGGAACACCTTGCGGAAATCCTGGGCCGGCCCGACTTCTCCCGTCTTTTTGCCTTCGCGGCGCCTCTGGTGTTTTTCATGGGCTTTACAGAATTTGTCAAAAGCGTGAGTATGGGTTTACATCGGTTAAAATATCATTTCATTGTGAATTTCGCTGAATTCGGGTTAAAACTGCTTCTGACAGTTGTTTTTTTAACGGTATCTTTCCAACTGGCCAGCATCGTCAATGCTTTCACGGCCGCGTCATTTTTAGCGTTCGCGTTGGGAGTGTATTTTATCCACAAAGATCATCGCGGGGATGATACTGCCGGCGGCGGGCGTAATTTCACCGCGGAGATCCTCAAGTACAGCTTACCTCTTTTTGTCATCAGCATAGGGTTTTTGATAGCTACGGAAATAGACGTTCTTATGCTCGGACTTTTAAGCTCTGACGAACAGGTAGGGCTATATGCTGTCGTCAAACAGGTAGTCGGTAAATTGCCTCACATAAGTGTCGCGGTCGCCATTGGTACCATGCCGGTCTTCGCAAGACTGAACCGGGATAACAGAAAAGAACTTTCGCGTCTTTTTGATCGCTTGATATTTATCAATTCCGGGATCTTTATTTTAGTGGCGGCTGTCATACTGATCTTTTCCGGGATGCTTGTTCCATTGGTCTTCGGTTCGCAATATTCCGGTTCAGTGCTCCCTCTTAAAATACTTACGGTCTTTCTTGTGAGTTCTCCTCTTTTGGTCTTTTTTGGAGGTTTTTTGAACTACCAGGGGCTTGCGTGGAGGAGAGCGGCATACCTGGGAATATCTACTGCAGCCAATATCACGCTTAACATAGTTCTTATCCCATTATACGGAGCTGTAGGGGCGGCTATATCCACATCACTGGCGTATTTACCATATGTGTTGCTTAGCGGTTTGGAAGTGAGAAAGAGATTCAGGTCTTATGCCTGAAGGGTGGCATGGCGTCCGGGGCCGCGATCTTTGGTTGGTTTCGAGTTTCTTGGCCCCCGGAGGCCGGGCGCATTACCCTTTTTTTTGGTGTCCTTTCCACGAACGATCTATTTTCCCCTTTTTAAAAAATATAATATCGTTTACATTAAAGGGCATTTGTGATAAAATTCCATGATTAAGTAGCGGATAATTCCCGTCAATACAGGTACGGGAGGAGGTGATATACTATGGTTACAGCGAAGACCAAGAAAGGCGTAATGGCCGATTTTCAGAAGCACGGTTCGGATACCGGATCCGCGGAAGTGCAGATAGCTCTGATAACAGAAAGAATAAACAGTCTGACCGAGCATTTCAAGAAGCATAAGAAAGACCATCATTCAAGAAGAGGGCTTCTTATGCTGGTCAACAAAAGAAGGAAATTGCTGAAATATTTGAAAACGGTGGACGAAGAGAAGTATATTGAAGTTATCGGCAAGCTAGGGTTAAGAAAATAAAATAAGCCGGCAGTTGAATATATTTATTAATAAAGAATGGTGAAAACAACAGAAGAAGGAAAAAATGACTGAATTAAGGGTTAAGCACGGACGTGAGGAAATGATCATATCTACCGGAAAACTGGCCAAGCAGGCGGGTGGGTCGGTAACAGTTCAATATGGGGGAACAGTGGTACTTGTCACCTGTTGCTGCTCGAAAAGCGTCAGGGCGGATATGGGGTTTTTCCCTCTTACAGTGGAATATCAGGAAAAGACTTTTGCCGCGGGAAAGATCCCGGGCGGTTTTTTTAAGAGAGAGGGTCGTCCGTCGGAAAAGGCAGTGCTTACATCCCGTATGATAGATAGGCCCATCAGACCCCTATTTCCTAAGGGTATGCTGAATGAGGTCCAGGTAGTGGCGACCGTGCTTTCATACGACGGACGGAATGATCCTGATGTGCTTGCTTTGACCGGAGCTTCTTGCGCCCTCATGATATCGGAGATACCCTTCGAGGGACCGATCGCGGGTACGAGGATAGGTCTTGCGGGGGATGAGTTGATCCTTGATCCCACGGCGGAACAGATGGAGGAAAGCCTGCTTGACCTGGTCCTTGTTGGAAATGACGAAAATGTGGTAATGCTGGAAGCTGGCGCCGGCATAGTGCCGGAAGATAAGGTCCTTGAGGCCATAAAGTTCGGACAGGAAAGCATAAAACCCCTTCTGGCCCTTCAGAGAGAACTCAGGGAAAAAGCTGGTAAACCCAAAAGGGAAGACATAACTTTTTCTGAACTCGACGCGGAGCTTGTCGAACGTATCAGGTCGGGTTTCGGGGGCAGAATTAAGGACATTCTGGTCCTTCCCGAAAAAAAGACAAGATTAGAAGAGCTTGAGGCCCTCACCGCGGAGATCGTCGCGGGTGAGGATCCCGACGGAGAGAAAGGTATAGGCTCTGAGATAAGCCGCGCCATAGAAGAAGTGGAAAAGTGTATCGTCAGGGACGTCATACTCTCGGATAGAAAAAGGATCGACGGAAGGGAATTCGATGAGATCCGGCCTTTGAGTTCTGAAACCAACCTTTTACCCTATACCCACGGTTCGGCTCTTTTCACGCGGGGAGAGACCCAGGCGCTTTCAGTTATCACTCTGGGTACGGCATCTGATGAGCAGAGGATAGACGCTCTTGAAGGAGAGTCTACGCGTAACTTCATGCTCCACTATAATTTTCCCTCTTTTAGTGTCGGAGAGACACGGCCCATGAGGGGGCCCGGCCGCCGCGAGATAGGTCATGGGGCGCTTGCCGCCAAAGCCCTCATGCCGGTATTACCCGTGGGTGAGGATTTCCCATATACAATACGCCTGGTGTCGGAGATATTAGAGTCTAATGGATCCAGTTCCATGGCTACGGTCTGTGCCGGATCTATGAGTCTAATGGCAGGGGGTGTCCCTGTGAGAGCCGCGGTCAGTGGGATAGCCATGGGACTTGTAAAGGAAGGCGAAAAGTACGCCGTTCTTACTGATATTGCCGGGGCGGAGGATCATCTTGGAGATATGGATTTCAAGGTTGCCGGCACAAGGGAAGGGGTAACGGCCGTTCAGATGGACCTTAAGATCAAGGGGATCACTCTGGACATAATGAAAGAAGCTTTCGAACAGGCGAAAAAAGCCCGTATAGAGATACTTGAACATATGTCCGGCACAATAGCCGGCCCCGAATCAGAACTTTCTCCGAATGCTCCCCGTATAGTGACCATAATGATAAAGCCCGACAGGATCCGCGATGTGATAGGGCAGGGGGGCAAGGTTATCAGAGGCATAGTCGCCGATACTGGAGCGGATGTAAATATCGAGGATGACGGGACTTGTCAGGTAGCGTCCTCCAACAAGGAGTCGCTGGATAGGGCGGTCGCGATGATCTCGGCAATACTGGAAGAACCGGAGGTAGGAAAAATTTACGACGCGAAAGTGGTAAAGATAATGAATTTCGGAGCGTTCGTGGAGTTCCTGCCCGGCCAGGAGGGTTTGGTCCATGTGTCAGAAATATCAGGCCAGTACGTAAAAAATGTCGAGGACGCGGTAAAAGAAGGCCAGGAAGTTAAAGTCAAGCTCATAGGCATTGATGATCAGGGGCGCGTGAAACTCAGCATAAAACAGGCCGTGCCAGAGCAAAAACAATAAAGGCCCGGACCCCTTCGAGGAAGAACCAGGGCCGTACCGAATATTTTGAAACCATTACAGATAAACATAAGACGCAAAGAAAGCGCTAAAGATCTGCCGTTGCCGGTTTACGCTACTGAGGGATCGAGCGGGGTGGATCTTTATGCTGATGTCGAGAATGACACATTGATCTGTCCGGGGGACATAAAACTGATATCGGCGGGGATATACTTGGCCCTGCCTCCGGGGTATGAGGCGCAGACAAGACCGCGCAGCGGTCTTGCCCTCAAACACGGGATTACCCTTGCTAATTCTCCCGGGACGATCGACAGCGATTACAGGGGGTTAGTAAGTCTGATCGTAACCAATATCGGCAGACATGATTTTGTCATTAAGCGTGGTCAGCGTCTGGCTCAAATGGTCATTAACAAAGTGGAGCGGGCGCATTTTGTGGAGACCTGCGAACTCGATGAAACTGTGAGAGCCGCGGGCGGTTTCGGGCATACGGGTATATGAACTTGAGCTTTCCGGTCCGGGGACAAGTTGTTTAGCCGCTGTAACCTTGAGGTTGGCCCGCCAGTCACCGGGAAAATATGAAACAAGCCAGAAAAAATGAGATCACGGGTGTAATACTTTTCGCGTTCGGACTTCTTTTGTTCCTGAGCGTTTTTACCTTCACCGAACAGGATCTTTCTTTCTACACGAACCATTATAACGCGGAGCCGCGCAACGCCACAGGTATAGTGGGCGCTTATGTGGGCGGTTTTTTGCGCTTCATGGTGGGAAGAGCCTCTTATGTGCTGCCTCTTCTGGTCTTTATATGGAGCGTTTCACGTTTTCTGCAGATCGAACAGAGAAAGGTTTATTTCAAGGCTTTCGGCACCCTGGTCCTTACGGCCGCGGTAAGCGCCAGTTTAAGCGTGATGGGTGGAGTCGGAACGACAACAGCTTTTTCTCATGGAGGTTTGATAGGATATGTCACGTCCGGTTTCCTTACCGGATATCTGGGCGGGGTCGGATCAATGGTATTTATACTCGCCATGATAGTGCTGTCGATCCTGATCGCCACTGAGTTCCTTCTTTTGCCGGTATTTATGGGAGGTTATAATTTCTCACGGAATGTTGCCGCGAGAGCAAAAGATATCGCGCTTAAGGGATCGTCTTCCGTAGAAAAGCCCGCCGCGGCGAAGCGCGGCAATGTCAAGGATCCCTCAAAAGAGAATTTGGCCAGGAAACTTGAGGAAGTGAAGAGGCAGGTAGAAGAGGCCCGAGCGGCCTCGGCAGCAAGAAAGGCCGCGGCCGCCAGGGTAAAAGAAGAGCGGGAGGTCGAGGTCGTTTCGCCCGTCCGGGCCGAGAAACCCAGAAAGAAAAAGACGCCTTCTCCTGTCACGGAACGGGTGAAAACAATCGTTTCCCCCGCGAAGGACAATTCCCTGGAGTATAGTTTACCTTCAACTGGACTTCTTAACTCGTCAGATAGCAAGCCGGGAGGGAAAGATGTAGAGGAGGATTTGAAGGTAAACGCCGGTATACTGGAAAAAACTTTGCTAGAGTTCGGAGTCGAGGCTAAAGTGGTTAAAATAAACAGGGGGCCGGTAATAACAATGTACGAACTTGAACCTTCAGTGGGGACGAAGGTTTCCAAGATAACGTCTCTTGGTGACAATATCTCGATGGCAATGCGTTCCTCGAGTATGCGTATTGTCGCTCCGCTGCCCGGGAAGGGCACTATCGGAATAGAGATACCCAATAAAAAAAGTGAGTTGGTTCTGCTGAGGGACATACTTGAAACAGATGAATATCAGGAAGAGTCATCTCCTCTGCGTTTCGCGCTGGGTAAGGATATTTCCGGGAAGCCCATAATAACCGATCTCGCGAAAATGCCGCATCTCCTTATCGCGGGTGCCACGGGGGCGGGAAAGACGGTATGCCTTAACGCCATAATTTCCAGTTTCCTGGTTAATTCTTCTCCCGACGAACTGAAGTTCATGATGATAGATCCCAAGAGGGTAGAGATGATGATATTTGAGGACATCCCCCATCTTGTAAGCCCTATAGTTACGAATCCCAAAAAAGCGGCCGCGGCCCTTAATTGGGTGGTGACCGAAATGGAGAGAAGGTATGAGGTCTTTGCGGGAAAAGGTGTCCGCAATCTGGCTTCATACAGGGATAAGCGCGCGGATGAAGACGAGAACATCCCCTACATAGTAGTGATCGTCGACGAGCTTGCCGACCTCATAGCAGTGGCGCAGCAGGATGTGGAAGGGGCCATAATGCGTATAGCGCAGCTTGCCAGGGCCGCGGGTATACATCTTATACTTGCCACCCAGAGGCCGTCGGTGAATGTTATAACCGGTGTCATAAAGGCGAATTTTCCCGCGAGGATATCTTTTAAAGTGGCTTCAAAAGTCGACTCCAGGACGGTGCTTGACGCCAACGGCGCGGAAAAACTTCTTGGGAGAGGAGACATGCTTTTTATGGAGCCGGGAGCGTCTCATATAATACGGGGTCAGTGTAGTCTTGTCGATGATGCCGAAATAAAAAGGGTTGTCGCCCACATAAAGTCCCAGACAGGGCCCGATTATATGGAATCTGCTGTTGCCACCCAGGAGAAGGGGCCTTCCCAGACCAGGGACTTGGAAAAAGATGATCTTTACCGGGAGGCTGTAGAGATAGTTATACATACAAAGCAGGCTTCCGTATCTATGGTGCAGAGAAAACTAAGGGTGGGATACGCTAGGGCTGCCAGGATGATAGATGTCATGGAGGAGGACGGTATAGTGGGGCCCTACAACGGATCCAAGCCCAGAGAGATCTTGATCGAGGATATGCAACAGCTTGCGGATGTGTGAGGATATGGCGGGAGCGGAAGCTTTAGGCGAGATATTCAGAAAGAAAAGGGAGGACCGCGGTCTCAGTATAGAAGAGGCAGCGGAGCGGACTTATATCAGTTCCGGGGTCATACGCGACATGGAAGCCGGGGCGTTTGGAAAGGTCAGCCCCGTTTACATGAAGAGTTTTGTGAAAAAATACTCAGATTTTCTGGAACTGGATACCGAGGATGTCCTGGCCAGGTTTCGTCGCATTTCAAATGATATCCCTCAAAAACAGTTTTTTGTCAGTGAAAAAGAGGATGTCGAAAAAGAAAAGACCGGGCCTCTGTTCCCGCGAATAAAGGGCAGAGAACGATCACAGATAATCCTTGTGTCGGCGCTTTCTCTCATATTGGTCCTTCTCGTGGCTGTGCTGGGGCGTGTTACGGTGACCGCTCTCAAATCGCCTCCCCGTGAAGTTCCGGTTGTTGCGCCATCCCGTTCTGTCGTGTCCCGCGGCTCTCAAGATGTGATACCTCGTGAGAAGTTAGCGGCAGGAAGAAGAAAAACCGCCCCCCCGGAAGTTTCTCCCGTTACGCTCACTCTTACCGCGCGTGACAGGGTGTGGGTACAGGTTTCGTCCTCGGAGACTGGAAAAATATTTGATGGTTTCTTGAATAAAGGCGACTCACGCACTTGGAACTCTAACGAGGAGCTCACGGTCTGGACCGGCAAGGCTAATGTCCTGGATTTTACCGTGAACGGTCGGGTTCTGGGTGAGATCGCTTCAGGGGTCGTGCGTAACATAAAAGTCTCATCCGAAGGGGTCGTTCTCGGCGATGAGTGGCTTGTCCGCTTCAGATAGCCCTTACTTTCCCGCCATGCAGAAAATATTTATATTCAGTCTTGGATGCCCTCGGAACCTTGTTGACAGCCAGGTGCTTTCGGGCGCGTTGTTTGAGGCGGGTTTTAGTCTCACGGACAACGCTGAAGAAGCGGATGTTGCCGTGATCAACACGTGCGGGTTCATCGAGGAAGCCAAAAATGAATCTATCGATCATATCCTGAGCTTGGCGGAAATGAAAAAGGAAGGACGTCTCAAAAAACTTCTGGTAATGGGATGCCTGTCCCAGCGCTATCCGTCAGAACTGTGTTCGGAGATAAGCGGGATAGACGCTGTTCTCGGGTCGTCCGACTTTATGGAGATACCCGCCATGATCCGGGGGATGCTGTCCGGTGAAGGCTCCGAATGTATCCGGAAAGTCAGTGCGATGCCTTCTTACCTTTACGATCACCGTTCTCCCCGGCTTCTGGGCCAGCCTCTTCATTCAGTTTATGTCAAGGTCCAGGAAGGGTGTTCTAACGTATGCTCATATTGTGTTATCCCGAAGCTTAAGGGTCCCAGGCGGAGCAGGGAAATTTCTTCTGTGGTAGAGGAGGTCAGGGGCCTGAGAGAACAATATAACGTAAAGGAGATAGTTCTTATCGGCCAGGATACAACTTCTTACGGCCTGGATACCGATGGGATCCCCCAACTTGCCGGACTTTTGGAACATGTTTCGGAAGTCATGGAGAATGGCTGGGTAAGATTACTGTATACACACCCAGCCCATTTTACGGATGAACTTATAGATGTTATCGCTTCTCGCGACAATATATGCGGGTATGTGGATATTCCCGTGCAGCACGCCAGTGACGATATTTTACGAAAGATGAACCGCCGCGTTTCGCGGAAAGAGATGACGGAACTTATCGGCAGGATAAGAAGGGAGATAGAAGGAGTGGCGTTGAGGACATCGGTTATCGTCGGTTTTCCTGGAGAGACCCCGGCGCGATTCACCGAACTGATGGATTTTCTGGAAGAGATCAGGTTTGACCGGCTGGGGGCGTTCATGTATTCGAAAGAGGAAGGCACACCTGCCGCGGCGTTTTCAGGGCATGTTCCCGAAAAAGTAAAGCGGCAGAGGTTTAACGATGTCATGGAACTCCAGAAAAACATATCCGCTGAGAATAACCAGAGTTTACTTGGCAGAACATTGAAGGTGTTGATAGACGAAGTTGACGTTTCCTTGCCAGGTGTGTCGGTGGGACGCTCTGAAATGGACGCTCCAGAGGTAGATGGTGTGGTGTACGTAAGAGGCGGGTCCCTCTCTGTAGGGGAGTTTGTTGATGTTAAAGTGACCGGGGCTATGGAATATGATCTCGAAGGTGATTTACTATGAACATTCCCAACAAGGTGACGCTGGCCCGTATAATACTTACGTTCTTTTTTGTAGCCTGTCTTTTTACCGGGGCTCTGGCCGCGAAAGTGATGGCTCTTATCATATTCGCGCTCGCGGCGTTGACTGATTATGCCGATGGTTGGATAGCTAAAAAATACGGCATGACCTCGGATTTTGGTAGGATAATGGACCCTGTGGCTGACAAGTTCCTCACGTTGTCCGCGTTTGTTTCTTTTGCCATAATGGGCATAGTGCCTGGCATCTTTGTCGCGGTGATATTTGTAAGGGAGATTCTGGTAACTGTTTTCAGGCTGATGGCGCTGCGGTCGGGTAAGGTTATGTCAGCCGAGGCGGCGGGCAAACATAAGACAGTTTCCCAGGTGGTCTCAATAGTTTTTATATTGTCTTTTCTTGTGTTCCGTGAAGCCGGAAGGGCCCATATCCCTTTCTGGAGCCCCGCCCTGGAGTTCTGGTTCCATGAACTTGTCGTAGCTATGACGCTTGTTGCCGTCGGGCTTACGGTTATAAGCGGGATACTGTTTTTTACCGACGACCCCGGACGTTTTACCGGGACAAAGCCGGTTGATCTCTCAGCCTCCGCGGGATCCGATGAAAGTACATGAGTTTATCAGCACTGTGGGTGGAGTAGGCCATTTTCCTTTCGCTCCGGGAACTGCCGGTAGCGCCGTGGGGCTTGCGGCCTGTTTTCTTTTACGTGGCAGTGTTCCGCTTTATCTTTCGGCCTTTCTGGTCTTTTTTGCCGCCGGTGTCGTCGCGGCGGGAAAAACGGAAAAAGACAGGAACATGAAAGATCCTTCCTGTGTGGTAATAGACGAGTTTGCCGGCATTTTTCCCGTATTTTTTTTGTTACCTATGACACCTCTCGTCATTGCCTCGGGATTTTTACTTTACCGTGGATTAGATATCCTGAAACCGCCTCCTGTCAGCTTACTGGAGAAAGCCGGAGGCGGATGGGGTATAATGCTGGACGACCTCGCCGCGGGTATACTCACCAATATCGCTTTGCGCTTATTCCTTTTTTTCGTCTCCTGATACGTGACAACTCCCGTTGTTTATTCAACATGTAAGATCTTGGCATGATCTTCTTGCCTTGGTCTCTTCTTGGGTTGAATGACAAGACCGTCCCTTCGGTAACATCTCAGTCATCCGCAGTAGAATCCAACGTCGTCATTACGAGGAGCCCAAAGGGCGACGAAGTAATCCATAAAATGAAAATATTTCGGGAAGTGACTGTTTAGGGAGGGCTTGTTATAACCTCAAGAAGCGCCTTACTTTTTCCGGTCACGAATTGGCTTTTTAGCGTATCGATCACATCTACACCGTTCATTTTTGCCGTTTGAATGACACTCGTCAGTATGTTGTGATTAAG
>SLID01000032.1 GCA_007135805.1 Candidatus Omnitrophota bacterium | reverse complement strand
TCAACTGGAAGACTATTTCCCTTAAAAGCTGGAAGGACGAACGTCTTGGGTTAACCACAAGAGCGCTGCGGTAAAGATCCTTTGAAAGTTCGTTAAGGATGACCTTGCTCAGGAGGGTCTTGCCGCTCCCACACTCACCGGTGAGTATGGCTCCGCCTTTCCTTTCCCTTACGGCGTAAAGCATCCGGGACAAAGCCTCTTCATGTTTATGGGAATAGAATAAGAACCGCGGGTCGGGTATGTTCTCGAAAGGTTTTTCCTGGAGCTTCCAATGTGTTGTGTACATTAAATTACCCCGTTACTATTGTAGCTGACCGAGCTCAGTTCGTCAATCACACACACGGTTCCGGCCGGATTTTGCCCAAAGCAAAGTCCGGCATCCGGGGCACTACTCTTTTTCATGCCTCAGGGAAAACTATTTTAGTTCTTCCTTATCCTGGTGATCTTCGTGCCTTCCAGAGTGACATTGTACATCAGCCCTTTCTGACCGAACACCACTCCCACGATCGGCTCGTTCAAACTGGTGGAATCGATCGACCCCCCCGCCCCTATGGCGATAAGAGCCACTGAAGCGTCCACTCCTATCTCCCAACCGGAACTATCGCGGAACCTCCGAAGGGAATTTTCGTCCAAAAACGCTATTACAACTGTCTTTTTCTGGACACCCAGTTGGAAACCGATCGAAGCCGAGACGGTGTTGTAATAATCAACCGTTTTGCCGTCTACCCTTAGGGCTCCTTCGCCATATTCGCCTCCGATACCCAACCCCGCTTTTATAACTGCGGGAAAAACCAGCAGCCCCTTCGCTTGTGTCAGGACGTTGTCTGAACCCTTGATATCGTTAAAAAGCTCGAGAGCCCTGTCGACATCCCTGTCTATCTTCGCCGCCGAGGCAAACACGTCACTTGTCGCGAAAACGCAGACAGCCATGATAAAAACCAATAACCCCGCGCGGAACTTCTCTGTTCTCCTTTTCATGGTACCCCCCATTTTTTTTGTGTAAAAAAAAGATCTTCCCCGGTCTTATGTCTTTTGACCCGACCCGGAAAGGTTCCCTTTAATAACACATAGATTGTCAGACAACTTAAACCCTGATCCCGGATACCGGGTTAAAAAACCCGCCCGTTACATTTTTTCAATCTTTCCAGACAATCTCGCCGTCCACCATCAATACATGCGCGCCCCCTCCGGGGTGATTACCGTCCTTATCGTACAACATGGGCTGGTTCTCTGAAAGCTTGAGGGAAAGATCCGCTACATAAATGTAATCGGGCTCTTCCAGAGTCCCTGTACTGCCTGATCCCGGACAATCCATCATTCTTTCGTCAGAAAGATAATTTTCTTTGTAAAGGACCTCGAGAGAGGGCGGGAACCGGCCATCGTTACGGTTAGCGTACATGTACATCGCTATACCTATGTTCTTGAGGTTATTGGCGCATTCTACCCTGGCATGGCGATGCCTGAAAGTTCTTATGAGGGGCGTAAAAGCCAGAAAAAGCGCGGCGGTCAGGGCAATAACCGTTAAAAGCTCGCCCAGCGTGAAACCCTTTGACTTCTTACCGGATACCAATTTTCTCATCGCGTGTCCTTCTCATAAGCTCTTCGGATTCATCCGATATTAGATCCGCTATATCTTTTTTTTCCAGTTCTCCCAGAGAACGGACCCGCCCCCCCCGGTAGATAAACGTATATTCCGTAACGCTGTCCCCGAAAGGGTCTCGCCCTTCCCCCAGCGTGTTCAGCACTATAAGGTCCAGGGCTTTCTCATCAAGTTTTTTGGCGGCGTTAGGGATGGGGTCTTCCGTCTCAAGAGCGAACCCTATCTTTATAAACCCCCGGTTCTCCCTCAAGGCCCCCAGTATATCCCTGTTCTTGACAAACCTTATATTCAGCGTGTCCCGCTTTTTTATTTTCCCGGAGCTGGGCTTTTCGGGAGCAAAATCACATACCGCTGCGGCCATTACCAGGCAATCGCACTGATCAATACGGGCTGTTATTTCCCTCAGCATTTCCTCCGATGAAAGAACTCTGACTACTTCCGCCCCACGGGGAGGTTCCAAAGAGACAGGCCCGGTAACAAGGCACACCCGGAATCCCTTGCGCAGGAACGCTTCCGTCAAAGAATACCCCATTCTGCCTGTTGACCGATTGCTGATATACCTTACAGGGTCTATGTGTTCTATGGTAGGCCCCGCTGTCACCAACACCCGGCGGGTTTCACGGTTTTTCGTTGAACTCTCCACTTTATCCGTTGTTTGCTGTTCGGGAACAAAGAAGTATTTTTTCGACTTCCTCGACGATCTTTTCCGGCGGCGCGAGATGCCCCATGCCAACACTGCCGCAGGCAAGGGCGCCTTCTACGGGCTCGATAAAATAATACCCCTTCTCCGCGAGATAGTCCATCTTGTCCCGGACGATCGGGTTATTGTACATTTTGTCGTTCATAGCGGGCGCGAACACAGTGGGGCAGGAAGCCGCGCACACCGCGCAGGTCAAAGTGTCATCGCATATCCCGGAAGCTATCTTCCCTATTATATTGGCTGTTGCCGGAGCTATAAGCATAAGATCAGCTTCTTCGGCAAGAGATATGTGCCCCGGACACATCTTCTCGGGCCTCTCGAACATGTCTTTCGCGACCGTTTCTCCGCTCAAGGTCTCGAGAGTGGTTCTTGTAACAAATTTTTCGGCATTGGGGGTCATCACGCATTTAACGGCATAGCCTTTTTTGCGTAAAAGCCGTATTATATCACAACATTTGAACGCCGCGATACTCGCCGTTATGCCAAGAATTACCTTTTCCATGATACCCTGCCCGGTTTTGTCTATTCGGCCCCCGATCCCCTAACGGCTCATTGAGTGAGCTTCAGTGAAACTTTGCCCGCCATTATCTCTCTTATCGAAATAGTGGTAACTTTTTCTTTGGGGTCGGCGTCGACCAGTTTTTTCGCCCCGGAATTAAGCTCGGAGGCCCTCACCGCCGCCATATTGCACAATTTATAGAGGCTGCCCGTTTTCGCCAGTAGATCATCCATACAAAGATCCTTCATGCTCCCGCCTTTTTGTTTATTTTGTCCCTGTTTTGTCTTTCCCGTTCAATAACCTGCTTCAATTCCTCAACAGCTTCGTCAAGTTTATTGTTCACTACCAGAAAATCATATTCGTCAGACGCGGCCACTTCCTGCTTAGATTCCCTGAGCCGTATTTCTACCTGCCTGTCGGCATCGGTCCTTCTTTGCCTCAACCTGGCCTCGAGCTCTCTCATCGAAGGAGGCATGACGAACACGCTTACACTCTCGGGATATTCCTTTTTAGCGGTACGCGCGCCCTTGACATCTATACTCATTATAATATCCAGACCTTTGTCCAGAAGGTTTTCCACCTGTTCGCGCAAAGTCCCGTAATAGTTGCCGAAATTTTCTTCCCACTCCAGAAAATCGCCGTTATCTCTCATCCTGACGAAATCTTCCTCTGTGACAAAGATATAATCTTCTCCGTCGACCTCCCCGGCGCGCGGGGACCTGGTCGTGCATGAAACGGACCTTGCCATCCCGTCAACCTGTTTTAGGAGTTCCCTCACGATGGTGGTCTTTCCGCTCCCGGAAGGAGCGGAAAGGACCACTATTATCGGCTCTCTTTTGCGCTGCGACATTACCCTCAAAAAAATCCGGGAACTTTCCCGGAGCGTATACGCGGGGAGCTATTCTATGTTCTTGATCTGTTCCCGCATTTTTTCAATTTCGCTCTTTACCTCTATGACCGCCCGGGAAACCCTGAGTTCGGCCGATTTAGATCCTATAGTATTGGCTTCCCTCTGCATTTCCTGCGCGATAAAATCCAGTTTTTTGCC
>SLID01000100.1 GCA_007135805.1 Candidatus Omnitrophota bacterium | reverse complement strand
GATGTGGTTATTCCCGACGTGATGGGGCTTGGAGTGGATATCATCGCGACGCGGGGCGCGGGCAGAGCTCTTGACAAATGAGATCAAACTTGAACGGAAAGCCGTATAGGGGTTATAATGGCGAACGTGGATCGGGTATGAAAATGTCGATACCAATTTCGGGGAGGTAAAATGACTAAGTTTATGGGATTTGCGGCCGTGTTAACGATGGCCGGGGTTCTTCTCGCGGGATGCGGAGAAACAGCGAGTGAGACCAGGCCTGTAACTGAGATAAGGCAGGAAGCGGCGGATATGACGGTTGCCGGGCTTGAAAGAATGGCCCAAAGGTACAGAGCCGCGCTTAACGCTAAAGAGGTCCAGCTGACCGCTCTGCAGGACAGCCTGAAGGATATTCCCGTATCGCAGCTTCTTGGGGAAGAGGCAAGGGCGATCAAGAGCGACATCGACAAGATATCGGGGTCGATACGAGCTCTGACCGAGAGGATGAACATATACCTCATGGAGATACAGTCGCGAGAGTAAACCCGGGCTTAAGGTTTTGGCGCGAAACCTGGGAAACGAAATCACGCCGATACCGGTCGGCCGGGTGAGGACTTGTAATAATTTCAGTGAAGGGGGAATTAAATGAATGAGAACTATAGTTCCAGGGATGTTATTGAGATGGTCGTGAGGGCAAAAGAGAGGGGTTCGGAATTGTATCTTGCCCTTGCGCGTAACAGCGAGAATTTTCACGTTGGGCAGTTTTTCACGGAACTTGCCAAGGATGAGCATCGCCACAAGATGCAGCTTGAGAAATGGGCCCAGGAACTTACCCCGGAGCAGAGGGAAGAGGCCTATCCAGGAGAGAGGTCTCTTTATTTAAAAGCGCTTGTGGACGCGAACACCTTCCGTTGTGACGCGGCGAAAAAACAGGCGCTTGAAAAGACCATAAGCGAAGAGGACGCCTTGGCTGCCGGAATAAATTTCGAAAAGGATCTGATGTTATTCCTGCATGACCTTAAGAGGAACGTAACTGGTTCTGCTCAGGCTGTTATCGACGAACTTCTTGATGAAGAGATAGATCACCTCAAGGAAATGCTGCACTTCAGCGACAAAAAAGGAAAGTAACGTACGGATCGTTCAGAAACACGCCTCCCGAAGTTTTATAACGGAGTTAATGAGAAACACTTTTTCCGCCCGGAGTATATCTTCGCGGAGAAGGATGCTCTCTTCGAGGGGTATTTCTCCCGATTTTATGAGATATTCACGGTATGTGCCGGGTAAAACTCCCGAAGAAAGCGGAGGGGTAAGGTAACGTCCGTCTTTTTGTATTATGATATTGGTTATCGCTCCCTCCGTGACCTCATCTTCTTTGTTAGTAAATAGGATGTCAAAATAGCCCTTTTCGCGGTAACTGGCAAGTTCCATGTCATATAACTCCCGGCGGGTAGTCTTATGCGACAGGAAAGAGTCGTGCCTGTCGGTCTTTTTCTGTGAAAATGTTATTCGGAGTAATGAGTTTGTGTCGGGGACAATTTTCTGGGACCTTATGTCAGTGTTCCCCGAAAAGCCGACCACCAGGCGAGTCTTGTATTTTAACGAAGGGTTAAAAGACGAGGAATGGTCTTGAAGGACTCGGCGGATATTATCGATATCACATCGGAAAGAAAAATGGTTTGCGCTTTTCATCAAACGGGCCATATGCAGGTCCATGAGAAAAAAACCGCCGTTTTCCCAAAGCATAGTTTCTATAAGAGAAAACTCTTTCATGTCAGGGTCAAGTTGCCGGGTTGAAAGGTCATTCTTTAGACAGTATTTCCGCGATGTCCAATATGAACTTTTCGGAAGTTTCCCAGTCAAGGCAGGGATCCGTGATGGATTTTCCGAATATGCCCCCGCCGATATCCTGCCTG
The DNA here is from genome assembly GCA_007135805.1 of Candidatus Omnitrophota bacterium. Lineage (GTDB taxonomy): Bacteria > Omnitrophota > Gorgyraeia > Tantalellales > Tantalellaceae > SLID01. Next base: position 1,962 of record SLID01000100.1, on the reverse strand, counting down.
CCGCTCTCAATGTAACTTTCCACCATTAATCCTTTGACCAGTTTTCTGAGGAGTCCCGACCTGTGCCGGCTATGCAGCACTTCCATGGCTATACGGGGCTGTTCCTGATACTGTTTGTTGGAGTTGGCGTGATTGGTGTCGACAATTATGGCCGGGTTTCTGAGGCCGGATTTTTCATACATTTCGGATAAAAAGATCAATTCCTCGTAGTGGTAGTTGGGGATGCATCTGCCATAGTGGTCGGTGGCTCCCCTGATAACAGCGTGGCAGAGGGGATTACCCGACGTCCTTACCGCCCAGCGGTTATATGAGAAAACATGAGGCAGTTGAGCGGCTTGAATGGAATTGAACATGACGGTCATATTACCGCTTGTAGGATTTTTCATGCCGGCGGGTATGTCAAGGCCGCTTATGGTAAGCCGGTGCTGCTGGTTTTCCACGGACCGCGCCCCGATAGCCACGTAGCTGAGGATATCGGCCAAATAAGGATAATTCTCCGGATAAAGCATCTCATCGGCGGCGGGAAGGCCCGTTTCACGGAGAGACCTTATATGCATCTGACGCATGGCTTTCAGGCCTTTCACCATATCAGGATCTTCAGCCGGGTTAGGTTGATGTCCCATTCCCTTGTAGCCCTCTCCCGTGGTGCGAGGTTTGTTGGTATAGATACGCGGGATAAGAATCACCTTGTCCTTGACCTTGTCCTGGACTTTCCTCAGACGTGTATTGTATTGGCAAACCGCGTCTTCATTGTCGGCAGAGCAGGGCCCGATCACGAGTATGAACTTATCGGACTTTCCCTCGAAAATGTCACGTATGACGGTATCGCGTTCTTTCTTGACGCGAGACAGGTCTTCGCCTAAGGGGATCTCGTTCAGAATATCTTCGACTTTCGGCATCTCCTGAATGTATGTGAAACTCATCTTTTCCTCCTGAATGAGTAAGGGTTCTTTGGTAAAGGTGGATCTGCCAGCCAGGTTAAAAACAAAACCTTACCTTCGGCAAGTTTTTGTTTTTAATGGCGTGCCAGGCAGGATTCGAACCTGCGACCAACGGCTTCGTAGGCCGCTACTCTATCCAGCTGAGCTACTGGCACGCAAGGAACGCCATATGACTCAATATTGTAGCACAAGAGTTTGATTAGTCAAAGCTTCAACATCGAAGAGTAGTGAAGGAGGATGATAAAATTGTCCCGGGATGGAGGGATATGTGTATAATGGGACCTGAGCAATAAGCGGGAGGTTTATAGAATGAACTTACATGAAGCATACATGAGGTATGCCCTCCGTGAGGCCCAAAAGGCATATGAAGCGGAAGAGGTCCCGGTGGGCGCGGTGATAGTTTATGAAGGCGAGATCATTGCCCGGGCTCACAACCAGATACGGCTTTTGAAAGATCCCACGGCTCATGCCGAGATGATAGCTATAACACAGGCGGCGGCGCATCTGGGGAACGAAAGACTTTCGGGATGCTGTCTTTACACTACGCTTGAGCCGTGCGCCATGTGCGTGGGAGCGGCTGTACTCGGACGTATAGGCACCATTGTTCTCGGGGCGAACGACCCGAAAACGGGAGCTTGCGGAAGCGTGGTCGAACTCACCAGACCCGGTCTTTTTAACCACGACATTGAAATAATAAGAGGGATAATGGAGGAAGAGTCCAGGGCTCTTCTTCAAAGTTTTTTCGCCGGAAGAAGATGACAGGGAAGAGGGCGGAAAAGGCTTGATGGTCAGTTTTTATCGTGCCATCTTCTGATAACAAAGGTTCTTGCAGACGACGGGTGCCATTTATCGGCGGGAACCCTTTCGGACATTATCGATCTGAGGCGGTCGGTGAGGCCCGACATAACGACACCTCCCCGGGAAAGCGAACTTTCTATAGCGGTGTTCTTATCCAGCACTATTACCACATGCCCCGGCCACACTATCAGGTCCAGAGGCGCGGTTTTCCGGGATATTTCCT
>SLID01000096.1 GCA_007135805.1 Candidatus Omnitrophota bacterium | reverse complement strand
TCATCGGGAGTTCATCCTCCGGGATATTTTTATTTTATGGGATTACTTCGTCGCCCCCTTCAGGGGCTCCTCGTAATGACGGCGTTGTAGACTTTGGTGCATGTCACCAGGTGCTTTGTAATGACGGCGTTGTAGACTTTGGTGCATGTCACCAGGTGCTTCGTAATGACGGTGTTGTAGTTCCGGGCCAATGTTAGGTATGAAATATCTAGATTGTAACATATTGACTGCCAGGGAGATAGAGGTTAGAATAAAACTAATAAGTTAAAGCATTAAACACCTAGATGTCTTTATTCTTTTGGTGTACATTTTCAAAGTTTTAAGTTGGTGGAAGAGTAATAAAAGTAGCGTGGAGGAAATTAATGAGGAAAGGTTCTGCGGTTTTTAAAGTGGTCTCGATCACAGTAGTGGTTTCTTTTCTTGTTCTGGATGTATCAGCATTGTACCCGCTTTCAAAAATATCATTCCGGGACAATGTTACAGATACGCTTGCGGTATGGAGCTCTCTTCAGATGCCGGGGACCAGGGAAATAATAGGAAAGAAAGGGATCGCGCTTGCTATCGCTGACTGGTATTTTTCGCCCGGGATCGCCGATACGGAACGCCTTTTGAATTACCTGGGGCGTGTTCTTGAAATTGAGTATGGTGAGGCCGCGGAAAATTTTGATCTTGAGAACGTCAGGCCGCATCCGCAAGATCCCTCAGCATTGATCGTGCCGTATATCGCGGACAGACGAATATCTCCTGAGACAACGGTAAATCTTCTTATAAGGCCTGCCGTTAACATTTCAGCCAATGAGCTTGCCGGGTACGATTATACTATCGGCAGTTACGCTGTCAAAGAATTCGACCTTGAGGGAAGGCCCCTGAGAGCCGCGGGTACTTTTGTACAGCCGGATATATCCCTCGCCGATTCGAGACGAGGCGCTCCCGCGGTCGATGTGGATGTCAGGGATTTCAGAAGCGAACGCGCAACGGAAACAAAAATGGCTGTCGCGAGGTTTCCGAGCGGTATTGAGGTGTTCCCCGTTTTTCAGCCGGATATTGAGAAAAGCTGGGGAATTTTGAGGGACAGGACCCCGTCACATTTCAAATACCAGCTAACCGATGGTGAGGTCAGGGATGTGCCGGATCTGGCTCCCGATCATGAAAATGTCAGAAAAGATGTCTGGACCGTCGACCAGCACATTGAGCGATTTAAAAAAGATCACCCCGATATGGAGGTGTTAGGTTTTGTGGGTAACGGTAACATACTTGCCAATGCCCATCTTGTTTCTGTTGTTAAAGGCAGAAAATACGCTATTGAACAGGAGCTTTACAGGATATATCAGGGAGACAGTAGGGTATATCCGTCGCTTGTTATGTGGAACGACGGACATTTCAGTATAGAGGAAGTAGAGTATCTGCAGGACGGCAAGATCATCAGGATGGGTACAGGCACGAACATCAGAGATGAGGTACTCTTCGTAAACGCCGGTATCGGTATTCTTAAGGATGGAGAGCCGTATGACCTGGCCGAAAATTATGAGCATGGTTACGATGTGAGGCATTACCTGGATTTTCCGTTCATACCGGAAGCCAATGCGCATTTCGGGGTTAACCTGTTTTACGATAAAAAAGGCAATCCGGTCGAACAGCTCATGCGTGACGCCGTTAGCGGGAAACCGGTTGAGTTGCCTCTTGCGGATAAGGAGAATCGCCTTGAAAAAGGCGAGGTGACTGAGGTTATAACACCTCTCACTGAAGGTCAGGTGGACAGTCTTGAAGAAAATCTTATCAATGAAAAGGGATACGAAAAGGTTTTGTCGGCCGGAGAGGTCGATTACGGCAAATTTTTTATCAATAGAGAAGAGGGGACTATAAAGATCGGGTTCATGCGCGGTGTTAACCCCCATAATATTGTGTGTATCGATAATGACGGGAACCTTGTTTCGGTTGTTGTGCCCGGCGAGTCAAACAGGTCGGGCATAACTTTCAAGGAAGCTCAGAAGGTCCTGTCCGACATGGGCATGAAAGACGCTATCATATTTGATAGTGGCGCCGATGTGATGATGACGATGAATGGGGAAAACATTGTTGAATCTTTTCAAAAAAGGGACAGGCTTACGTCTATAACGATTTTTGCTAGAGAAAGAACAGAAGACCCTCACGTTGCTCCGGAAACCGGGCCGGGTGAGAGCATTGTTCCGGACTCGGCCGATCGGGCCCCGATCTCTTCAGGTGAAGCTGAAGCGTCCCGCCAGCTTGAAGAGGAGGGCATTACGGGGCGTCTGGAGACGGCGCTGAACAGCCGGCGCGCTGAAGGGGAAAGCGCCGCTAATGAGCTTGTTGGTTTCGCGAGGACCTCGGCGAAGGACGGCGCCGCTCTGGAATCTATAGACCGGAAAAGGTCGACTGCCGAGATGGTTGAAAGCATAAAGGCCGCGTTGGTCGCGCTTGACAGTAGTTCAGAAATCATACCTGATGAGGTAGCTAGAAGGCGAGAACATGTAAGAGAAAATATAGATCAAATACAGGCCGACGGCATGGTAGCCGGGATCATCGTTCTCGCGCGAAGGGCCCGGAGGATGGGTCAGAAACTTATAATCGGGCTTGAAACAGAATGGGTTCCCGGACTGGGAAAAGGCGGACATCCTCAAAATGACGCCATGAACCCGCTATTAAGGGAATTAAGAGGAATAGGCGATACTTTGAGGTCTATAGGTTTGGACAATGTGGTCCTTGTCCACAGCGGAAGTGATGTTCTTGAGCGTGACATACTCCGGACGGCCAGAGATACAGGGACCGGTCTTTCGAACGTCGTGGTACTTGCTTCTCAGGCGACGGTCGAAGAGAAGCTTGGTAACCTTAAGACCGAACCGCAAAATATGCCGTTTATGGCCGGAGTGGATAACTCTAATATAAACGAGTTTTACAGAGAATACCCGGGACAGGAACCGGTTATCGACATTATTTCCATGTTGACACTTGTGCTGGAACTGGCAAGCGGGTCGGTTGTGCGTGACCCCGACAGGATAGGTATGATAAAATCCGGGCAATACGACCCCCTGGCAAGAATGGTAATACTGATCGTTCCCGAGAGCAGGCCCGTAAACCCGAACCAACTGAAAGAAGAATACGCGCGTAAACTCCGGGCGCTTATTTCTGCCTGAGTTTTCCCCGCGATAGTATCAGGGATCTCTTTCATCCCCTCGCGAACTTTCCCCTTTCGGAAACATATCATATACATATGTATGTGTGTGCACTTTTTCTTTTTGGTCTTTCCGGATCTCGCCACCGGTGCCATATGGCCCTGTTTGTATCTATCCTAAACATCAAGATGGAAAAAGGGGCACTTTGACGATGGGCCTGGTGCCCGGTACAAATATGATGAAAGATTTTTTCAGAAAAGCTCGTCTATAACACTATGGGGGGGATAGCTTGTTTATGGTCTGTGAGGGTGTTTGCGGGATAGGTTCCGATCAGATCAAAAGAGATAAAAGAGGTTTTTGGTATATTTTCACGGGCAGGAACAGGTTTTTGGACTGTTGGGCGGCATGAAAACATGGTTTTTGGTATATTTGCTCCAAGGTTGACAAGAGGGGGCTTTGTGCTATACTTAAAAGACCGTAGGCCCGGGACTGCTCCTTTGGGTCATGGTGGGTTTTGCGCTTATAGAACGGTAAGCCCGCGAAAATAAGCGTACTTTAAGTATTCTATATAATGATATAATTAAGAGGGGAAAATGGCTAAATTAAAAGGCGCGGAAATTTTGGTAAAAAGTCTTTGTAAAGAAGGTGTTAGGCATATTTTTGGTTATCCCGGTGGGTCAGTTCTCCCATTATATGACGCCCTTTACGATGAAAAAAGCATAACTTTCCATTTGACAAGGCACGAACAGGGAGCGGTACACGCTGCCGACGGGTATGCCAGGGCAACTGGAGAGGTAGGTGTCTGTATGGCAACTTCCGGCCCGGGAGCTACCAATCTCGTGACAGGAATAGCTACCGCTCATATGGATTCAATACCGATGATAGCCATCACCGGCCAGGTAAAATCCGTGCTTATAGGTAACGATGCTTTTCAGGAGGCGGACATAGTAGGGATAACACGATCTGTCACCAAGCACAATTATCTTATCAAAGACGTGAGCGAGGTGGCTCGTACGGTAAAGGAGGCTTTTCATATCGCCAGGACGGGAAGGCCTGGTCCCGTGCTTATAGACCTTCCCGTTGATGTTCAGATGCTTGAGGCCGAATTTGAATATCCCAGGACCATTGAGATGAGAAGTTACAACCCTGTTTTGAAGGGGCATCCCGGGCAGATAAAAAAGATCGCCGACGCCGTAGAAAAAAGCCAGAGGCCGCTTATCTACGCCGGCGGCGGCATTATACTCTCCGGAGCGTCACAGGAACTTACAAGATTCGCCCGCAAGTCCAATCTGCCGGTCACCACTACAATGATGGGGCTGGGAGGGTTTCCCGAAGACGACCCTCTAAGTCTCGGCATGCTGGGTATGCATGGTACGGCCTACGCCAATCACGCCGTTCAGGAGGCCGATCTTATAATCGCTGTAGGAGCCAGGTTTGACGACAGGGTTACCGGAAGAATAGATGACTTCGCCCCCAGGTCCACCATAGTCCATATAGATGTTGACCCTTCCAGCGTGGGCAAAAACGTGAAGGTCGATATTCCGGTTATCGGTGACGCGAAAAGTATATTAGCCGATCTTACAAGTGTGGTGAATAGAAAAGAATGTCCCGAGTGGCACGAAAAAATAAGCTCCTGGAAAAAACAACTTCCTCTCACATACCGTAAAGACGATAAGCTGAGACCACAGTACGTTGTTGAGAGGATATGTGAGCTCACCAAAGGCCGGGATGTCATCGTCAGTACCGAAGTGGGGCAGAACCAGATGTGGGCGGCCCAGTTCTACACTTACACCCGCCCGCGCACATGGCTCTCAAGCGGAGGGTTGGGTACAATGGGATACGGTCTTCCCGCGGCGATAGGGGCGAAGGTGGGGTGTCCTGACGCGGTGGTCTTCGACATAGCGGGCGACGGCAGCATACAGATGAACATACAGGAACTGGCTACCGCTGTCATCGAGAAATTACCGGTCAAGATAGCCATACTTAATAACGGCTGGCTTGGAATGGTGAGGCAGTGGCAGGAGCTTTTTTACAAAAAAAGATACGCTTTTGTCGGTCTGGCGGAAGACGTTGACAAGTATTGCCCGGATTTTGTGAAGCTGGCGGAAAGTTACGGAGCTCTCGGCATACGCGTTAAGGAGAAGAACCAGGTGGATGCGGCTATCGAGAAAGCCCTTGAGGTGGATGGGCCGGTGGTGATGGATTTCGTTATAGAAAGGGAAGAGAATGTTTATCCGATGGTCCCTGCCGGAGAAGCGATAGACAGGATGATCCACGGCCTTGCTTAAAGGTCTTTACGATAAAAAGCGAAAAATCAGGAGATAACATGTCCAAATTCATAATAGCGGCTCTTGTTGAGAATAAATTCGGTGTGCTGGCCCGTATTTCAGGACTTTTCTCCGCCAGGGGATTTAACATTTCGTCTCTGGCCGTTGGGGAGACTGAGGATCCGGAGGTGTCCAGAATGACAATAGTGGTGGACGCCGATGAGAAGATACTGGAACAGGTAAAAAAACAACTCAACAAGCTTATCGAGGTTATAACGGTATATGACCTCACCGGAGGCGAATATGTTGACAGGGAGCTCATCCTGGTAAAGGTCAAGGCCGCTAGTACGGATATCAGGGAGAAGATAGTGCAAGTGGTTGATTCCACCGGAGCGGAGATAGTAGACATAGGTAAGAAGTCAGTTACCGTCGAGGAGTCAGGAGATGAACACAGGATAAAAGCGCTCGTAGAGCTTTTACGCCCATATGGGATATTGGAGATAGTGCGCACTGGAAAGATAGCTCTTCAATCCGACGCATAGTGATCTGGATGGATCATAAGACCATCCCAGGCTCACGGGAAACACTTATACCAACAACAAAAGAGAAAAGGAGAAAGAGATGGCCAAGATGTATTACGATAATGACGCCGACCTGGGCGTGATAAAAGATCTTACGATAGCTGTTATAGGTTATGGCATACAGGGAAGGGGACAGGCGCTTAACCTCAAGGACAGCGGGATAAACGTTGTTGTGAGCGAGCTCGAGGGGACGGCCAACCACGAACAGGCGGTTAAGGACGGGTTTGATGTCCTTCCTGCCGCGGAAGCGGCCGAAAAAGCCGATATTATCCAGATACTTACCCAGGATCATGTACAGGCGACGGTATATAAAGAGTCTATCGAAGGTAATCTGGAACCGGGTAACTCGTTGGTGTTTTCTCACGGTTTCAACATACATTTCGGACAGATAGTGCCTCCCAAGGAAGTTGATGTTTTTATGGTGGCGCCGAAGGGGCCAGGCGCCCTTGTCCGGGAGATGTATGAACAGGGTAAAGGGGTTCCTTGTTTGATCGCTATACATCAGGACGCGACAGGCAAGGCGCGTGAGAGGGCTCTGGCTTATGCGAAAGCTCTGGGAGGAACAAGAGCGGGTGTTCTTGAAACGACTTTTAAGGAGGAGACGGAAACTGATCTTTTCGGAGAGCAGGTAGTACTGTGCGGAGGCGCCTCCGAATTGATAAAAGCCGGGTTTGATACGCTTGTAGAGGCCGGATATCAGCCGGAAATTGCTTATTTCGAATGTCTTCATGAGCTGAAGCTCATAACGGACCTTATTTACAAATATGGTATTTACGGCATGAGAAAACGGGTGTCTGATACCGCCGAGTACGGTGATATAACCAGGGGCAAGCGCGTAGTGAATGACTCGACCCGTGAGGAAATGAAAAAAATACTTAAAGAGGTACAGTCGGGAACTTTCGCCGAGGAATGGATAAATGAGAACAAGACGGGCAGGAAGAATTATAACAGGATAACCGAAGAAGAAAAACAACACAAAATAGAAAAAGTCGGGGAGGAGCTTCGCGGTATGATGCCCTGGATGTAGCCGCGCTGACTCTTAGAGGCGATGAAAAAAGAGAAAATACTGATATTCGATACCACGCTGAGAGACGGGGAGCAGACGCCCGGAGCCGGTCTGAATGTAAATGAAAAACTGAAGATAGCTCTTCAGCTTGAGAACCTTGGTGTCGACATAATGGAGGCGGGTTTTCCCAGGACGAGCAAGGGGGATCTTGAGGCGGTCAAGACCGTGTCGCGGCATATAAAACGTAGTGTGGTGTGCGGTTTGGCCCGGGCGACGAAAAAAGATATAGACGATGCCGCCGAAGCTCTCAAAAAGGCGAAAAAACCGCGTATCCATGTATTTCTGGCCACTTCCAAGATACATATGAAGTATAAGTTGAAGAAGGCCGAGGAAGAGATATTGCGGACGGCTGTTGACGCGGTTAAATACGCGCGCAGGAAACTTCCTGATGTGGAGTTTTCCCCGGAAGACGCTTCGAGAACGGAACCGGGGTTTTTGCGCAAAGTGGTGGAAGAGGTCATAAAAGCGGGAGCGCGCACGGTGAATATACCTGATACGGTCGGGTATGCCGTACCTGTAGAGTTCGGAAGCACAATAAAAATGCTTAAGGACACTGTCCCCAACATCGAGGACGCCGTGATAAGCGTTCATTGCCATAATGACCTGGGGCTGGGGGTGAGTAACTCTCTGGCGGCGGTGCTAAATGGGGCCAGGCAGGTGGAGTGTACGGTGAACGGGCTGGGAGAAAGGGCCGGCAATGCCGCTCTTGAAGAGATCGTAATGGCTATTAAGATGCGTAAAGACATATTCAAGGGGCTTTACACCGATATAAAGACAGAAGAACTCTATAAGACCAGTAAGCTTGTCAGTAAGCTTACCGGCATAATTGTCCAGCCCAACAAGTCAATAATAGGTGAGAACGCTTTTTGCCATGAATCCGGTATACACCAGGACGGGGTTTTGAAAAAGAGGGTTACCTACGAGATAATACGTCCTCAGGATGTCGGATTCGAAGGCAGTAAGATAGTTCTCGGAAAACTTTCGGGCAGACATGCTTTCTCAGACAGAATAAAAAAGCTGGGGTTTTCTCTTTCAAGCGACGAAATTGACGCCGCTTTCAAAAGGTTTAAGGATCTTGCCGACAAAAAACAGAAGATATACGACGATGACCTCGCGGCAATAGTGGAAGAGGGGCTTGACGCTGTTCAGGAAATGTATAAGCTCAAGGATTTTGAGGTTGTAAGCGGCAAGAAGACAAAGCCGGTTGCTACGGTGAAACTGTATCACCAGGGTCAGGAAACAGAGGCCCGGGCTACCGGGGACGGTCCCGTAGATGCTTGTTTTAAAGCCATTGAAAAGGCCAGCGGAGAGAAAGGTAAGCTTGTGGATTACAGGGTAGGCGCCGTAACCAGCGGTAAGGATGCTCTGGGAGAGGCAAGTGTAAAGATACAGTTTGACGGCCGTATTGTGGTAGGCCGGGGAACAAGTACAGATGTCATAGAGGCAAGCCTCAGGGCTTATGTGAACGCCATAAACCGCGTACATTCATCCGGGTACGGAGGGAAAACCCGGAAAACCGCCAAGTCCCTCCGAGGTAAGGCCCGGAAGGCATAGCGCGTATGGGTGAAACTAAACAAAAAAAACACGTCTATGGGCTTCTTGGCCGTAACATAAGTTATTCCCTTTCCCCGCTTATGCACAACGCGGCCTTCGGGCATTTCGGCATAAGCGCGGAATACAGGATATTCGATATTGACCAGTCTCTCGTGATCGATTTTCTGAATGGGATAAGCGCGGGAGATATCTCCGGTATGAACGTTACTGTGCCGTATAAGGTTACGGCATGTGATTTCATATCCGGCAACAAATCCAATCATGTAGAGGAACTCGCCCTGAGGGTGGGGGCGATCAATACCATAAAGGTAGATGCCGGATGTCTCGAAGGTTTTAATACCGACGGCGAAGGTTTTCTTGAAAGTTTGAAAGAGGATCTCAAGCTGGACTATGGGGATATCGCGGGAAGGGATATCCTGATGCTCGGATCCGGCGGAGCCGCCCGCGCGTTGTCGTTCCAGCTTCTGGCTTCGGACTTCAGGCCCGCAAAGATAATATTGTACGATACGGTCCCAGAGAGGGCAGATTCGCTTGTCTCTGGTCTTGAGGCGGATTTTGGCCCGGGTTCCGCGGTATCGGCCGGGGCCCGGGAAGTTCACGACGCGGCCAAGGTGTGCGCGCTCATAATAAACGCCACACCGCTTGGGACGGATGAAAATGATCCTATGCCTCTCGATCCGGCGAAAGTCGGTTCGACTAGCGCGGCGCTTTACGATCTTGTTTACGCCAGGACTACAGAGTTACAGCTTGAATGGAAAAAGAAAAGGCTTCCGGTGTGCGGAGGATTGGGTATGCTGGTCAATCAGGCGGCTCTTGCTTTCAGGATATGGAACGGTGAAGGGTACCCGCGTGGCGAAGTAATGTCCGCTATGCGAAGCGCCCTTCCGGAAAAAATGAGAGAGCGATACGGATGGAATATTTAGTGATATTCGCGTTCGGCGCGATAATCGGAAGTTTTCTGAACGTCTGCGTATACAGGCTGCCTCTGGGGAGGTCCATAGTCACCCCTCCGTCCCATTGTCCCTTCTGCGGAAAACGCGTAAGATGGTTTGATAATGTGCCGATACTCAGCTACATTATCCTAAGAGGCAAATGCCGCGACTGCGCCCGCGGGATACCCGTCAGATATCCCCTTGTGGAACTTCTTTCGGCTTTTAGCGGGGTAGGGCTTTTTATGTTTTATCGGGAATATCCGCTGTTCATTTTCTATTGGGTCTTTGTTCTTTCTCTAATAACCGTGACCTTTATCGATATTGAAACTCAGGAAATACCCGACATAATAACACTGCCCGGCATACTTATCGGTCTCGTGTTCTACACCGCGCTTGACCCTGCCGGGACCGGTGCATGGCTCGGGGCTTTTAAGGATTCCTTTCTGGGGATACTGGCTGGAGGCGGATCCATGTTCCTTCTGGGGTTCCTCGGCGAAAAAATGTTCCGGAGAGAAGCTCTTGGCGGAGGTGACGTCAAACTTATGGCCATGATCGGCGCCTTTACGGGATGGCAGCTTGTTGTTCTGACATTTTTTCTCGCGCCCATCTTCGGCTTGGGTGCCGGTATCTTTATGAAAGTCAGGTTCGGAAGCGATATCATCCCCTATGGACCTTATCTCGCTTTAGCGTCGGTAGTAAGTCTTTTGAGGGGTAATGAGATCATCCGGTACCTTTTTATGATTTGACGGGCGGCGCCGGGGAAACAGTTCTTGCGCTACAAGTATTCGGGAGGGTCGATATGCTGAGATATATGACTGCCGGTGAGTCTCATGGAAAAGGTCTTATGGCCATACTTGAAGGTGTCCCAGCGGGTTTAACGCTTTCAGCCCGGGATATTGACAGGGACCTCAAACGAAGGATGAAAGGGTACGGCAGGGGAAAGCGCATGGCTATAGAATGTGACAGGGCCGATATAGTCGCGGGTTGCAGAAAAGGCGTGACCATTGGCAGTCCGGTCGGCATATTCATAAAGAACCGTGATTTCAAGATAAACACTCTCCCGGATGTGTTTGATCCGAGGCCAGGGCATGCCGACCTGGCGGGTGTCATGAAATATGGGTTTAAGGATGCCCGTGATGTGCTTGAAAGGGCCAGTGCCAGGGAGACAGCTTCTCGGGTGGCTTCCGGGGCGGTAGCTAAAGTTTTGCTGCGTGAGTTCGGCATCGAAATTTTGAGCCATGTGGTCTCTGTCGGGCCCGTTTCGGCGGATGTCGGAAAGCTTTCGTTCCAAGAGATCAAAGAACGCGTAAGGAATTTCGGCAAGTTGAATTGCGCCGAGCCCAAAGCCGAAAAAGCGATGTGCCGGGAAATAGATAAGGCGTCCGAAAAAGGGGATACTCTCGGCGGCTCTTTCGAGGTAATGGTTTCCGGCGCCCCTCCGGGGCTTGGAAGTTACGCCCAATGGGACCGCCGGATAGACGCGGCTTTTGCCCGGGCCCTAATGTCCATTCCCGCGGTAAAGGCGGTGTCTATAGGCCGGGGAATGGAGTCAGCGCGGTCAATGGGATCTGACGTTCACGATGTCATAACTTATAACAGGGCCGGGAAGTGTTTCGGGAGAAGTTCCAATAATGCCGGAGGTGTAGAGGGAGGTGTTACTAATGGCCAGACGATCATGGTCACGGGGTTCATGAAGCCCATAGCGACGCTTATGTCTCCCCTGGCTACGGTAAATATGAAGAGTAAGCGTAAGAGCGGAGCCTCCAGAGAAAGGTCGGATACCTGTGCTGTAGCCGCATGCGGAGTGGTGGCGGAGGCGGTAGTCGCGATAGAGATAGCATCGGCCTTTTTGGAAAAATTCGGGTCGGATTCGGTGGAAGAGATAAGACGTAATCATAAAGCCTACTTGGAGGCGGTAAAAAACATTTGAACGGATCCGCGGAAATAAAACGAGACATGGTACCGGATATATGGATAAACAAAATATAGTTCTGGTAGGTTTTATGGGTACGGGCAAGACACGTACGGCACAGTTGCTGGCTTCTCAGCTATCCATGGATTATGTGGGGATAGACGACGAAATAGAGAGGCGTGAAAAAATGTCCATAAACGATATTTTCCGGCTAAAGGGAGAATCGTTTTTCAGGAAGGTCGAGAAAGAGATGGTAGCGTTCTTTAGTTCGGGAGCGGGACAGGTTATAGATTGCGGAGGAGGCGTGGTGCTGGATCCGGAAAACATGAGGGAACTCGGCCAGTCGGGACATATTTTTTGTCTGTGGGCCGATCCCGCTGAAATATATCGCAGGGTAAAAGATTCGCCTCACCGGCCCCTTTTGAATGTTGAGGATCCTGTAGAAAAGATAAAGCAGCTTCTCGAGGAAAGGAAAGAATTTTACCTTAAGGCGCGTTTTCAGGTGGATACTACCGGTCTTTCTCCTCTTGAAACGGTGGGAGAGATAAGGAGGATACTGGATGTTGATGGAAGACAATAAGAGCGGACATGACGCGTCGCGCGGTTCTCAGGCGATGATATTCGGTCTTCTTTTTGAGAAAATATTGAAGAACATGAACGCTGTCTCAATGGCGACAGGAGAGACCGGCCGTATAAATTTCACGAGCCATAAATTCCTGGAGTTTTTTGAGTATAAGCCAAAGGATATATTGGGGAAGGATTGGATAAAGACCCTGATCCCGGAGGACAAGAGAAAGCCGGTAAAAGATCTTTTCGACTCCATGAAGGAAGAAGAAAAACTTTCGCAGTTCAACGTTCCGGTGGTCACTTCGAAAGGGTTTACGAAGGGGTTTATATGGACAGTGGCGCCTCTCGCGAGCCATGGTGACGGAAAACAGTACCTTTTCGTGGGAGCTGGCCCTGGGAAAACCGGTGAGTGCGGTCCGTCCGGGTGTCTGGTAGATGGGCCAGAGGTAAAAAAGGTCCGTGAAGAGATCGCCCATCTTCTTTTTGAAGCATCCGAAAAGTGCGACCCGGAAACAGCCAAACATGCTTTGAGATCGATGTTCTTCGCGGAACGTCTGGCCCGGGAAGCCGGCCTGAGCGCCAAAAAAATAGAGAACCTCAAAACAGCGTCTCTTTTGCATGACCTGGGTAAACTGGCTGTGGACCCCGGGGTCCTTTTCAAGAAAGGCAAACTCACGCAGGAGGAATTCGAGCATGTGAAGAAACATCTTGTCTGGGGAGCCGACCTTCTGGGCAGGATGAATTTCTTTAAAGATGTTGTTGAGATAATGTGCAATCATCATGAAAATTACGACGGCAGGGGATATCCTAACGGTACATCGGGAGAAGCCATTCCCCTGGAGGCCAGGATATTGAGCGTAGCCGATATATATGAGGCGCTTACCGCTGACCGGCCTTATCGTGAAGCTTTCTCTTTTGAGGAAGCCATGGCCATAATGGAGTATGAGAAAGGGCATAAACTTGACCCCCGGCTTACGGATATTTTTCTCAAGCTGGTTAAAAGGGAGAACCTTGAAAGATGAACGGACCAAGCCGCGAATGCGTTGACATAATAGCGCTTAATCTGATAGACGGCATCGGGCCCCTGGCCATAAAGAGGATGGTAGAGTATGCCGGCGGGACGGAAAAGATATTTTCAATGTGTTACCGTCAGCTTAGCAAAGTTTCGGGAGCGCCTCTTAAAGCCGCGGAAAAAGTGGCCTTTGCCAGGGAGACACGGACTTTTCACAGAGAGATCGACTATATACGTGAAGAGGGTATAAGCGTCCTGTGTGTTGAGGACGAGAATTACCCGGCAAGTCTCGCCGGGATATACGACCCGCCCCCGGTGATATATTACAGGGGAAGTCTTCCCCGGGAACAGGAAATAACGGTGGCTATGGTAGGTTCGAGAAGGTGTTCCCTGTATGGGATGAGGGCGGCCGGGGATTTGTCAGGAAGTCTGGCCGCTTCCGGGGTGACCGTTATAAGCGGGATGGCGAGAGGCATAGATTCGGCCGCTCACAGGGGGGCTTTAACGAGCGGGGGAAGGACCGTGGCCGTAATGGGGACGGGTTTCAGGCATCTATACCCCAAAGGTTCTGAGGAGCTTGTAAAGAAGATATCAGAGTCGGGTGCCGTTATAACCGAATTCCCGTCAGAGGTTACGCCCTCTAAAAACACTTTTCCCCGCAGGAACAGGATAATTAGCGGTTTGTCCCGGGGAGTGGTCGTCGTGGAGGCGGCCAGAAAGAGCGGAGCGCTGATAACTGTTGATTACGCTCTCGAGCAGGGAAGGGATGTTTTCGCCGTCCCGGGGCCTCTGGGCAGTATGACTTCTTCGGGTACGAACCTTCTTATTCAGAACGGCGCGAAACTTGTGCTTTCTGCTGATGACATACTTGATGAAATAGGTCAACCGTTAGAGATGGCCGTAACTGCGGGCGAGCCGCAAGGGCCGGAGAAAAAAGAGGAAGGCATTACGCCCCGCCAGGCGTCGGTGCTGGGGTATATTCCTCAAAAGGCCGCGGCTCATATTGACGAGATAAGTGTTTTTTCCGGGATATCTCCCGGGGAACTTTACGGTGATCTTATTTCTCTGGAACTTGGAGGATACATAAAGACTCTGCCGGGGGCCATGTATTCCCGCCGCGTGGTGTGACATTTTTTGAGGCGGGGCAAAAAGTGTCCTCGGGCCTTTTTCCTCACAGGGATCTTACAGGGCGGTCTATGTCTTTAGTTCGCGGATCATTTCAAGGAGATATGTAATGCCAAAAAAACGCAAAAGCGCGAAAAAGAAAACCGGCGCAAAAAAACAAAAACGTTTCCTTGTCATAGTGGAGTCACCCGCCAAATCGAGGACTATAAACAAGATACTCGGACGCAATTACAAGGTCATGGCAAGCATGGGCCATATTGTCGACCTCCCCGCTTCAAGAATGGGGGTGGACCTGGAAAAGGATTTTACTCCCGAATACATAGTCGTGCGAGGAAGAGGCAAATATCTCGCCCCCATAAGGAAAGAGGCGGCTTCCTGCTCCATCGTGTATCTCGCGGCGGATCCGGACAGGGAAGGCGAAGCGATATGCTGGCATATAAGAAACCAGCTTGAGAAGAAACTGGGATCCGTGGAATTTCTGAGGGTAAGTTTTGACGAGATAACCAAAAACGCTGTCAAGGAGGCCTTTGACTCTCCTCGTGAGCTTGATACCAATAAAATAGACGCTCAGCAGGCCAGGAGGATATTGGACCGTATAGTCGGGTATTCCATAAGTCCGCTGTTATGGGGAAAAGTTACCAGAGGGCTTTCTGCCGGAAGGGTGCAGTCGGTGGCGGTCCGCCTGATAGTGGACAGGGAAGAGGCAATAAAAAAATTTAAGAGCCAGGAATACTGGAGTATCGAAGCTCTGCTCAGAAAGCAGGGTATTACAGGGGGGTCCGGAGATTTTACCGCCAAACTCGCGAAACACAAAGGAGAAAAGATACATATTCCCGACCGGCGGACGGCGGACCGGATAATGGCGGAACTTGAAAAAGAAAAGTTCGTCGTGGAAAAAGTTTCGAGGAGAGAAAAGAAAAGCCATCCCAGATCGCCTTACACGACTTCTATATTGCAGCAGGACGCTTTCAATAAAATTAACTTTTCGGCTTCCAAGACGATGAGGGTCGCTCAGCGGCTCTACGAGGGTATTGACCTGGGGTCGGGCGGGAGTGTGGGGCTTATAACGTACATGCGCACGGACTCGGTGCGGATAGCGGATGACGCCGGTTCGGCGGCCCGTGAGTATGTCACGGGGAAGTACGGCGCGGACTATCTTCCCGAAAAGCCCCCGGTGTATCGCTCAAAAAAACGGGCCCAGGAGGCGCATGAGGCCATACGGCCCACCTTGCCGTTAAGGGAACCGGATGAGGTCGCGGAACACCTCAGCCCTGATGAATATACACTTTACCGGCTCATATGGAACAGGTTTATAGCCAGTCAGATGAAGCACGCCATGTACCTGGTCCTTGGAGTTTCCCTGACGGCCGGTGAATACGGGCTCAGGGTTGGCGGGGGAAAACTTGTTTTTGACGGATTTTTGAGGGTATACGGCGCTGGAGTGGGAAGTAATGTCGAAGAAATACCCGAGCTTGAAAAAGGCGAAGAGGTGGACCTGGTCAAACTGGATCCCCATCAGCATTTCACCAAGCCGCCGCCGAGATATACCGATGCTTCTCTTGTAAAAGAGTTGGAGGAAAAAGGCATAGGACGTCCCTCTACATATGCCCCGATAATACGGACCATAATCGACCGCCACTATATAAGGCGCGCGCAGAAAAGTCTTGCTCCTACCGAGCTTGGCGTACTTGTCAACGGCCTTCTGGTTGAGCATTTCCCCGAGATAGTTGACCCCGAATTCACCGCCAGGATGGAGAATGAACTCGACAGTGTGGAAGATGGAAATGAGGACTGGAAGAAAGTGATCCGCGATTTTTACGGGCCGTTTTCACGTACCGTCGAGGAAGCCAAAAAGAAGATGAGCGATGTCAAAAAAGATATAGAGAAAACCGATGAGGTCTGTTCCGAATGCGGCCGCCCAATGGTGATAAAATGGGGGAGGAGGGGCCGATTTATGAGCTGTTCGGGGTTTCCGGAGTGTCGGTACTCAAAATCGATAACTACCGGGGTGAAATGCCCAGAATCCGGTTGCGGCGGAGAGTTAGTGGAAAGAAAGTCCCGGAGAGGGGCGTTTTACGGTTGTACCAATTTTCCCCGGTGCACGTACACGTCCCGGAAGCTTCCCGAAGAAAACGGACAGGGTGCGGAAAACGGTAATAAAGTTGAAGAGGCTTGATCATCGTGAACAGACTTCTCAAAAAATTCCTCAACTACATGGAGATAGAGAAAAATTTCTCAAACCATACGGTCAGCGGTTACCGGAGGGATATAGAAGATTTTATCGTTTTTCTGGACAATGTCCCGCCGGAAGAAGCGGGTCATCTGGATATACGCAGGTTCCTGGCTGAACTCAAAAAAAGGGAAAACTCCAAAAGGACAGTGGTGAGGAAACTATCGGCCATACGATCTTTCTACAGGTTCCTGTCGAGAGAAAAATACATAAGTTCCGATCCTTCGCGAAATGTCTTCACTCCCAAAATTGACAAGAAACTGCCGGTTTTCATGGATGTGGCGACTACCTCCGCTCTTGTGACCAGGCCGTCACGCGACATGCCGCTCGGTGTCAGGGACAGGGCCATGATGGAGGTCCTTTATTCAACGGGGGCCAGGGTCAGCGAGCTTGTCGGTCTTAATACTGATGATGTGGACCTTATAGCGGGAGTGGTAAAACTCAGGGGGAAGGGCAGGAAAGAAAGGATAGCGCTTCTGGGGGGAGAAGCTCAAAGGGCTTTGCGGGAATATCTGAACGGCAAAAAGTCAGGAAGAACGGGCCCACAGGCGGTTTTTCTCAACAAGAACGGGGCCAGGATATCGGATAGAAGCGTTCGGAGAATTGTGGACAAATATGTCAGGCAACTCAGCATCCGAGAGAAAATATCGCCGCATTCCATAAGGCATTCCTTCGCTACGCATCTTTTAAATAACGGCGCTGACCTGAGAAGTGTCCAGGAACTTTTGGGGCACAAGAACCTTTCGACTACCCAGATATATACGCACATGGGAGATCAGCGTATCAAGGAGATTTACTCGTCGGCGCATCCCAGGGCTTGACGCCGTCTGGGATATTTTTCGAGACGAGCCGGCGCTTAAATGCTCCACGTCCGCGCGGGCAGCGCGAAGAGGTGAACAGATAAATGAGATTTTTATACGATATTTCCTTTCTTGTTTTTATGACCCTGTATTTTCCGGTAATGGTCTTTAAGGGCAAGTTTCACAGAGGTTTTTCGCAGAAACTGGGGCGTGTTCCGGCTGAAGCCGCGCACTTGAGAAAACCCGTGTGGTTACACGCTGTCAGCGTTGGAGAAGCTCTGGTGGCGGCGCGTATTTCACAGGGTATGAAAAAAGTGATGCCCGATGTCCCGGTAGTTATTTCCACGACCACATCCACGGGGAACGAGATGATAAAAAAAGCCGCCTCCGGCGCTGACGCGGTTTTTTACTATCCGGTGGACCTCAGATGTGTTGTTTCCCGGGTGCTTGACAAAGTGGACCCGAGAGCGTATGTGATAGTCGAGACCGAGTTATGGCCCAACATGCTTCGGGAGGCGGCCAAACGTTCTATACCTGTCATACTTGCCAACGGGCGGATATCGGACGGGTCTTTCAGGAATTACAAGAGGATCGGTTTTATCACCCGTAAAATGCTTAAGTGTCTTTCGTCTGTATGTGTTCAAACTCACCGGGACGCCGAAAAGATCAAAACTCTCGGTTGTGAGCCTTCAGCGGTACATGTTACCGGTAATATAAAGTTCGACGCGGTACGTCCGGACCGGATATCCCCCGAGGTTGAGAGCGTGAGAGAACTTTTCCTCGCGGGAAAAAAGGCCATAGTGGCCGGCAGTACGCATTTTCCCGAAGAGACACATCTGATAGACGCTTTCGGCGGGCTTCGCGGCAAGTTCGAAGATATCAAGTTTATAATAGCTCCCAGGCACGTAGAGCGAAAAGACGCTGTAAGGATATACGCCGAGAGAGCGGGTTTTAAATGCTGTTTTTTTTCGGATTTAGTTTCCCCGTGTTCTCGGACTGTCGACGGGGCCGATGTGATGATAGTGGATACCATAGGGCATCTTAGGGATATATACAGTTTGGCTGCGCTGGTATTTATAGGCGGGAGCTTGGCAAAAAAAGGCGGCCAGAACCCTATTGAGGCGGGTATATGGGGAAAAGCGGTTGTTTTCGGCCCCAACATGCGCAACTTTCGCGAAGTCGCGGAGGCGTTCCTGGAAAGCGGGGCGGCGTTGACGGTTCCCGGAGAAGAGGTTCTCGGGGAGGTATTATCCCGGCTTCTCGAAGACGAAGAGAAGAGGAAAGATATGGAACAAAGGTCCCGGGACGTCATTACCGGGAACTCCGGCGCGGTTGAGAGAACGGTAGAGGTCATAATGAGCTGTATTTCCGACCCGGGACATTTCGAGGCGGAACACGGAGGTGTTTAAGTTGGTTTTTTCTTGTCCTGAGGTGCTTATCCCGGGCCATTCGGGCGAAACGGGCGGCAAACCCCCGGGACTTTTTCTCAGGATACTTTCACGCTTATACGCTTTAGGTGTGTATCTGGTCCGCGCCGGATACCGTTCGGGAATAAGGCGTGTTCACAAAGCGCCTATCGCTGTCGTCAGTGTGGGCAACCTGACGCTTGGAGGTACCGGAAAAACCCCGATGACAATATTTATAGCCGATCATTTTACCGCTTCCAAAAGAAAGCCGGCGGTATTGACAAGAGGATATGGTAACGATGAATGCAGGATGCTTGCCGATGAACTTCCGGAAGTGCCTGTTTATAAAGGCCAGGACAGGGTAAAAAATGTGTTGAAAGCCGCCCGTGACGGCAGGGATGTGGCCATACTGGATGACGGTTTCCAGCACAGGAGGTTAGCGAGGGACCTTAATATACTGCTTGTGGACGCGAGAGCCCCTTTTGGTAACGGTTTTATTTTTCCGGCCGGAGCGCTTAGGGAACCCCATGACGCGTTACGCAGGGCGGATATGGTAGTCATTACAAAGGTCGACGGTTTTACCCCGGAGGAGATCCGGAGCATAAAAGAGCGCGTCGCCGCCGAGTCCGGAGAGAAGCCCGTTATGCTTTCAAGGCATCTTCCCGTGTCTTTCCGTGACTTGACCGGCTCTTCCTACGGGCTTGATGTTGTTGAAGGGCGCAAGGTATGTCTTGTATGCGGCATAGCCGACCCGCTTTACCTTGACTCTATCATGGCCCGGATGGGTTGTGTTGTGGAAAAAAAGTTCTTTTATCCGGACCATTACAAGTACAGGCAGGAAGATCTGGACGAGATAAGCCGTTACCGCGCTTCATCGGGGATCGACAATATTGTCACGACCCGCAAGGACCTGGTTAAGATGAGGGACCTGGACATGTCCGGTATCGAGGATATTTCCCTGGCCCTAAATATACAGATCGATATAACCGAAGGAAAGGAGAGTTTAATTGCTGGACTTGATAGTGTCTTTCGCGATACTTCTGCTTAACCGCTTTCTGCACTTTATGCCTATGAGGTTCAATCTCTGGCTGGGGCGGTCTCTGAGCGGGATCTTTTACATGTTAAGCGGTAAAAGAAAGAGGGTTACTTATTCCAACATAAGGGCGTCTTTCTGTCATGAGAAGTCTCCGGAAGAGATACGGGTTATAGCCAGAGGTTCTTACACGCACGCGGCGCAGATCTTCGCGGAACTTATCGCGATGACAAAAGTGGATGCCCGTTATATAGAGAAGTATGTCCATGTTACGAACTTTGAGAGGATACAGAGCGCCGCGAAGAACCCGCGCGGGATGATCTTGATATCGGCGCATTTCGGAAACTGGGAGCTGAGCCTCGCGGTGAGCGCGGCCAAAGGTTTCCCTCTTTATGTGCTGGCCAGGGACCAGAAACTGAAAAAACTCAACGAACTTTTCAATAAACTTCGGGAATCCAAAGGCAGCATAGTAGTGAGGAAAGGGACCGATATAAAAAGGCTTATAAGGGTGCTGAAAGAGGGTAGTAGCGTCGGTATACTGGCGGACCAGAACGCGGGAGTTCACGGTGAACTTCTTGAGCTTTTCGGACGCCCCGCCTCTACTGCTATCGGCCCTTACCGGCTGGCACAGAAAGAAGGCGCGCTTATTTTACCCGCGTTCATACACCGCAGAAAAGGGCCTTATCACGAGCTGATACTGGAAGAGATCATGTCGATAGGCAAGAATGACGACATCGTGCCCTACATGGAAAAGTATAACCGGCTTCTGGAGAAACATATACGCCAGGATCCCACTCAATGGTTCTGGATGCACAAGAAGTGGAAGATGAACCCGGTTAAAAAAGTTGTTGTTCTGAATGACGGCAGAAAAGGGCATCTTAACCAGTCGATGGCTGTGGTGAGCGAGATAAGAAAATACAGAGAAAGCGAAGGACACGACCCCGACAATATACGCGTCAAGACGGTGAGCGTGGATTTCAAGAACGTTTTTCGGAGATCGGTTTTCAAAGGACTGTCGCCCTTCTTCGGTCCGGCTTTTCAGGGCAGGCCCGCGCTTTTGCGGTGGGCGCTCGCGAAACAAAGTTGCGAGGCGCTTTTGAGCGAGTACGCTGACATATTTATAAGTACAGGATCGGGACTTTCGTCTGTTAACCGGATGCTCAAGATAGAAAATTACGCTCGTGGTGTGGTTGTGCTGGATCCGGGCCGAGCGCTCCGCGGGAAATTCGACCTGGTCATCATACCCCGTCACGATATACGACCGGAGAAAGGCGTGGAGGCGGAAAAACAGAGTAATGTTGTTGTTACGGAACTCGCGCCGAACCTTGTTGGGGCTGAAGGCGCGGGTTCTTTCGGGATCAGCGGGGAAGGCCCTCCCGGCAGAAAGGGAAAACTGGATGTCGGAGTTTTGATAGGAGGGGAAAATAAGTATTTCAGGATGCCCGGCAGGATCGTGGAGACCGTTCTCCGGCAGGCCATGGCTTTCTGTGACGGTTCCGGCGGGTATTTGCATGTGACGACGTCACGACGCACGTCTCGCGAAGCGGAACATGCGGCGGAAAAGACGCTCAAAGGGTACTCGAGGACCGGGACCCTGGTGATGGGTAGTTCCGATAAAGATCCCGGGACTGTCAGGAAAATGATGGAAAAATGCGACCTTTTGGTGGTCTCCGGTGAAAGTATTTCCATGGTATCCGAAGCGGTCTCTTCCGGGAAACGTGTACTGGTGTTCATGCCGGAAAAAGCCGCGCGGAAGATGACCAAGTATGAAAGGTTCACTACGCGTCTGGCGGAGCGGGGATACCTGGCCCTGGTGGATCCCGTTGATATAGCTGATGGGGCGCGCCGGGCTCTTGAAAGTGCGGATCGCCCCGTCCTGCCCCTGGACGGTAGTTTGATAAGAAAAAAGCTTTACCGCCTTTTTTAGGCGCGGGTGTAAGTTGTCCGGGAAGGATCTGTATTTCTATGAACGTTCTTCAGCTGGTGCCCGAATTGAATGTGGGCGGTGTTGAGAAAAGCGCGGTAGAAGTGGCCCGTTTCCTTGCCATTAAGGGCCATAAGTCGGTCGTCGTCTCGGGAGGAGGCCGTCTGGTCAGGAGCCTGTCCGCCGCCGGGGTGAGGCATTACACTCTTCCTGTAGGGCGTAAAAACCCGTTCCATGTTTTCTACTCCTATCTTAAATTGAAAAAAATAATAAAAAAAGAGAACATCGATATAGTTCACGCCAGGAGCAGGATACCGGCTCTTACTGGATACTTCGCGGCGCGGTCGACGCGCAAAACTTTTATAACAACCGCTCACGGGCATTACAGGAGGCATCTCATAAGCAGGGTTATGGGGTGGGGGAAAACGGTGATAGTGGCCAACACGACCATGGCGCGGTACATGAACGAGAATTTTGGCGTAAGTACTCAGAAGATGGCCATAGTCTCGAGAGGAGTGGACCTTGAAGAGTTCTCGTTCAGCGCTCCTTCGGAGCGCGCGAAAAAGATCTTCCGGATCGGCATGGTGGCCAGGTACTCCCCGATCAAAGGGCACAAGGATTTCCTTAAAGCGGTTTCGTATGTCTCGCGCAAGATGCGTAATGTGCAAGCGATAATGATGGGAGATATTTCCTCGGCCAATCCCGAGTATATAAAAGACCTTGAGCTTACCGCCAGGCGGCTGGGTATTGACAAGATAGTGGAAATCAAGGATAGCGGCGAGGAAGTCGCTTCTGTTATGGGGGAACTGGATGTCCTGGTATCGGCCAGTACCGCGCAGGAGGCCTTCGGCAGGACTGTTATAGAGGCTCAGGCGAGGGGAGTTCCCGTAGTCGCTACGTGTGTGGGCGGCGTTGTTGAGAATGTTTCCGATAACGTGACCGGCCTGTTGTGTTCTCCCATGGATCCGCTGGACATGGCTAAGAAGATAATAATGTACGCTGAAGACGCGGAACTTATGGACAGAATAGCCGTAACGTCCCGCGAGCAGGTGGAGCGGCGGTACTCCCTCAAGGACTCTCTGGAACGGGAACTAGAAGTTTATACCGAAGCTCTCAGCCGGAGAAATGTACTGGTCATAAAAATAAGTTCTCTGGGGGATGTGATCCTGAGTGTTCCTTCTCTGAGGGCGATAAGAAAAAAGTATGAAGACGCGGTCGTAAAGGTCCTTGTGGACTTTCGTTTTAGTGGAGTGCTTGAAGGATGCCCGTATGTGGACGAGGTGATTACCTGCGATATCAGAGGGAGAGAAAGAGGGACAGGATTTTTCAGCTTTCTGGAGAGGCTGCGGTCGGAAGATTTCGATATTTCCATAGACCTGCAAAATAACCGGAAAAGCCACTTGATGGCGTTTTTGGCGGCCATACCCGAGAGGTATGGTTATGACAACGGTAAGTTTAGTTTTCTCCTGAACAGGAAAGTATCTCTTCCCGGTGGGAGCTTGTCCCCGGTGGAGCACCAATCACGGGTGCTTGCTTTGGCGGGTGTTACAAAAGTCGATGAACGTCTGGAACTCTGGAGCGGGAGATCCGGAGAGGAGTGGGTCGAAAAATTCTTAAGTTCGGGATGGCTTAAGAGCGGACAGAAACTGGTAGCTATAAGTGTTTCGGCCTCAAAGCGCTGGAAAACCAAGAACTGGAGCGTTTCACGGATGGCGGAATTGGCTGATACGCTGGCTTCGAAAAAAGGTATACGTGTGGTGGCTATAGGTGTCGAGGATGATATTGAAATATCACAAGAATTTTTTAAAAAAACTTCCGCGAAACCGCTGGACGCGGTCGGAAAAACCGACATTGGACGCCTTATAAGTCTTTTGAAAAGATGTGACGCCCTTCTTACGGGCGACAGCGCCCCGATGCATATCGCGGCGGCGGTGGGTACGCCTTTCGTGGCGATATTCGGCCCGACTGATCCGGACAGGCATAGTCCGGTCTGTGCCGGAAAAAAGATATTGCGGAAAAACATGAAATGTTCCCCGTGCTACAAGACTTCGTGTTCCCGAGGGCTCAAATGCATGAGTTCTGTGAAGGTCGATGAGGTTTACCAAGCTCTTGTAGATCTAGCCTGCCGGGCGGATGAGGAGGTGAGAGAGACATCAGGGTTTTAATAGCGACTACACATCTCGACAAGGGCGGAATAGCGTCCTACACTGTAGGACTTGCCGGGCATCTGAAGCTGGCGGGGGTGGAAACGGCTGTGTTTTCCTCGGGAGGGCAACTTGCCGGGGGTCTTGAAGAGTATGGTGTCCAGCATATAAAAGCCGATATAAGGACAAAAGCGGAATTTTCGCCTCGCGTGTGGCGGGCCCTGCCTGGAATGATCCGAGTGGTCAAAGACGGAGATTTCGATCTCGTGCATGCCCAGACACGTGTTACCCAGGTTATGGCGGAGGTTGTAAAAATGGCCGCGGGTACGCCCTATGTTACGACATGCCACGGCAGGTTCAAGCATACGAGATTGTCAAGGAGACTTCTGCCCTGTTGGGGCGATAGGACTATAGCCATATCCGAAAGCGTAAGGGAACATCTTGTCACAGAACTCAAGGTACCACGGGAGAAGGTGGAACTTGTATACAACGGGATAGACCTGGAACGCTGTGTGAATATTTCTCCCGGATCGAGGGCTGAAACACTTAAAAAGACCGGAATACCCGTAGACGCGGCAGTAATAGGCAGCGTAGGCCGGTTTTCATCCGTTAAGGGGTTCCGTTATCTGGTCGAGGCTTTCGCGTCGTTAGCTAAGGAAAGACAGGATCTTTATCTTTTGATGGTAGGGTCAGGTCCCGAAGAAAAAGATCTCGCGGAGCGGGCTGAAAGTTACGGTGTCCGGAGTAGGGTCTTTTTCGTGGACGGGCCTGAACCCCTCCAGGAATACCTGGCGGCGATGGATATTTTTTGCATGCCTTCTCTTTCAGAGGGATTCGGTCTGGCGGTCGTGGAAGCGATGGCAGCCGGAAAACCTTGTCTGGTAAGCGATGTGGGGGGGCTTACAGAGATAGTGACCGACGGGAGGGAAGGTCTTGTAGTCCCCCCGGGTTCGGTTCCCGCTCTTACAGACGCTATCCGCCGGGTCATTTCCAGCGGAGATCTGGCTGAAAAGCTGTCCCTCGCCGCCCGCGAAAGGGCTCGCGAATTTTCATTACAAAAAACTGTTTCCAGGACTATGGAAGTCTACGAAAGAGCGCTTGCCTGCTGGCGCCGGGGAGGCGGTGTAAGGGGAAAAAATGAGAGATGATACGGGCAAGATCTCCGGTATACTTGTTTTCGAGCTTAACTGGCTGGGAGATATAATATTTTCTTTTCCTCTTCTCAGGGTTTTATCCAAGTCGTTCCCCGAGGCTCGTATAACCTGCGCTGTGGTTAAAAGATACGCGGAGCTTTTGGAGCGGAATCCGTGGGTGCATTCCGTTGTCGTCGTTCCTGAGAGAATGGGCATTCTGAGCCTGCCCCGGATCGTGGGGTTTGTCCGCAGGATCAGGAAAGAGAATTACGACATGTGTTTTTTTCTCAAGCCTTCCAGGACTAAAGGCATGATGGCCGCTGCCGCCGGCATACCCGTAAGAATAGGACATTCAGGAAAAAAAGCGTCGCTTACCATGTCGGTCGAGGTACCCTCCGGTACGGCGCACAGGGCGGATCAGATACTGGCGCTTGCCGGGGCCCTGGGTGTGGAAAAAGCGGATGGCACGTATGAATATTTTCTTTCTCCCGGCGACAGGAGCGAAGCGGACAGGATATTGACCCGTGCCGGTTCCGCGGGAAATCTGAGGAGAGTGGCTCTAAACCCCGGAGGGAACTGGGCCGCTAAAAGGTGGCCCGAGGAAAGGTTTGTTGAGCTGGGTTCGATGATACTGGACGCTTTTAACGATGTCGAGATAGTGGTGACAGGTTCCCCCGCGGACAGGTGTCTCGCGAACAGTGTGGCCGGCAGGATAGGGACTGAACGGTGTTTTTCGGCGGCCGGAAAGACCGGCATGAATTCTCTTGCCGCGGTATTTGCCGGTTGTGTTCTTGCCGTCAGCGCTGATTCGGGACCTCTGCACCTTGCTTCCGCCGTCGGGGTTCCGACGATTGGTATTTTCGGCCCTACTTCTCCGGAGATAACGGGGCAGAGGGGAAGGGGGATGAACGTGGTAATAAGAAAGCCCGTAGATTGCCATGTACCTTGCTACGTGGAGACATGCGATAAAGAAAACGTATGCATGAAGGCCATAGAGGCGCGTGATGTGTTCAAGGCCGCCGCGAAAATACTTTCCGGGGAAAATAAAAGCAAGTAGAGTGTTCGCCGTCTTTTTTCCGGCGAGAAGGCGCCTGTGTTTATTAATGGATAACGTAAAAAAAATACTGTTCATAAGCTTGAGCAATGTGGGTGATATTGTGCTCACCACACCGGTGTTCAGAAAGCTCAGGGAGCTTTTCCCGGACGCTGTCATAGATGTGGTTTCAGGGCCGTCCGGAAAGTCCATATTCGGGCCGGATCCCGCCGTGCGGAAGGTCACAGTGCGCCGGAAAAGACAGAGTATGGCCCAAAGGATAGCCGAGATCATCGGTTGGAGGAGAGAAAAGTACGACATCGCGGTGGATCTAAAAAATTCGCTGGTCCCCCTTCTGGTGGGCGCCAGGAGGGCTGTCCCACTCATCCCCTTCGCCCGTAAGTCGGGACATATGCGAGATATGCATCTCAGGGTCATAAAGGGGCTCGGCGTCCGAAATTCAAGCCACGCGGGTTTCATGATACCCGTTTCGGAACAGGACAGGGTGTTAGTTGCCGGAATTTTAGGCGAAGAGGAAAACACTCCCGCTAAGAGGATCGTAACTATCTCTCCCGGAGCCAAAAGCCACATGAAAAGATGGCCTGCCCGGAAATACGCGGAAATTATTGACCTTCTCGGCGGCGAATACGGTTTGAGGGTGTTTATCGTGGGAGGGGAAGAAGACGCGGCAACCGCCGCGTCCATTATCTCATGTGTAAGAGATAAGGAAATAGTAGCGGACCTCACGGGAAAAACGACGATCGGGGCGCTTTATGAGCTTATGAGGCGCAGCGATATGCTCCTGACCAATGATAGCGGACCTTTGCATGTTGCCAGTGCCGCAGGAACCCCTACTGTGGCCATTTTCGGGCCTTCCAATGAGAAAAATTACGGGCCTTTGTCTGAAAAAAGTGAAATACTTTTTCCTGACATGCCTTGCAGGCCCTGCGGGAAAGCTCTTTGCGCGAAAGGTCTCAAAGACGGCTGTATACCGATGATAGGTGTAGAGCTTGTCTTCGAGAGCGCGCGAAAGGTTTTGGGGTAAAGTTTTTGTGTGTGGCGGTATCGGAGCGAACGGCCATGGGAAATATAGAGATAAAAAAAGGCGATATAGTGCTGGAAACCGTAGACGTCATAGTCAACGCGGCTAATACGAAACTTTCGGGAGGCGGCGGTGTCGACGGAGCGATCCACCGCGCGGCGGGGCCGTCGGTAATGGAAGAGTGCCGAAAGATTGGAGGTTGCCCGACCGGAAAAGCGGTCATGACCGGGGCCGGCCGGCTCGGCGCGAAAAAAATAATCCATACCCCGGGACCGGTCTGGAGAGGAGGCGCCAAAGGTGAAGAAGAACTTCTGCGGTTGAGCTACTGTTCATGTTTCGCCCTCGCGGCCGGACACGGTCTGCGGTCGATAGCTTTTCCGGGAATAAGTACCGGGGTTTACGGATATCCTCCGGAAAAAGCGGCGCTCGTAGCTTTGCGTGAAGGCCTGAAAAACTCAGAGCTATTTGACCGCATAGTTTACGTTTGTTTTTCGGATCGTGACCTCGATATTTACCGGAAAACACTGGGTTCGTTATCCCGGGAGGCGGCATCATGAGGATACTCATAACCCGCACCGATCGTATGGGAGATGTTATATTATCCTTGCCCGCGGTGAGGCAGGTACGCAGGGCATGTCCTGATGCTTACATAGCTTTTATGATAGCGGGGGAAAACCGGGCGCTGGCCGGCCCCGGCACAGATGTTGATGAAGTACTGGCCTATGACAAGAAAGGTGAACACAAAGGCGTGCTTCGCAATTTAAGTTTTATACGTGAGATCCGTAAAAGGAAATTTGACCTCGCCATAGCGCTACATCCGTCTAACAGGACTCATCTGATCCTTTTTGCTTCCGGAATACGCCGCCGTGTAGGTTATGGACGGAAACTCGGCTGGCTTCTTACGGAGCGTGTGCCTCATTTGAAGCAGATGGGGGAAAAGCATGAGGTTGATTACAATCTTGACGTGATATCGGCCGCGGGTTTCGATACGCGGGATGCCGACCGGGAACCTCATGTCCCGGTGTCCGCGAGGGCTTTGGATAAGGTAAAAAAGCTGTTATCGAGCTCAGGGATTTCAGGTGATGTGATGGCGATACACGCGGGTTCCAGCTGTCCTTCAAAGAAGTGGCCCATAGAGCGTTTTGCGGCTGTAGCGGATATACTGTCCGGGAGACGAGGGGTCGACATTGTCATGGTGGGAGACGGGTCCTGCAAAGGGGACGCCGCGCAGCTTGTCAAACTTACGGAAGCCCGAGTTTTGGACCTTACCGGTGAGCTTGACCTTGAAAACCTCGCCGCGTTCTTTTCGCTGTGCCGACTTGTTATTTCCAATGATTCGGGACCGGCGCATCTGGCCGCCGCGGTCGGAACGCCTGTTGTGGTCATATTCGGCCGCGACGATCCGGGACTTTCCCCATCGCGGTGGGCCCCGGTCAGTCGGAAGGCAATGATACTTCATTCTCCCGCCGGATGCGTTCCCTGTCTGGCGCATAATTGCGTATCGGGTTTCAGATGTCTCGCCAACATATCGGTCCAGGATGTCGTGGAAGCGTCAGAACAACTACTTTTCCGTTGACGCTATTCCGGATTTGATGGATACGGCCCCGCGGGCGGTGATCCTTTGCCCGCAGGGACCCGTTTTAACCTAATCTTCTTGCCCCATAAGTATAAAGGTATTATAATATGGGCTGTTGAAAAATGTTGTCCGGCCGGTTCCGGGGCATTTTTATGTGTATTTCTATCACAGTTCTACAGTCCCAAAGGAGGATATATGTCCGACAGCAAGACTATAAATGTGACCGATGCTAATTTCAAGGCCGAGGTTTTGGAATCTGATCTGCCGGTTTTGGTCGATTTTTGGGCCGAGTGGTGCGGACCGTGCAGAATGATAGGGCCTATTGTCGATGAGATAGCCCTTGAAAATGAAGGGGTACTCAAAGTCTGTAAAGTGAATGTTGAGGATTCTCCCGGCATCACATCTGAGTACGGCATAATGAATATACCCGCTATAAAGCTGTTCAAGAACGGTGAAGTGGTGGAAAATACAGTAGGGGCTTTGCCCAAAGCCGAGATTATGGCAAAGATAACACCACACCTGTGAGAACAATGGAGAAGAAGTGAAAGAATACGGTTTTCGCGCTTTTGATCGCGTAGTTAAGGATTTCTCCGGGAAAAGACTTCTGGTAATAGGAGATCTCTTGCTGGACCAGTTCATATGGGGAGAGGTTTCCCGCATTTCTCCGGAAGCCCCTGTACCCGTGGTCTGGGTGAAGAGTGAGGGTTTCATGCCCGGGGGAGCGTGCAATGTTGCCAGTAATCTTTCGCGTCTTGGCGCCCGGGTCTCCCTCGTAGGCATAGTGGGCAACGACAATAACGGTTCGATCCTAAAGGGCCTGATGTCAGAGAAAGACATAGACACCGAGGGTATGATCGTGGATGGGAACCGCCCGACTATATTGAAAACAAGGGTTATAGCGCATCATCAGCAGGTCGTTCGCATAGACAGAGAAGATACCAGTGATTTTTCCGGTGATGACCTGGCGCATGTTAAGGATTATGTGCGCTCAAGGATCAGGGAGTTTGACGGGGTGGTGATAGAGGATTATGGTAAGGGTGTGGTGACTGCGGAACTTCTTAAATCGATCATTCCTATGGCAAAACGGCATGGAAAGATAGTCGCGGTAGATCCCAAAGAGAACCACTTTTCTTATTACAGGGGCGCCAGTGTAATAACGCCCAATCACCACGAGGCGTCGAAAGCCGTGGGATTCGCCATCACCGACAGTGATTCAATGGCGCGCGCGGGTGAGGCCCTTATCAAGAAGCTGAAACTGGAAGTAGTGTTGCTAACGCTCGGGGAGCACGGTATGATGGTAATACAGAAGGGCGAGGAACCGAAACGGATACCCACTATCGCCCAGGAAGTTTTTGATGTTTCCGGGGCCGGCGATACGGTAATAGCGGTATATACGCTTTCTCTGGTAAGCGGGGCGAGTCCCATAGTGGCGGCGCATATCGCTAATTGCGCCGCCGGTATAGTAGTGGGAAAAATAGGCACGGCGACGGTAGCAAGCGATGAGCTGAGCAGAAAACTAAAAGAGGAAACTTCACGGTAAAGCTACGGGACCTGGAAAGGCGGGGTCGGTATCAGGACAACCGTTGTTCCCGGAGTGGAAATCTACGAAAAGGAGAGGTAGAGATGAAGATCGTGGCTGTTATTCCGGCAAGATGGCATTCGACCAGGCTGAAAGAAAAAGTTTTGGCCGATATATGCGGCAAACCCATGCTGCGGCATGTCTGGGAAAGAGTTTCCGAGGCGCATTCAGTGGATGAGGTCGTGATCGCGTGTGACAAGGAGAAAGTGCTGAAAGCCGCCAAGTCTTTCGGGGCGCAAGCGATATTTACTTCTCCCGACCATTCTTCGGGAACGGACCGTATATCCGAGATAGCGGCTACCGTGGACGCGGATGTTTACATAAATGTCCAGGCGGATGAACCGCTCGTGGACCCGCTTATGATAGACCAGCTGGCTCAGGTGTTCGAGTATGAGAAAAACGTGCTCATGGCTACTCTCATAAAAAGGATAGATCGGGCTGAGGATATAAATGATCCCGGGGTTGTTAAAGTGGTCGTGGACAGAAAGGGGTTCGCTCTTTATTTTTCAAGAAGCCCCATACCCTATATGGCGCCGGACGGTCCTGCCGGTGACAGCGCCGCCACCACCGGAAGCGGTCTGCGGGGAGGATATTACAAGCATATCGGGCTTTATTCGTACACCAAGGACTTTCTTTTTACCTACAGGAACCTGCCAAGGTCAATGCTTGAGATGGACGAAAAGCTTGAACAGCTCAGGGTACTGGAACACGGGTATAAGATAAAGACCATCGAGACGCGCCATGAGACCATAGGAGTGGATACACAGGAAGATCTGGACAGGGTCAGGCGGATCATGTTGGAAAAAGACAAGTAGCGGGAACAGAAGGTACCGATGGAAAACAGCAGTATAGTCAAGATCGGAGAAGTGGAACTGGGCCCCGGCAAAAGCATCGTTCTTTTTGCCGGACCGTGCGTGATAGAGTCCGCCGAAGGCCTTATGGAAAACGCTCAGGCACTAAAAAAAATAACTACCGAGCGTAAAATGCCTTTTGTTTTTAAAGCCAGTTTCGACAAAGCCAACAGGAGTTCGGCGGCATCTTTCAGGGGGCCTGGATTGAAAGAAGGGCTCAGGATCCTGAAAGAGCTGAAAGATGAGACCGGATTGCCCGTGATGAGCGATGTCCACTCCATAGAGCAGGTGGCCCCGGCCGCCCGGATCCTTGACGTTATACAGATACCGGCTTTTTTGTGCCGTCAGACAGATCTTCTCTTAGAGGCAGCCGGAACGGGTAAGCCGGTCAATATCAAAAAGGGCCAGTTCATGTCTCCCGAAGAGATGAGAAACGTGGTGGAAAAGGTAAGGTCCGGAGGCGGAAAAGACATAATGCTTACGGAAAGAGGAACAAGTTTCGGGTACAACACTTTGATAAATGATTTCAGGGGACTTGTCAAGATGGCGGAGCTGGGATGTCCGGTGGTTTATGACGCTACCCATTCGGTTCAGAGGCCCGGCGGTATGGGCATTTCGAGTGGAGGCGAATCGAGGTTTGTAGAGCCGCTTTCAAGAGCCGCCGCGGCTGTGGGATGCGACGGCATTTTCATGGAAGTCCACATGGACCCTTCAAAGGCGAAAAGTGACGGTCCTAACATGGTGAAGATGAGCGGGCTTGGCGGTATCCTGGACGGAATTGAGCGAATTGAAAAGGCGGTAAGGAATATATGAGCGTACCCATCGCTAAAAAAGTACTCATGAACGAAAGCCGCGCCGTGGCAAAACTTGTTTCCAAGTTAAACGAGGATTTTACCGACGCGGTGGATCTTCTGGCCTCAAGCAAAGGAAGGGCCATAGTCACGGGTATGGGTAAACCCGGTTTTATAGCCCAGAAGGTTTCCGCTACCATGGCGTCCACCGGGACACCGTCTTTGTACCTTCATCCGGCTGAGGCGCTGCATGGAGACCTGGGGCGTGTTACCAGGGATGATGTTATAATAGCTTTTTCGAATAGCGGCGAGACCGAGGAAGTCGTGCGTCTTATCCCGATAATAAAAAAGATCGGGTCTGGGCTGATATCGATAACCGGCAACAAGGATTCCACTTTAGCGGTCAACAGCGATTTTGTCCTGGATAGCTCCGTAGACAAGGAAGCCTGCCCGATGGGGCTTGCTCCCACGACTTCCACGACGGCCATGCTGGCGCTTGGAGACGCTTTGGCGATAGCCCTGATCGAGAAAAAGAAATTTCAACCCCAGGATTTTGCCATGTTCCACCCCGGCGGAAGTTTAGGCAAGAGGCTTATCCTCAGGGTGGAGGACATAATGCGCCCGATAACGAAAACACCGGTGGTCGGCGGGAATACCATGGTGAAGGATGTTCTGGTAAAAATAACCGAGATGCGCGCGGGGTCGGCGAGTGTTGTGGACGGTAAGGGTAAACTGATAGGTATTTTCACCGATGGGGACCTTCGCAGGAACTTTGAACAGGGCGCCGATATCCGCACCGCCAAGGTAAAAGATGTTATGACATGTTCACCGGTAACTATCTCAAAAGACCGGCTGGCCGCTGAGGCCTTCGATGTTCTGCGGCGGAAAAAAATAGACGAGATACCGGTGGTTGACGATAAGAACAGGCCTCTCGGGATCCTGGATGTCCAGGATATCCTGGAAGCCGGCCTGGTTTAGCGGTCTGAAAAACTTTATTGGAGGAATTAAGTGATTTTGGAAGATTATTCACCCGATGTGGTCGAAAGGGCAAGTAAGATAAAGGTCCTTGTATTGGATGTGGACGGCGTTATGACCGATGGCCGGATAGTGTATGGTACTTTCGGAGAGGAGCTGAAGAATTTTGACGTCAATGACGGGTTGGGAATAATACTCGCGAAAAGATCGGGTTTAAGGTGCGCCATATTGACCGCCAAAGGTTCGAGGGTGGTTTTCAAACGGGCCAGAGAGCTCAAGATAGACAAAGTGTATCAGAACTTTCACTACAAGATAAGGGCCTTGGAGCCCATATGCCGCCGATTCGGGGTGTCTGAGAGTGAAATATGCTTTGTGGGCGACGATGTCATAGACGCCCCGCTTCTTAAAAGGGTAGGGTTGGCTGTATGTCCGCCGAACGCTATGGATGAGGTCAGGGAACTTGCCCATTTTGTGACCCGTAAAAACGGCGGACGGGGCGCCGTGCGAGAGGTATGTGACCTTCTCATAGAGGCGCGGGGAAAGTGGGAGGAAACTGTTGGCAGGTATTTTAAAGATCAGGCCTGACGATTACTGCCGCTTCTGGTGGGATCGATGATCCGGGCGTTAGTGTCCGGGAGGTTTTCGGAGGTTTGTGATGTATACGGTAAGTGTTGAGTCGAAGTTGTCAAGCGCCCATAATCTCAGAGGATATCGCGGGAAGTGCGAGGAACTTCACGGGCACAACTGGAGGGTCAGAGTGTCGGTTTCCTCTCCCGAACTTGACGAAATGGGCATGGTCTGTGATTTTCACGATATCAAAAAAGCGCTTAACGCGGTAATAGAAAAGCTTGACCACAAATATCTCAATGACGTCGGGCATTTTAAAACGGTCAACCCCACATCGGAAAACATCGCGCGGTATATATTCGATAGTTTGCGGGTGGAAAGGCCCGATCTGGACATTGCCGGCGTAACGGTCTGGGAAACCGATAATTCAAGCGCCTCTTATTCTGATCGGAGCGGGGTGTAACAGCCGGAAATATGGAAAAAGCGATAGTTCTTGTTTCAGGAGGGATGGATTCGGCGGTAACGCTGTATATGGCAAAACAGCGATACGAGTGTTACGCGCTGGTCTTTTCATACGGGCAGAAAGCTTCCAGGGAAGTTAGCTGCGCTCTCCGGATGGCGCGAAAAGCCGGGATCGAGTGTACGACGCTCGATATATCACTGCCGTGGAAAGGGAGCGCGCTCCTTGACGAGGGTGTGGAAGTGCCCGGTTACGCCGGAAAACCGCAAGGCGAGATACCGGAAACATATGTGCCTGCAAGGAACATACTGTTCCTCAGTTACGCGGTCTCATATGCCGAGACCATAGGCGCCCGCGCTGTTTTTATAGGCGCCCATCAGCTTGATTTTTCAAATTATCCCGATTGCCGGGAAGCTTTTTTTGACAGTTACCGGGATGTGGTCAGTAAGGGCACGAAGTCCGGAGCCGAGGGTAGGCCGGTAGAGATAGTTACACCGATCATAAATATGACAAAAAAGCGGATAGTCGAGGAGGGTTTACGTTTGGGTGTGCCTTTCGAACTCACCTGGTCATGTTATTCCGGCGGCGAAAGTCCCTGCGGCAGCTGTGAGTCTTGCATGTTCCGGGAAAGGGCTTTTCGTGAGGCCGGGGTGCCTGACCCTGTTCTCGGTGAAGGAGCCTGAATGTCAAAGGACGGAAGTATGTCAGCCAGGATATCTGAAATATTTGTTTCTTACCAGGGAGAAGGGACCTTTATGGGTTCACGCCAGCTCTTTGTGCGTTTCCATGGTTGTAACCTTTCATGCGCTTACTGCGATACCGTCCGGGATAGTTACAGGTCCTTTACGAAGGAGGCGCTTCTCGGAAAGATACTGGATCTTGGCGATGATTACAACGAGCTTGTCCTGACCGGCGGCGAACCTCTGCTTTATGGGGATTTTTTAAAGGAATTCATCAAGCTTTTCAGGAAAAGCTCGAGAAAGAGCGTCTATCTTGAGACCAACGGAACTCTTCCCGGGGAAATGGCTAAGATAGCCGATCTTGTGGATATAGTCGCTATGGATATAAAGTTGCCGTCCACAACGCTAATGAACGAACAAGTATGGGACCGCCACGAGAAATTTCTGGAGCATTGCCGGAACCCGCAGCTTATAGTGAAAGCGGTCGTTTCCGATAGTACCGTCATTGAAGACATAAAAAGGATGTCAGGCATATTAAAAAAATGGGGACAGCGCGCCCAGATCGTTCTGCAGCCGGTGACTTCTGATAACGGCAGTATAAAGGGACCTGATGAGGAGATGTTGTTCTTTTTTAAGGAATACATAAAAAAAGAATTCTCGGATGAGACGTTCGTGATGGGGCAGATGCACAAATGTATGGGTATCCGCTGAGGAGGCCGGGTTCAGGGATATCTGTGGGAGAGGCGGTGAACATGGGGAAAGAAGATTACAAGTCGTTGCAGGGAGATATCAGGAAGATAGAGCTTCCTGGTATAGGTACGTGGGACAACGAGTATAGTGACAAGCAGTACAATGTTTTTTTTGAGACGGAAGAGTTTACGTGTGTTTGTCCAAAGACGGGACTTCCGGATTTCGCCAGGTTGGAGATCGATTATTCCCCGGACGCGAAATGTATTGAACTTAAGTCTTTCAAGGAATATTTGCTGGCTTACAGGGATCTTGGCATATTCCATGAACATGTCGTGAACCGTTTACTGGAGGATCTTGTCAGGACGTGTTCTCCACGGTACATGAAAGTCAGGGGCATCTTCGGGGTGAGAGGGGGGATCAAGACTACCGTTGAGGCTGAGTATGATCCCCGCAAGGAAACAGGAACATCACGGTAGATTCATGAAGATAAAGACCCGTCGTTACTACATATACTATGCCTTAAGGCTAGCTCTTTTCCTGAGTAGGTTGTTACCGCTTAAGTTTCTCTTGTGGGCCGCGGAGGGTTTGGGGCGACTGGCTTTCCGTTTTGCCGGCAAGTACCGCGATACGGCCGTATTCAATCTTGACCGTGTGTTTCCGGACCGCCGCGGAAGTAACGTGAAAACAGCGGAGCGGGTCTTTGTTAATTTTGTCAAGAACGGTGTCGAGTGGATAAAGCTTCTTTACATGAAGCCTTCCGGCGTAAGCGGTATTATAGAGGGAGTGCGGGGAAAAGAACATCTCGATGAGGTCATGTCCGGAGGCAGGGGAGCTGTTGTGCTGGGGTTCCATTTCGGTAACTGGGAACTTCTCGGTGTAGGCATGAAAGTCCTGGGGTATCCGGGGGCGTGCGTAGTGAGAAGGATATATTTCGAGAAGTATGACAGTATGATCGTGGGGATGAGAGAAAGGTTCGGCGCCCGGGTCATATACCGGGACGAGTCCCCAAAAAAGATGCTTGCCGAACTCAGACAGGGTAATGTGCTGGGAATTGTGCCCGACCAGGATGTGGACAGTATCGACGGCGTGTTTGTTGATTTTTTCGGAAAGCCGGCCCATACTCCTACCGCGCCTGTCAAGATCGCTTCTACCGCCGGAACGTCGATAGTCCCGGTCTTTGTGGTAAGGGGGGATAACGACAAACATACTATTGTGATGGAAAAACCCATACGTGTTCCTGAAAAGATCAGGGACAAGGATGAGATAAGACGATACACTCAGCAATGGAGTGACTTACTTGAAAAATACGCGCGCGAATACCCTGAACAGTGGGTATGGGTGCATAAAAGGTGGAAGACCGCTCCCCCCGGGGAAGGTTCTCCGCCGGCGTGACGGAGGTATATCATGCGGAAAAAGACTGTAAAAATAGCCGCGGGAGCGGTCCTTGCGGCGGCGGTGTGGTTCTATTTTTCCGCCACAAAAACCGCTGTCCCCGAGAGCGAGATAAGCGAGTCCGCGCAGCGGAGCGAACCCGAAGTGGAGCAGAACGTCACCTCGTTCTCTATCGAGGGACGAAGTCCCAGAGGCGCCAGGCAATGGACTCTTACTGGGGATTCGGCGCGCATAATTGATGATGATATTCACATGAGCAATCTCAAAGCCGTGGCTTACAGCGATGATTCGGTAATAAATCTTTCATCGAATTCCGGGATCTACAGGAGGGAACTTGACGAGGTGGACCTTCTTGGGAATGTGTTTGTTTTTTCCGGCGAGGACTTTTTTCTCAAGACCGAAAGCGCCAGATGGTCCCAGGAGGATAAAGAGATAGCTACAGAAGAATACGTAGAGATAACCCGTGAAGGGATGAGAGCGGTCGGTGTAGGCGGCAGGGCTAATTCGGATGAGAGGTGGGCTCAGCTTAATTCCAACGTAGACGTTTTTATAGACCCGGGTACCCGCGTGAGATCAGACGGTCCCCTTGAGGTAAAGTATGGCGACAACCTGGCGGTGTTCAGGGATAACGTGATAGTTGAGGACGAAGAGGGCAGGCTGATGGCGGATATCCTGACGGTCGAGTTCGATCCGGAAACGCAAAAAATGGTAAAGGTCACGGCTGAAGGTAATGTCACGGTGAGGAAGGGCAATACCTACACCATAAGCGAAAAGGCGGTTTACACAGAGGGAACTAAAAGCGCCCAGCTCTTGGGAAGGCCGAGGATAATTATCGACCCGGCTGAAATAGAAAAATTCGATGAAATGATGATATGAACGCTTGCCCGGTACGGCTGAAAAGATCTTTGAGCCAGGGAGCGTATATTCAGGGGAGATGATATGCATTTACTTGAGACCAGGGACCTGGTGAAGGAATACGGCGGCAGAGCCGTTGTCAAGGGAGTTAGCATAAACGTGAAAAGGGGTGAGGTTGTCGGCCTTCTGGGGCCCAACGGCGCCGGCAAGACAACGACATTCTATATGGTTACGGGTATAGTGAGTCCTGACAAGGGTAAGGTCATATTCGACAGGAAGGATATAACAGGCCTTCCCATCCACCGCAGGGCCAGGTCCGGCATAGGTTACCTCTCCCAGGAACCTTCCATATTCCGTAAGCTGACCGTGGAAGAAAATATTATGGCCATAATGGAGACCCTGGGTTTTCCGAGGAAAGAGAGGGTCCGACAGCTGGACGGGCTTTTAAACCAGTTGAAAATAGCTCATCTTAGGAAGAATAAAGCGTATACCCTGTCGGGCGGGGAAAGAAGGCGTCTTGAGATAACGCGCACGCTGGTAACGAATCCCATGTTCATACTGCTTGACGAACCGTTCAGCGGGATAGACCCCATAGCGGTTTATGATTGTCAGGAGGTTATAAGGGAACTCAAAGATATGGGGTTGGGTATACTGCTTACGGACCACAACGTCAGGGAAACTTTGACCATAACGGATAGGTCTTACATAATGTACGAGGGCCAGGTACTGATCTCCGGGTCTAAAGACGAGCTCATAAATGATCCCAAGGCGAGGGAAATATACCTTGGGGAAAGGTTCAGTATGTGATCCCGGAACCGGAGCGTTGGGGGATGGACCCGCCCGTTACGGGCCCGTTGACTCATTAATAAATGTTACCGAAGGTATGGGTTAAAGAAGCATAAAAATAGTAGCAGTATTTTCTCTTTTTTTGGTTCTTTTTTTCTCTTTGTGGATAGCTGTTAATATGTG
>SLID01000013.1 GCA_007135805.1 Candidatus Omnitrophota bacterium | reverse complement strand
CAGGGAAGGGGACGACCTTTATGTAAAAACGAATCGCGAAAATAAATTTAGCGAGATAAACGTTCTTTTGGATGATGTGAGGAACGGCTTGAGTGAAAAAAGCGATATTCTGGATTTTGAGAATTTCCGAATAGATCTTAAAACACGTTATACAAAAGGTTTCCGCTTGCTTGCCCAGGTGTCCGGAAAATCCATCGGGGACCTTTTACAGGCCCTGGGAAGGATAGGCCGGCAGAGTGACCCAGCCGAGATAAGCTTGTATTATGACGTCAACGAACAAAGCCTTGACAGGGAAATACTGGTACAGGGGTTTGATCCCAACAAGGCGGAAGGAAATAAACGTTTGAGCGCCGCTTTGTGGCGTATCGAAATGCATGGATTTCATGCCGAAAAATACCAGAGGTTTCGACAGCAGCTTTCGCGATTGGAACAGCTTACAAATGTTGACGAGAGTCAATTAACGCAAGAGGATCGGGGGGAACTTGAGTTTTTAAAGGAAAAACGTACTGAGCTTATACTGGGGGTAACAAAACATGAAACTGCAATGCGGCGGCTTAACGACGAGATATTTCGGGACGTCTTTGATTCACTGGTAGAATTCGATCGAAAAGGACAGGACCATCGGCGCGAAAATCACGAAAAAGATAAGAGTGTTTTGACCAATCTTTACAATATGGCTGACGAACGCGCAGATATCCTCTCGGAAAAAAGGGAAGACCTTAAAATCCCGGCTCTGGCGGGATTGTTCCTTGACGATATGCTTGAGGCGTTTAAAGGGGCCGATGAAACCGGCAAAAGAGAACTTCGCGCGATATTCCTTATGGCGTTCGGTCAGGATTCCAGTCTTATGGGAGACCTTGAGATCCGGGTCTCTACAGGCGAAATATTGTCAGTAATGGATCTTAATGAAAACAATATCGATCAATTCGTCGCGGTTCTGAAAGCTCTTATTTCCGGCGTTTATGACGGTGATGCCCAAAACGTGATAGATCTGGACACATTCAACGACCTTTCCGATCAGTACAACGCCGATACTATCCTAACTAAACGTTTCGTTGATTTCAGGGAACAGGCCGTCGCGGGACTCCTTCAATACGACTACTTTAAAAAGACCGCTGAACTGAGGGGAAGAAGAAAGATACGTGAGATGCGGGGCAGGAAGTTAATAGATGATTTTGACGCGGAACTGTCGAAGTTCTGTGAAGACCGCAAGAAAGATCTCCCCACGCTCATGCCCCAGCGTATGCTTGAAATAGCGCTCAGGGGGATACGGGTAAAAACCACCAAAGAACTTTCAGAGCAGGCGCGTAAAAATATAGACCAGCAAATGATGGCGGTAAGAGAACGCCTTGAGGAAAGTATATCCGCCGACGCTGTTGCCCGGCGCCTCCCGGAAAGTCCTTCGGGGATACCCTCCGATATAGCTACCGGCGCCGTAACGGGCGGCGCGATCGGCCTGGCCGCCGCCCCGCTATTGGGACCTCTCGCTGTTTTGGGGGGAGCGGTCGCGGGAGCGGGTGTGTTTGTGTATATGGGCCTTCGTGAACGGAGTCTCAAAAAAAGCCGTTTAAAAGCCGGGCAGGACCCCATTTCAACCGAGGCTGGGAAAGCGCGTTCCGAAAGCCAGGCAAAAGTGGCGCTGAAAAGCGCTAAAAAAGTTTCTATGGTGGGTATGGCAGGCACCGCTGCCCTTGGTTTTCTGGGAGCTGTCATAGGTGGAGCTGCCGGGTTATTGACCACCGGAATAGGTGTTGTTCCCGGTATTATAGTGGGCGCCAAAGTCGGGGTAGCCACGGGCGGTGTTATAACCGCGGCAGTTACAGCCGGATGGTCAGGGTACCGTTACTATGATGAGGGTAAAAGGTTCTACCGCCCAGGGGTAGTGAATGTCCGGGTCGACATGGAAGATCTCCGGCGGGATGAACCGGTACTCCTTAAAGAAACGGGGTTCAGGGAACCCCTTGCGAGGGAGGTAGTTACCGAAACCAGAGCTACCGACGAGGAGGGGCAACTTTTTGAGTCGATGCTTTTAGACGAAGATGGGCGGATGGACCAGCGGATTGCCTCTCTTCTTGAGGAAGGCCGTGAAAGACCCGCTCCCGTCGAAAGCCGTCAGGAGACCAAGTCACGTGTAAGAGAATTCAGGACTGTAAGGGATGAAGATGGGAACAGCGTGGGGTTGGAAGTTGTGATCGACCCTCAGCAAAAAGGCGAAGAAGCTATATCCCCCGAAATTCTTACAAGGGAAGAACGTGCCGCGATCTTTGAGAAATTCACTGAAGGTGGTTTTCCCCCCGAAACCCGGCTTTTCGCTCGACCGGCTTCATTTTCCCAGCTCGAAAGTGAAACCGAAGAAGAAAGAGACAAAGCCATCCGTGACGTTCTCGATGCCGCGGAACGTGAGCTTGCTCCGGGTGAAGGCCCGGTTATAGTGTTTAGTGACGGATTCGGGATATCCGATGACGAATCCAGGTACTCGGCAAAGAACCCTATAGCTCTTTCCCGCGAACAGGCGGCCGCCGCATATTCATCAACCTCGGCAGGAGGGGCTGTGTCGGACATGTCTCTTTTAGAAAAAGAGGACATTGGCTACCGGGCCACTCCTGACGGGAAAAATTTCATGCTGGTACGGACCGCTTCCGGCAATGTGGTGGCTTTGGGAGGGGACCGTGTTTTAAGCGATGAGCAAAGACTTACGCATCATACTGTTAAGGCCGTTGAGGAATTCCGCCGTATCGGCTGGGCCGGACTCAAAGACGACGATTCTGCCCGCGCTTCAGGCGCCCGTTTCGCGAGAGAAAACCCTCTCGTAAAGGATATCGTGGACAATTCTTCCATTGAACCCGAGAACATAACCGTTAGAGGGGACGGGATCTTTTTCACCCCCCCCGAAAGTCCGCCCGACCAGGAAGTCATGCTTGTATCGTTTTTTCTGCAAACAAGCGCCTCCAGTTATGAGGAATCTACAGTGTTAAGTCCGGCGATGATGCGGGCTCATGCTAAAGTAAGGACCCTGGAGGATGTTTACGGAATTGACGCATCCGGGGTCAAAAAAGAATCATTTGAAGCGTTTGGGTACATGGACGCGGACCAACTCAAGAGGATGAGAATGGACGATGACGAGTCGATGCGGATATCCGCTGGAGAAAAAGCCTCAGACCAAGTCGACGAAATGGCGCGTTTTGAGGCGCGTCTTCTCTGGGAGCGGGGATATGGAGATGACCCCCGGGACAACTTTGAAAAAGGCGCCGAGGTTATTAGGGCAAAGATGTACATACAGGAAGCGCTTCTCGCCGAACGGAAAGCCGCGGAGATCGATGAGGAACCTGTTTACGCTTCCCCCTGGGGACATAACTGGCGAGAGAGGGTTATTCACAGACTTAAACCTTACACGGCTTCACGCTCCGGATACCTGGCTTACCGTTTCAGTAAAGGCGACCCGAAATGGGGCATAACCAGGGCCTTTATAGCTGTTTACAGCGGTGACTTTTTTGTTGAACTTCTCGGCCGTGTTTTCAGCGTACCGGAGAACCTTGAAGCTGGATTCGCTGAGCGATTGGACAGATACTTCGCGGACAGCATGAAAAACATCTTCTCCAGTGATCTGGCCCACAGGATACTCTCCGGGACTCCGGCCCGAAACCTTCTGGTTCCCAAGCCGAGAGCCGAGAGAACAACTTTTCTTTCCTCGTTCTGGCTCCCGGAAAGTGTCGGGGAAAGTGACGAGGCCGTCCGGGGATGGACCGGTGAGGCTGTAGCGGACCGGGCCATGGCGGGGGACCTGCTCCGTTTGGGCGATTCGCTGCGAGATGCGCTCGCCGAGCGGATCGAAGACTCAGACTACCTGTTCCTTGATCCGGATTCTCCGGTAATTGTCGCTGAACGGACCGCCGCCGAAAATTCTTTTCGTCTCGGAAAGTCGCTTTTTGAGAAAGCCGCTGAAATTAAGAATACCGAACCCTCAAGGTCGGAAAAGTTATACGCCCTGGCGTCCCGGTACGCGGGACTCGCGGTCTACCTTGACGGCGACGACACCGAAAAAAGAGAACTCCTGGCCCGGGCGCTCTCTGCCCGTGGGCGCGATACCGAGGCAATGGACCACGCGTCAATCGCTGTCCGGGACCTTGGAAGACCCATTTGGCGGAGGGTTTTCGATCCCTACACGGCCGCGGAAACCGAACGTTTAGATGAGATGCGCCTTATTAGGGCTTCGGGCCTTGTTGAAACCGGTAGATTCGGCGCTGCCAGAAGGGCTCTGAAAGGTATACAGTCGGATGAGGCCTGGACAATACGCAAGGAAAAAATATACAGCGGCCTTGAGGCGCGCGAGAAAGCGGAAAAACAAAAGAAAGGCGCTGTT
This sequence comes from Candidatus Omnitrophota bacterium, assembly GCA_007135805.1. GTDB lineage: Bacteria > Omnitrophota > Gorgyraeia > Tantalellales > Tantalellaceae > SLID01. The sequence goes on along the minus strand of SLID01000013.1, from coordinate 10,287 downwards.
AAAACAGGCGTAATGAACGCCATCTCAGGCATTATCCAAGGAGATATCAGAAGCGTCGCGGGTAAAATGATCACAAACATTCTTGTTTTTTTCGGGGCGAGGCATCTGCTTACACTTGTCCATGAGTATGCTCTGCCTCTATGGATCGAAGGGCTCCATCTTCTTTTCGGTGAAGCGGTTGTCACAGCCGTTTTGAATGTTACACCGCTCTCAGGCGCGGTGACATTCTGGGCTGAGGGAGCTCTCTTATTATTCGGCGAAACCGCTTCGTTTTTAACTCCCGCCGCGGCGCTTGCCGGAGGTATCACTCTCGGAGGCGTGCTTTTATGGGGAATCCCTCTGATCGCGCTTGTAATAGCGGGTAACAAGATCCTGATGTCCGGATTTGATATTTCAAAAAGCATGATAACCGGGGAATACGGCAAGGACGCGATAACTCGAGCTGACATACGAAGCCTGCGAAAACAGGCCATGCGTAACCCCGGCGACGCCGAACTTCAGATACGCCTGATTGACGCGTTGATTTCGGTGGGTAGGCCCGAAGACGCGGTAGGGCATGTCAACCGGATGGCGACGGTATTTTCACGCCAGAGGTGGACGCTTCGCCGGTTATCTCAGGAAGACCTTACTCTTTTTGCCCTGAGAGTCATAGATATTGATACGGATGACGACCAGTTACGCCAAAAACTCAATGACGCGGTATCTGGGAACATTCTACCGGCTCTCAGGCTCGCGGATCCTGTTTTGCGTTATTCTGAGCGCGTCGTTAAGGCCAAACTTGATGTTTCCAACGGAAGGTTCCTGGAAAGCGATATCAACGAACTGAAGACAGCTGTCCAAGAACTGGAAAGGGCGCCCATACCCCCGGAAACAAGAGACGCGTTGATCAGGGAGAACCGGTTCATACTGCTGGAAGGCCTTTCGGCCCTGGCTGATAAAGAAGCGGCTAAAGGGGTTTCCGGCTGGGATACGGAAAAACTGGACCGTTATCAAAATGAACAGATTACAGCGCAAGACCGGTTATCGCAGATGGACCTTTCTCCCCGGGAGACCGAGACACTCATCCAGCTTGAGAACAAGATCAGAGCGTCCAGTCTCGCGCGGGCAAAAGCCCTTGAAGGATCCTCATCGAAGTCTTTTGAGGAAGCCCGTGACGCTGATACGGGAACCGTTCTGGCATTTTCCGAACGTGAAGGCGCGGAAATCGCTGACCCTGACCCCAAAGAGGGCCTCAAAGATAGAGGTCCGTCCGATACCGCTTCCGCCCGAGAACTTGCCGCTTTGTACGCCGAGGAAAAGAATTTTGCCGAAGCTGAAAACCGCCTTCTAAAAGCTCTCGCCGCCGCCCAAACATCTTCGGACCGTCGTGATCTAATGCTGGATCTTGTTAAAATACGCGCCTTAAGCGGCAAGAGGCCCCAGATCATTTTTACCTGGCGTATTTTTACCATGGCGGAAAGTTACCGCGCGTGGCGTTTGTTGGACGCTGATACCCGGGAAATGCTGAGAGCTGTTTTTAACACCAAAAGAGGTAAGTTTTTTGATCCCGCAAGAGCTCTTGCCGCGGTCTCCAATGTCCATCAAAGCGCTGTGTCTCGAGGGATCGATATAACTATGCTCGATAGCGCTCTTTTCATCGGGGTCATATCGGCGTTATCAAACGATATAAACACTTCAACCCGCGGCAGATTTCTCCGGATGAGGGTAGAGGCCTTGAAAACGCTGGGCATGCTGGGCGGCATATTTTCCGATCTCGGCGTTTTTGAATCAGAAACCTCAGGGAAAAATGTTCTTGCCTCGCTTGCCCCTGAAGCATTGTCTCCGCTCGCCCAACAGGTCTCGAAAGACCTTCAGATGGAAAAGGATTACCGCCGACTGGAAAGCGATATCTCGGAACTCACGCGGCTTTCACAAGATCCCAGGGCAGGGTTAGGCGCTGAAACGCTGCTGCGACAACTTAAGGCCCGAAAGAAAGAGATAGACAGGACACGGCAGGCCGAAAACCTGGTAACCGAAACGCTTTTACCCGACATTTCGGGACAGCTTAGGAGTATGGAAAGTGACCATGCGGCCGCACTTGAGACAATAGACCAGGCGCCGATAACCCCAAACGAGAAGTATGCACAGAAAGAAAATCTTCAACTTGAATGGATGCGTCAGCTTGCGGACTTTCTAAACGATATCCCTGAAGATGTCCCCGGAGAAGACGCTATCCGGGCCCGGGCCCTGGCGCTTTTGGATTCCGCCGCCGGAGATCTGCGAAAATTCCTGAACCAGCATATTGCCGTCAAAACCCCCGGGGAAAAAGAAACGAGGGCCTTACGATTAATCCAGGGGCTCCGGTTTCTTCCAGATACAGGATGGAACTCGGCATCCCGACTAGCGCTGTATAAGGAATTTCTGGCAGAGATACGGGCGCTTCCCGAGGAGACGCGACGACGACTTTTGGCCGGGATAATAGGGATTCTTGGAAATACGATCGTTTATTCAGGCACCGGAGCTCCTTTGGAAGCGACTTTGGAGAGGGCCTTGGATATCCTGAGCGCAGAGGGAATAAGCGCTGATCTTTTGCTCTATCATATTCACACGCAAAGCCTGGTGCACTTTCCGGCGCTCGCGGAAAAAATATCCGAAAGAAAACTGCCTTTTGGAGGGCCGGACTCGGGACCCTGGGCTATCAATTACGCGTTGTCCACGGCTCGGGAGATCGAGCGTCAAGAAGGCGATGAACGTGACGCGTCGACAAAAGAACTTATAAAATGGATACAGTCTCTGCGTGACCGCTCAGTGCAGATAAGGGTGTTTGAAAGCGTCATCAGCAATGCCGCTATATCCGCCGAAACCCGGGTAGCCGCCGTTAACGGCCTTAAAGCTTTTGTGGGTAGTCTGGATGTGGATGACAACCTGGGACAGTTCCTGGTTCGCGTTATAGCTGTAACACGCCATACTCAAACCGAGAGCGCCAGAGTTGAAGAGGACCTGCAGGTTGCCGTATCCAACCTGATGTACGCTGTATTAGGTAAAGCTGACAGTGTGCCGGATGAGTCGACCCGGGAAGGCAATATAAGTTCGGCCTCCGCCCAGCATCGGATAGCGCTTGACTTTGCCCGCGCGGGGCGCAGTGAGCGACTTGCGGATATCCGAGGTGAAAGACTCGCCGCTTCTCTTGAAATTGCCCGACACAAGATGCTTCTCGCGGCATTTTACGAAAACTCGGGCGACTTCGAAAAAGCCGAAAGTACGCTCAGGGAGGCCGTAGACGCCGTAAATGCCGATGTGCGTGAAATGGCCCAGATTAACCGGCAGGGAGCGGATGTGACTCCCCGGGTAACCGATACGGCTATGGGAGACGCTCTCGATGGTATGACCGAATTAACAGGGCAGCTTGAAAATGTACTTGAAAAAGCCGGTAAGATCGATGCCGAATGGTTCCTTTCCCGGGCGGGCGGTGAAATATCACTTGCCGCGCTTTTCCGGGACGTCCCTGAACGGGAACCCCAAAAACACCTCCAAAACGCTTTCGATCTTCTGGAGAAAGCCCGCAGGATGGACCCCGCTAACACCAAACTGCGATTTTACTTTGAACTCGCCAGAGCTGAAAATAACAGGCAGGAATTGGAACGGCAAATGGCGGCCGACATTATCGCGCTGTACCGGGAGATATCCGTAAAACAACAAAAACTTTCCGATCTTCAGGAAAGACGCGCTGAGCTCGAGGAACAAGTCCGGGAAATGCGAGTATCTCTTCAAAACCTCGCTATAACCGAGCTGGATACTATTGAAGTCCCAGAGGATCGCCGTGAAGACCGTCTTCTTCGACCGGACATGACCCTGGAAAATCAGCTTACACGGGATATCAGCAAGGTCAGCAGGGAGATCGATACGGCGGAGAACGACATTAATGAAACCCGGAATTCTCTTGAGGCCCTTGAAAGCCGGATAAACGACGCTTTGATGCCGCCGGGCAGCGTTCCCGGTGAAACCGCGAGAGATTTTCTTGTTTCGTCGCTCGGCATCATAACAGAAGGGGAAGAGGAAGATGAGGAAGTGGTTGACGCGAGGGAAGCGTCTTTAGGTTTCGCCCGGGGTGGGGATAACGCGTGGAAATCGTTTTTACTTGCCGCGGGAGAGGCCCGAGCCCATCTTGAAGAGACCGGCAGGATAATGGGCGCATCAAGCGTTAAAGACAAGCTCGCCCGGTTGACTCTTTTTGAATTTGACATCCTTTATGAAAAAGTCGGGCGAGAAACCCTTTTCGAAAAATTAAAACAGGCCGATATGAACCGGGTCACGATAGATGGTCTGGAAGTAGATGCCGATGCTTTGATAACTTACCTATCGGAGAGGTTTTCAGGCGATAAGTCTTACATTCTGCCCGCCCTCAGGGACTTGGCCGAAAACGCGGTAAACGGATACGTAAGGATCGCCGCGAAAGAAGCCCTTTTGAACGATATTTTAGTGATGATGGGTTTTGATAAGGAACCCGACATGTTCCGGGATAAAAGCGCCGCTGATATCGAAAGGGAGATCTACCTCAAACTTATTGATCCTAAAGCCGGAGATCTCAAACCCGAAACTATCCGTGACCAAGATGTCATGCGCGGCCTGGCCGGCATGGCCGCGGGTGCCATACGTTCTTTTGAAAGAGATAGGCTAAACTGGGGCGAAACAACCGTTTTTAAAAGGAGGGTGATACTTGCCGAGGGAGATGGAGCTATCATCACCGAAATAGCAAACGTGGAGATGGAAAGGGTATCATCCGAAGCATTAGTCGAATCGGGGATATTAGCCGCCTCAAGGGGTGACCTTTTTGAGGCTCTCGCTCTCATAAACCGGGCGCTCGAAATTGCTCCGGAGGATGTTTCGGCAAACCTGGAAAGGGCAAAAGTGCTTACTTCTTTCGGGAGGCATCATGATGCCATAAAAGCCCTCTCCCGCGCGCTTAAGAAAGATCCCGGGAACGAAACGGTCCTTGAAGGTCTTTCTTCGGCTTATAGCGAGGTACATGACAGGGTCAGGCAGAGCGAGACCGACCTGAAACTATTTAATATTCACATGGAACGCGCCCGGGAAAGTGCCATAAGGGGCGACCTGGCTGGAGAAAAAGACCGTTACAACCGGGCTGAAGCCGCCGCGTCAAGAGCTTTTTCCGCTGTTCCACGCCTTGCCCGGGCACGGTTAAAACAGGCCGAAGCTTTCATAGCGCTGGGCAGTTTGGGCGCGGCGGAAAACTTATTATCGGAAGTTAAAAAAAGGTCCCGTAACTTCTTTCTCTTAAGAGGGTTCTTTGCTTTTCTTGTACCGGTAACGGGAGGCCTTTTTGCCCGGACGGTGAGGCGCCGAATGAAGGATTACGGGCTGATAGTTGACGCAGAGGACAGGGCGGAATATTCGCGCCTGATGCTGGAAGCAAACCTGCTTCGCGGCGACCGGCGGGCGTATAAAGCTGCCCGTAAAGTTACGCCGAAAGATCCCGTCACCTCCGGCCGCATAGCCGCCGTGTATGAAGCCCGTGGAGGTATCAATGACTTAACAGAAGCAATAAAGGTGAGCGAAAAAGCTTCAAGTGATTTTTCCGCAGAAAAAGAATACTGGTCAACGCGAACCGCCCGTCTTTACCTCTTGCGAAGCGGCCTCCGCGCGGGTTTTTTCCGTAGAGATGTTTTCGAAGGCCGGGCGGCGGAACTGAAAAGAAAATCTGAAGATATTTCAAAGGCCCTTGACGCCTTGGCAGGAGTTGACGATGCCCTTAAACACCGCCTGATCAGCGACATATCAGACAGGAGCGCCGAACTCCGCGAGAGCGTCGTGTTACTCGGTGAGAGAGGTTTACGCAGAAAAACCCGGGACCGAAAATACACGGACAAGCTCGACATGGCATTGACCCTGGCAAGAGCTGATGTTGAGAATATACGCATAAATGGACAGGATGTCAGCGAGTCTTTGCCGGTGATATCCCGGCTGGAAGATATCATAACCGACGGCAGGGCTCCCCCTGAGATAAGAGAGCGCGCTGCCGCGTTGCTTAGCGACGCCTATACCGCCAAAGGCAGTATCGAATTCGGTTTACGTGACTTTGACCAAGCCCTCGAGAGTTTTTCAGAAGCACTCAGACAGGATCCCGAAAACAAAAGAGCGCATTTGCATAAAGGCCTTACCCACAAAGAACTGTCGGTTTTACCTGGCAAGACCCCTCGTGAAATTTTCGCCTCGCTTGAACTTGCCGCTTTCCATCTTGAAAAAGCCAAAGATGACGCCGACCTCGAAGGTGAGAACATGAGGGTAACGTCGGTTTTGATAGAAATATACGCGGAATTGGCGCTATATGGCGATGGATCGGAACGTTACGCAAGCCGTTTACAGAAGATCCCGCCAGGTCCGATTGAAGAAACTCGAAGAAGGCGTTTGGAAACAGCTAAGGAACGGCAAGAAGCCATTATGGAAGAATTCAACAAATCTCTGCGTGTGGACGACATGAGAAGAAAACTTGAGGACAGGAATGACAGGGCATCACGTGAACTTGAACGGATCCCCCGGCATCTCCTGCAGGCTTTTCCGGAAATGGAGGAAATAGGTAGTTTTCTTGATCAAGATATAGGTATCGCCCAACAGCTGTCGCAAGCTGAAGAAGCTATATTGGAACGCGTGGTAGGAGAGATAGCGACATTATCTCCCGCCGAACAGATAACCGTGCTGAAACAAGTCTCGAAACTTCTGGCGTCCCGGGAGGCAGACCAGGTTATACCGGTTATTGAGAAACTTATAAGCAAGATCGAAGGTATTGACCACGAGATTTCCGGAAAAGAATACCTCAAGCTGGACCTGGCAAAACTTTATGCCGGGGAAAACAGGCATTCGGAAGCGCTATCTTTGCTTGAGGAAATAAAAGATGACACCGGTTTTGACCATTCGGTAAGGATTAGCGCGGGATTGGCCGCCGTTTCAAGTTATGCCGCACTCAAAAACACACCGCTCGCGGTACGAACTCTCTTTGTAACGCTCGGTATTTACAGAGATATTTCTTTAGGCGATTATCGTGATGACCGCTTGAAAAAAGATGTTGCCGGAAGCGCCTCGGACCTCATTGGTATTCTTATCAGTGAGGGAATGTTCACACACCAGGATCTCGGGATGCTGCCGGATGCATTTTCAACAGAGCTGATAAACTTTATGAAAACCACGTCTGATCTCAGTCTGGCCTCCAAACTTACCGATTTCGCTTTTGCCTCAGGTCAAAGCCCCGCGATGATAACCCTCGCGGGGTTCCTCGAGTCAGGGGAGGTGCCGGCTTCTGATAAAGAAGCGATGTTCTCATCTTTTCTGTCAGCGGCAAGAAAAGACAGTTCTCGTCTGATGAGTCTTGTGGGGAAAGAGCTCGCAGCAAAAATAAGCCCGGCGATCAGAAATTACGCTTTGACCTCTGATACAGCCGCATCCTGGGCGTTTCTGTCATACCTTGAACGCTTGACCGGCAAGAACCTTATTTCGCGTATATGGTCCGGCGCGGCCCGAAGAGCCTCAAGGAAAGGTCAGAAAGAAAGGAATGACGCGGTTGGCTACATTGCCCGTGGGAACCGAAACATCGCAATGACGCGGGCCATGATCCGTCCCCGTTTTTTCATGAAAAGGGCTCTGGCGGCATTAGAAAAGGCCGCGATCCTTGACCCGGGACTTAAAAATAAAGATGATTTCAAACAGCGTATATTTGACATACGCCAAAAAATGGCAGGAACTTTTGTTTTTCCGGCCTGGCGAAACGTTTCCGCCTTAACAGCTCGGATTGATGTTCTGCAGGGGCTCATGGAATACGCCCCGACAGAAACCGGAAAAAACAGTCTGCGCGCCGGCATCCTTGAACTTTATAGCGATCTGCTTTCCCGTTACGAAAGATACGCGCAGAGGCCCCGTACCTTTCACAGGTTCCCGCCGTCAGCCCGGGTGGACATTCTGCTGAAAATGGGAGCTTTGCTCGCCGACAGCGGCGATTGGCAAGGTTCCCTTATTGTGCATGAGCGGGCGCTATCGCTTGACCAGGAGAACCCCGCCGCTATACAGGGGCGCGCCGAAGCCCAAAGGATGCTCGCCGCCGAAACCCGGGGAATCGACATAACCCCAGAAACAAGGAAAAGTGTTCTCGCCGGACAGTATGCGAACGAAGCCGCGGATACAAGCATCAAAACAGAGCTCCGGCAGGAATATCTTGAGCGCGCCATGGAACTTGCCCCGGATAATTTAGATTACCCGGTAATCCTTGCTGAACTTCTCGTTACCGAGGGGAATTTTGAAAAAGGGAAGACGGTACTTAAAAAAGCCGTTTCGGATGCTGAACGAAAACTGAAAAGGGATGATATCTCGGAGCAAGAAAAAACAGATATCCAAACCCGAATTGGTGAGATGAACCGCAGGATATCCGAAGTAGAGGTGGTTGACCGCTTTTTCAGCGGGGTGACAGACACCGAAGCTGCGAAACACGCGCTAAGGGCTACCCGGGACGAAGATAAGAGCGCGTGGAGGGCCCGTTACTCCCCGGCGCATCGGGATGCCGTTTCATCGGTGAAAACAATCTTAGGATATCACCGTGAAGGGCGGGGGCAGGATGCCGCCCTCTCTGAGGACCAGCGCGAGAACGTAGAGCTTTCCTCGGATAACGCCCTTGAAACAAGGCCCCTCGCACAGTTGAAGGGAGACCTTCGGGCCCGGATGGAAATAGTCCCGGCCGCCCGAAACAGACTTACCCAAAAATTGACCTCTCTGATATCCGCCCGGCGGCTGGAGGAAGCCCAGTCACTTATTGATTCCCTTGACAAGAGCATGCTCGGTGAACACCATTTAAAGCTTTTAAGCGTTTTAGTCAACATATTGCGGGGAGTTGATCCTGCCGGACTAAGGAGTTTCCTTAAAATGGCGAACTACGAAAAGTTCCTCACTGATACGGATATTCCTTTTGACCTGCACCTTAAGATAATAGAGAACGGTTTGAGAACAAATATTGTCGCCCCGCAAGTTGCCGGCGAATACTTAAATGTACTGCTCAATTCAGAAAATGCTCAACAGGCCCCGCTCGTTAAGATCGGCATACTTAACTTCTTTTTGGAAAGCCGTTCTCAGGGTTTTAATGTTCCGCTTCCAGGCGCGTCTATGGTAACAAATTTTTCCACAGGGGTTCTTTCCGGTTCCGACGCGTCGCGTCTTCTGGATATGGCTTTCCGGTTAGATTCAAATACACTGGGTCCGGAGGTTCTTAAAGGTATCATAGCGTCCGATCTTGCGTCTTACGGGGGAGAGGTCCAGCAGGCGACGGTCCTTGACGCTTTTATAAGACATGTTGCTCCTGGAGTTCAGGCCCGGCAGAGTTGGGTTACAGATATATCCCTTCCCGATCTTCCGGATGGATCAAGCCGTCTCTTGCAAAGCAAAGTAGAGACCCTGAACGCTTACCTCAAAAAAAGACCGGCCGATCCCGGCATACGAACAGTCTTGACAAGGCGTCAGCGCGTACGGCGATTGAAAGATCAGCTTAGCAGGACCCCGGGAGATCTTACTGCTTCTCAGGAACTTCTTGAGATCTATTATGACACAGGCAGGGTTGCCGGATACTTATCTGAATTTGAGCGTATTCTCTGGGTGATGTACACAGAAGGGAGGTTCCGGGATGTAGTCCGCATGAATTTGGGCGAAAAGATAACTGGTGTGGATATTCGCGATATGGATAGAAGATTTCGCGGTTACGTGGAAAATATCGACACCATAAAACGACAGGCCGAGCGCAGGTTACGAGGATTGCAGCCTGACGCCAGGCCGATGCCTGTTATTCCTCAAAGGTTTCCCGGAGCCCGGCAATTTGCCGCCATCCCTGGTCTTGCTCTTCCCAAAATAGCCCTTGGCGACATGGACGTTTTTACATTTTTCGAGGGTGATGTAATGACTCCGATCATGGAAAATTTGATGTCCGCTTCTTTGGGGATGTGGTTTATCGGCGCCGTGGCAGCCACACTTGTCGTTGCGGGCCTTTACTTGTCAATAGGGGAGACCCCCGAACCTGACAGGGCCCTTGACCTTAACCGCCTGAACAGGGAAGGCAAGAGTTTATTTGGTGAAAATGAGTGGCTATCCTACAAACTGGATCTTGTAACCAGTTATGAGGAAACATATTCAATAGATGGCCTTACCGCGAGGCTCCGCCAACTCCGCGTGATGTTTGAGCGCATAGAAGCGCCCTCAGCGGATATCCCGGATGAGATAAAAGGAAATATCATGGATGTCAAGACCCAGATAATTTTCTCGGTG
>SLID01000120.1 GCA_007135805.1 Candidatus Omnitrophota bacterium | reverse complement strand
CTTCACCACTTCATCAGACGCCAGCCGGCATATCCACCATTCCGTCAAGTCGAGCGGCAAGGCGTTTTCCGATATTGACGTAGTTGAGAGCGGTCTGCCCAGGCCTCTCAGCATATCCTCATAATCGGCAGACGGCTTACCCTCTCTAAGGCGATATATCTGAAGCATTAAAGATGAAGGAAACACTTTTCTCTCATCTTTGACATCAAACGCCGAATAGCTTGCCGTCACCTTACCCCTCAGTCCGGAAAGCATACTTGCCATATCGTAAACGTTCTTTCTCTGGGCATCCGTGGACATTTCCATGTCACTGTCTATCTTTTCTCTTTCGATATCAAGCAATATCGGGTCCTGCAAAGCCCGGCCGGGAAACCTGAACTCGTCAAGACCTACCACAAAAGTGAACGGTCTCCCCGTTCTCCCGCCGTGTTTGTAATGCGAAACATGAACATGTCCGGGCCGGGGCCCGGAAGAACCCACTTTTATGGTCGAGACCGTCCCGGTGATCTTTTCAACACCTTTGGCAAGGTCCACTTTCTCCGCGCCGTACTGGCCTATAGCGCTTATCCTGGCCGCCGCGTCTGACACAAAAGCTTCATCCTGCGCACCCCGCGCTATCGTGTTTTCTTTAAGGAACTTTATGCATCCATCACAAAGTTCCCGTAAAGAGACCTCACCTTCGCTGTCGGGCGCTGGAACCAGCTCTAAAAGGGCCTCGCAAAGCGCCTTGAGCGCGGTCATGTCCCGGGCATCCCGTTCATACACTTCCCTGAGATCGAGGTCTTCGTCATCAATGGGTTCCCTCGCTCTTTTCGCGTATTCCGCCGCTCTTTTTTCCAATACTCGAGCGTATCTTTCCCTGCCCCATCCAACACCGGAAAGCCGTAAAAGATGACCAAGACGAGGTCCGTCAATTTCACTTCCCGCCGGCGTGCCGGGAAGAATATCCTCACCCTCAAGCATGCGCCTTAAAGGCATTTCCGTGAAGTCATCCCTTATCCAGTCCAGGAATCCCCTTATCGCCCTGAATGGGCTTCTTGTATGTCCGGGAATACCTTCCGAAAAAGTAGCCGGTATCTTGAGTTTCTCGCATAAACAGAATATTTCCCTGACATACACCACCGGATCCGTATAAACTATTTCAACATCATCACCCGGGATCTCCGCGCCTATTATCCGGCGGAAAATTTCCCTTATTTCGTTACGGAAACCTATGGCCGAAAAAAGTTCTATGGTCCCGTCCCCGGCCGGGTCGGGCGCCTTTTCGGGAGCGTATGTCCACATCAACCTTTCCGCGTCTGTCACGCTCTTTATCTTTCCGGTTTTCCCTTTCCCCTGCCACATTCCCTTGGGTCCTTTAAGACCGAATACCTGTCCGTCTTCCAGTACCATAAGTCCGGGACCCGCGAGCCGTTCAATAAACTGCCTTTCCAGACCGCTCATATAATACCTGGAAAAAATAATGTATTTCCGTCCGGGAACAGGCACGTACCCTACCAGACATTCCGCGGCGAGCATTGTAAGACCGGCTTTGTCTATTAGCTTTTTTTCCTCAAGGTATTTTTCATATCCGGAAAGCAGCAGTCTTATATCGCGGGCCTTGTCAGGGCTTACGAACGCTTTTTCCTTTATATTATCCGCCCGTATTCCTTTTGTTCGAAGTTCCATTATGGCGCCGGTAAGCGCGTGGTTCATTCCCGTATTCGTTTCATGTCTCTCAAAATATCTCAGCTCACCCGCGAAGAAGAGTTCCCTGAAAAGGTCGTCGATGATAGCCAGTATTCCCGGTCCGGAAACCCGCCTCAGGCCCGAGGACACTATCCGTTCCTCCGCGATATCGCTCGCGAGAGCCGAAGCCGCCGCCATACGGAAATTCATCCAGGGAGTTCCGCTTCTTACGAGTGACTGCAGGACCTGCTGTCCCAAACGATAATCAGGTGTTATGAGGATCTTTTCTTCGCGGGGATATTTCGAAGATATTTCTCCAAGAGAATCCAGAAGAGGCGTTCTTACGATCTTTTGCTTTCGTGTTCCTTTCATATCCGGGATCCTTCGCTCGTCGCTGTCATGGGTCCACGCACTCTATATGCTTTATAAGAAAGGTCCGCATACCACCCCTCAAGTGACAGAACGAATACACATACTCTCCCTGTATCCTTATGGGAGTTATTGTCCTTTCCGTTACCATATCCTTCCAGGGCGACTTATACCGTACCTTTACCGTTATCTTTTCTCGTATCGCGAGGGCCAGCCTGTCCGCTACAACACTTGGCGCCGGGGCAACTCCGACGGCTGTCTGATAATACACTCTGGAAATATCCTCAACTTTTTCCACACCCCGGGCGCGGAGTATAGGCATCGTTTTCCTGAAGACCTCCAGTGTGACAATAACGTCAGGTATCGCTCTGTGAGCCCTGCCTTCGGGCATTCCCAGATGCCTGGCCACGCTTCCCAGGGAATAACCGTCTTCTACGTCAAAATAACGCCTGGCAAGTTCCAGTACATCTACAACACGAAACTCGTTAAGAAGGACCCTTCTTTCCCCTAAAGCGGCGGCAAGAAAACTTATATCGAATCTCGCGTTATATGCCGCCAGGACAGATCCTTTTATAAAATCCATAAAGTCCGGCAGGACATCCCCTATCTCGGGCTTTCCTTCAAGCATATCGGGAATTATACGGTTAAGCGCTTGCGCTTCTCTTGAAACAGGCCGTTTTGGGTCGACCAGGGTCTCGAACCTACGCTGTGTTCCGTCGGGTCCCGTTCTTATCGCCCCGATCTCGCATATGGCGTCTCCCGCTCCGGCAAAAAGCCCGGTAGTTTCAAGATCAAATACAGTATAATCCGCCTCTTCTATATTCACTTTACTCTCTTCTACACCCCAACGCCCAGAACGTTTCTAATAAGCATTTCTCCCCTTTCCCAATACCTTATTAAAAATCCGAAAAATGCCACAAAAAGCACCGGGACGGCAATAGTCCAGGCGATCTTTCCCTTTTTTGTGAACTTATCACTCTGCCACAAAAGCGGGATAGCGTTAAACCCGGTAGTGAGGAGTAATACAACAACATACCATCTTGTCCTGGCATCTGTCCTGATAACGCCATACTTCACAAGTTGGTAACTTTCCATGCAAGGCACCCAGAAAGTTACCAGATACACATTAAACAGCAGTAACCGGAGAAGATACGACCCCGAGAACAGGAACCCTGCCGCTATCCCTAAGTCTATTACAAGAATGGGAACGCTTTTTCTAACCTTCCCGAGATACAAAAGCGACAACCCCGGGATAAACGACAAGGCCAGAACTACCCACATTTTTTTATCTTTTCGGACTGCCGTCATAACTTTAACTTTGAGATTGGGGGCATTGGCAAAAACCCTCGCACGGCCATTTATCACGCAAGAACAAAACCAGACCAATAACAGCTCTTCACATTACCCTACACTAGTTCGCGGCTTTTAAAACCCTATTTTCTCGAAATAAGCTTATTGTACAAAAACGCGAATATCACACACGCTATACCGGCGTCAAAAAAACCGTATACCGCTCCTATAACACTTCCCAGCGGAGTAACAGAATATCCGACATAGTATGCCTTCGCGATATCAGCCGCTTCCGGGCTTCCGTAACCGAGCATGCCCAGCCATGTAAGCAAAAAAATACTGGCGCCCCACAAAATACCTCCCGCAAGACCAAACGCTTTAACATCCAGTTTCATGACCTTCCTCCTCCGGGCTTTGACGCCCTTTGATCTTAAGCGCTTGTTTTTTACCCGCGTACTCTCTCCTATATGGATAATAATTTTACTTATCCGGCGCCAACCACCCGCGCGGATACACCCTCACATTAACCTTCGTATACACAGATTATACCATTTTACCAAAAAGGTTTAACCCATAATCCGGGTTAACGCTGAAACGGGACATTTTCAGAACACGGCTATCTTACTGTCAAAGGCCTTCTCGCCTTATTCTT
>SLID01000058.1 GCA_007135805.1 Candidatus Omnitrophota bacterium | reverse complement strand
GCGGTATATGCCCAAAAGTTGAAAAAGATGAGCGGAATGGACAAAGCAACCGGAAAATTTATTTGCGAGGCTCTGTTCACTACTATAACCAACGCTGCCTGGGATAACGATGCCATAACGTCCAAGATCAAACAGGCCCTCAAGGTGAGGGAGGGTATTAAGGAAAAGCTTGAGGCGGAGCTTAGGCAAAGAGGCGAGGCGGGACTGGCCGAGACTCTTCCGGACTGCGCCACGTGGTCCGCCGGTGAAGACAGTGAGATAGCCACGAAGGCACGGTCAGAAGAACTCAGGATAACTTACACGGGAAATGAGGATGTAAGGTCTTTGCGGGAACTTCTTACAATAGGATGCAAGGGTATAGCCGCCTATACCGACCATGCAGCGGTGCTGGGTTATGAAAAGGAGGGGATATATGCATTTCTTGTGGATGCTCTGGCATCCACGACAAGAGATATCCCGGTAGACGAGATGACGGAACTTGTCTATAAGGCCGGTGAGACCGCCGTGGCCGCGATGGCTCTTCTCGATGAGGCCAATACCTCAAGCTACGGAGATCCTGTGATAACCCAGGTCAATATGGGAGTCGGTAAAAAACCCGGCATATTGATCAGCGGGCATGACCTCAAGGATATGGAAGAGCTTCTCAAGCAGACCGAGGGTACGGGGGTAGATATTTATACCCACGGAGAAATGCTGCCCGCCAACTATTATCCGGCTTTCAAAAAATACGGACATCTTGCTGGGAATTACGGCGGATCATGGTGGAAACAGAGTGAAGAATTTGAAAAATTCAACGGCCCCGTGATAATGACGACAAATTGCATAACACCGGTGAAAGACTCATACAAAGACAGGATCTTTACGACCGGGATGGCGGGATATCCCGGTGTTAGACATATCCCGGATAGGCTCGAGGGAGCGGAAAAAGACTTTTCAGAAGTCATTGAACTTGCCAAAAAGTGCGATGCTCCCGAGGAAATAGAAAAAGGCGAGATAATAGGCGGATTCGCCCATGTCCAGGTCCTGGCCTTGGCGGATAAGGTTGTGGAGGCCGTGAAGTCGGGTAAGATAAAAAGATTTATCGTCATGGCGGGATGTGACGGCAGACAGCCGGGCAGAAGTTATTTTGCCGAGGTCGCGGAGAACCTGCCGAAGGATACGGTCATATTGACAGCCGGGTGCGCCAAGTACAGATACAACAAATTGAAACTTGGGGACATAGACGGTATTCCCAGGGTTCTGGATGCCGGACAGTGCAATGATTCATACTCTCTGGCTGTAATTGCCCTGAAGCTGAAAGAGGTGTTTGGCTTGGATGATATCAACGAACTGCCGATCTCATTTGACCTGGCCTGGTATGAGCAAAAAGCGGTTGCCGTACTTCTGGCTTTGCTGCACCTTGGAGTAAAGGGTATACGCCTGGGACCGACTCTGCCGGCCTTTTTGTCCCCGAACGTGGCGAAGGTCCTGGTGGATAAGTTCGGCATAAGGCCGATAGGTGAAGCCAAAGAGGATGTTATGGCCATGACGCGCGGGGAGTAGAGCTCAATACCAGAAAGTTTCCGCAATGTAGAATAAAGTAGTTGGACCAGGCCCCTTCATTGTATTTTGTCAAAGGCGATGGAGGGGCCTGACACTTACAGCCCTGGTGTGGTATACTGCTCACCGAAGGTACGAGTGGGATAAACCGGGCTGTGACATTCGGAGTCCGGGAGAATCTGAAACAAGACCAGGGAGGATATATGTCGGGCGAAAAAGCCAGTGGGCCGGAAAAAATGAATTGGCATGACGTAAGCGTAAAAGAAGTCGTTGAGAAGATGGGTACGGATATATCGGAAGGCCTATCCCGAGAAGAGGCGGAAAACAGGATTAAGGAATACGGGGCCAACGAGATCACCGGCGAAAAAGTAAAAAGCAAGTTCATGAAACTGCTGGATAATTTTAAACAGCCGCTTATATATATCCTGCTTATAGCCGCGGCGGTATCTTTTTTTATCGGCGAGAGGGTCGACGCGGCGGTTATTTGCGGGGTCGCTTTCATAAACGCGATCATAGGGTTTATACAGGAACAGAAAGCGGAGCGGGCAATATCCGCCCTCGCGAAAAGCGTGGTCACGGAAATAAGAGTTATCCGCGAGGGCGATACCGTAAAGGTCTCTTCCAAGGGGCTGGTCCCCGGAGATATCGTGCTTCTTTCAGCGGGAGACAAGGTTCCCGCCGATATGCGGCTTGTGGAAGCGCGTGATCTTGACATAAACGAGTCATCGCTGACCGGGGAATCCGTCCCTGTGCATAAAAGCCCCGAACCCGCCGACAAAGACGCGATAATCGGGGATCAGGCCAGCATGTGTTTCGCCGGAACACTCGTCACCAGGGGCACAGGTAAGGGCGTGGTTACAGCGACAGGGTCCGAAACGGAAACCGGCAGGATATCCCGTATGATGGAGGAGAGCAGAGGGCTGGAGACCCCTTTGACCAGGAAGATACAAGTTTTCAGCAGGACGCTTATATACGTGATAATGGCCACGGCCGGTTTGGTGTTCATCCTGGCCTATTTGAAAGGCATACCGTGGATACAAGGGTTCAAGGCCGCGGTCGCCCTCGCTGTAAGCGCCATTCCCGAGGGTCTTCCCGCCGCCATTACAGTGACCCTGGCGATCGGGGTAAGCAGAATGGCCAAAAGGCACGCGATAATAAGGAAGCTTCCCGCGGTCGAGGCGCTCGGCAGTACAACGGTCATCTGTTCGGATAAGACCGGGACTTTGACCCAGAACAGAATGAAGGTCCGGCGAGTTAACGCGGGAGGGGGATCGTACGAAGTTAAAGATGATCACGGCATAACGCGGGACGGACAGGAAGCGGACCCTGAACAACTCCCGGCGCTTCGTGAATGCATACTCGCCGGAGTATTATGCAACGATTCACATCTTGAGGAAAGAAAGGGGGAAACGGAGACAGTGGGAGATCCCACCGAAGGGGCCCTTCTCATGTTGTCGGGCAAAGCCGGGTTTGACAGGAAAAAGGCCGAAAAACAATATCCCAGGATAGATACCTTGCCTTTCGAGTCTGAAAAGCGATATATGGCTACGCTTAATGAGGTTAAAGGGGAGGGAGCGGACAACGCGATATACATGAAAGGCGCTCTTGAAGCCGTTCTTGAGAGGTGTGATCGGGCTCTTGACGCGAAAGGTAATAAAACCGGGCTTAGAGCCGACGAGGAAAAGGAAAAAGCGTCTTTGATGTCCAAGAGCGGTCTGAGGGTCCTCGGTCTCGCTAAAAAGACAGTCGGCAAACAAACAAAGACTATCGATGACGGGGATCTGGATTCAGGGATGGTCTTCCTGGGATCCGTGGGAATGATAGATCCTCCCAGGCCGGAAGCGGTGGAAGCGGTCAAGGCGGCGCATGAGGCGGGAATAAAAGTCAAGATGATAACAGGCGATCACGCCCAAACCGCCCAGGCCATAGCCGGACAAATGGGTATTATCGTTGAAGGCCGTGACAAGGTTTACACGGGAAGAGACTTGTCTGGGATGTCTGACAGCGAGTTCGACTCGGCCGCCATGGAGAGTAATGTCTTTGCCCGGGTCTCTCCCGAACATAAACTTCGTCTGGTAAGATCTCTTCAGGCCGCGAAAGAGATAGTCGCTGTTACCGGGGATGGGGTAAATGACTCCCCCGCTCTGCAGCAGGCGGATATAGGTGTGGCGATGGGCAAAATGGGGACTGAAGCCGCTAAAGAGGCCTCAGACATGGTCTTGACAGATGATAATTTTTCATCTATAGAGGCGGCGGTCGAGGAAGGACGTACGGTTTATTCCAATCTTCTAAAAACCATAGGGTTTATCCTTCCAGTAAACGGAGGGGAGTCGCTTACTATCCTGGCAGGGTTGCTTTTTATCGCCGTTATCCCCATACTCCCGGTACAGATATTGTGGATCAACATGGTAAGTTCCGTGGCTTTAATGCTCACCCTGGCGTTTGAACCCGGACAGAAAGAAGAGATGAAACGCCCTCCTCATTCCCCGGAGAAAAAACTGCTTACAAAAAGCCTTATAGCCCGGATAATCGTTGTGTCTATATATAATCTTATCGCTACTTTCGGAATGTTCAAGTTCATGTTAATTACTACCGATAACGTGGAGCTCAGCCGCACAGTGGCGGTAAACACCCTTGTCGCGGCGGAAACTTTTTATCTGCTCAGTATCAGCAGGTTCATACCTTCTATAGTTGGGTACCTGCGCGACAGGACGGTCAAGATAGCATATGTGCCGGCTATAGGTATCTTTTGCATGGCTTTAGGGCAATATGTTTTTACCCAGTGGGCCCCGATGAACGCAATATTCCATACCCATCCCTTGTCTCTGGCGCAGGCGGCATATTGCGTGGTTGCCGGATTTTTTGTTCTGGTGCCGGCTTTGGCGCTGAAACGGTATCTGCCAATAAAATAATCGAAGCGGCGGGCAAGGCCCGCCCCGGGGGGAACGATGGAATTTTCAGCCGAACGCGCGGTAAAGATCATTCTGGCTCTCGCGGCCTGCGTTACGTTTGCCGGATGCGCGACCTATTATAATCCGGCTACTCAGAGAAGAGAAGCTGTATGGCTGTCAATAGAACAGGAAAAGGCCATAGCCCGTAACACACTGGAAGTAAAACTCAAGGACAGGAATATCGTTTCGGACGCCAGGGCGGAAAGGGTCATGCGGCGCTTGACGTCTTCAATAGAGTCCCCCCGCATACCTGAAAAAAATATAGTGGTTTATGAAGACGAGGATATACAGGCTTTTACTCCGGGGGGAGGGTTTGTCGCTTTAAGTACCGGGCTGCTCCGGGCATCGAATGAAGACGAACTTGCCGCTGTTATCGCCCACGAGATCGGACATGATGAAGCGAGGCATGTGATGAAAAGAGTGGAGGCGAACCTGGGGGCGCAGGCTCTTTTTTCCCTGGCATATCTTTTTGATACCCGCCCAGCCGAAAAAAAGGATATGTCCTGGCAGTATTTCTCACAGGCCGCCGGAGTAATATATACCCTGGCGGCTAATGGTTTTTCAAGGCGTGACGAGTATGAGGCGGACAGGCTTTCAATTCTTTACATGTATCGGGCGGGATACGATCCAAACGCTATAATAACTTTTTTCGAAAAACTTAAAAGTCTGGGCAGAGATACTAACTGGGTGTATTTCCTCCGAAGCCACCCGTATCTTGACGAAAGAATAGAGGCGGCTCGGGAGGAAATTAAAAAATATGAATTCGGATCGGCCCCCTTCGAAACCCGGGGTTCATACAGGTAGAGCGGCATCTCCGGAAAAACGGGGTGTCACCTCGAGGGTTCCTCTCGGGAACGCTTAATACATTTCCGACATACCACAGGTGACGGACAATGATCAGAAAAGTATTACTTGTAAACCCTCCGGTATACGATTTTGCCGCCTATGATCTTTGGATGAAACCATGGGGTCTTCTGAAGATATCCGCCGTGCTGAAAAAAATGGGATATGAGGTTTTCCTGGCGGACGCCATGGACAGGCATCATCGTCTTTTTTTAGGCCGCGGGATTATCGACAAACCGGACGGGACGGGTAAGTTTTTTTCAATGGAGGTCGAGAAACCACCAGCTCTCAAAGGCGTTCCAAGGCGGTACCGTAGGTACGGGCTTCCCTCAGAACTTTTTGATAAAGCTCTTCCGAGTGGGAAAGTGGATATTATCCTTGTATCAAGCGGCATGACATACTGGTATCCGGGCGTTTTTGACGCCATACGGGCCTTGAAGAAGAGGTATTCCTGTCCCGTTGTCCTGGGAGGGGTGTACGCTACGCTTTGCCATGAACATGCGGTTAGGGAAAGCGGCGCTGACCATGTCGTCAAGAACGGAGATTTTGCCCGACTTTCCGGGATATTGGGAGCGTGGAGTGATATTTCTTTCTGTGATATTCTCGGGGAGACTATAGACCTCTCCGGATATATTTATTCTCCCTACGCGGTTCTGCGTGTCTCTCTAGGCTGTCCTTTCGACTGCGCTTATTGCGCCCAAAAGATACTCAGCCCGCCGTTCTCTTTAAAAAGTATGGATGGCGCTCTCCGGGAAGTACAGGCGCTGTACGAGGCGGGGATAAGGAATTTCGCCTTCTATGATGACGCTTTGCTGTATCACGGCGAATACGCGAAAAAATATTTTTCAGCTCTCATAGATTCCGGCATTAAAGCCTGTTTTTATTCCCCAAATGGGCTTCACGCGAGATTTCTGGACGAGCATACGGCTCGTTTGATGAAAGGTATGAATTTCGTGAACCCCATACTCAGTCTGGAGGTATCTAACGACAAAAAAGCCGGTTCTTTTCACGATAAGGTCACCCGGAAAGAATTGATAAGGGCGGTTGAAAACCTTAAAAAAGCCGGATATCTTGCCGGTGAATATTCTGTTTATCTGATACTTGGTTTACCCGGCACAGGATACCGCGATGTTGAGGAAAGTATGGAGTTCGCGTATTCTCTTGGCGCGAGGATATCATTGAGCGAATTTTCGCCGGTACCTGGGACATCTGCCGCCCGGGAAATCCGTATAGAAAGTTTAGACCCACTACTCCAAAATAATAGCGTGTTGTTGTGCCAGGAACCATCCAGTCGAGATAAGATAAGGCAACTCAAAGATATGGCCAACAAGTTAAACTATCTCATTAAGGAAAAAACCCCGCCACAGAGTTTATTTCCAAGCGTATACCGGTAAAAAAAATGTACTTCCCCATGCGGGAAATTATCCCGTGAGGGTCTTTAGCGCATGTTTTCCATTGCCTGTTGAAGCCGGCCCTGCAGCTCAACGTCGTGGCTTGCCGCTTCAGCTATGGCGTTGTAAACCTCGAGACTTATGCCTTCAGATTCCAGAACACCCATTATTTCCCGGTTGGCTTCCTCCATGATGCTTTGCTGGTCAGCGCTGTCTGTGGTTTGAGAAAGCATCCCGGTATATTGCTGTTGTAACTGGTATATCTGGACCTGGGACCTGATGAAAGCATCGATCTCAGAGTCGGAGAATTGCGTCCGCTCGGCAGGTTGAGCGAATTGCTGCTGGGCGCCGGCCCTTGCCGGGACCAGTAACAACGCTAAGGCTGTCAAGGCAAAGGTCGCTGACCGTAGATTCCTTGTGAAAATGTTATTCATTTCTTTCCTCCTTTTTTGGTTTTGGGTGAAAAAAATAGAACGACAAACTTGTTTGGCGATGTTTCCCGTTTTTATACGGACTTTATGTGAGTACCGCGGGTTCCGGGAAAAAAGGGAAAACGATCCGGGGATTCCAGATGATAGAACAGGTGATTACCTGTCATGCCTGTTAATTGCCGGTATGACAGGTACAAAAAGATATGATAAAGATCTATAGGTGGAACATTACACAATTCAACAGAACTCTTACTAAAACCTTAGTTTCCAGTATAAGGGATAAGGGGTTTATGTCAACTCCTTATATCAGCGAACGCAATGTTTGTTCTTAATATCAACCAGCTGTTTTTAGATCGCTTTGTCGGAACACGACTTTCTTGCGATGGCCTGGAAAGTGTCCGGAACGTATTATGCTACCATTTACGAACATAGTTTCTGTGGTCAGGGCTATAACGCTTACTTGCCATTGGTAGGTTCTGTTATGGTACCGGTGAAAGTGTTTTAACGCAAACGAAAGAGAATAAAACACTAACAGCGAAAACTTTTTGACAACTATCACGATAAGGGTTACACTGATGTTCGGGAGGGCTCTGAAAGGGGCAGGCGGCGCCTTTGTGGCGTTAGAGGTTTTTTTCAGGGAAAGATCCCGAATATTCCACCAAAATACGCGGATATCATCTTCACCGGGAGGTATAAAGTGTTCCGTTCGTCCGTCTTTTTCAAAACAATGACAGCCACCACCATTTTCGCGTTATTTGCCGTAATGTGTTCCGGATCGGATCTTTCGGAAGTTATCCCCGGACCGGAAGGGAGTATCGCCGTTGATGTCAGAAAAGCGGTGGAATTTTCTCTTAATAACATAGAAGACATAAAGATCAGTGAAGTCGAAACGGAAATTACATATCACCAATACAGGGAAGCCCAGACCCTTAGATATCCCGAGCTGACCGGGCGCGGGGAGTGGAAGAATAACGCCCGATATCCTGTGAATTTGAGATATCCAAGGGGAACCATAAGTGACTATGAGATGGGCATGGGGGTAACTTTGTCCCAGACTATCTGGTCATCCGGAAGGGTATCGCTGGCTGTGGAGTCCGCCCGCAGAAATTTCGAAATGGTTAAACTGAAAGAAGACGTAACCCGTGAGGATGTGATATATACCGCTAAGGTGGCATATCATACCGCGATACTGGCAAAACGGGCGTTGAAAATAGCCAGAGAGTCATATGAGAACAGTATCAGGACCAGAGAAGCTTTGGCGTCACGTTCGGCGATGGGGAGGGCGTCAAGGAAAGACAATATAAGGATAGAATCTGATATAGCCGCAAGGATGCCTGAAGTGGCCGGTTACGAAGCGGACGTGGCTACAGCCAAGAATATCCTCAAAAGGATAATGGGAATAGACCCGCGTGTGGATATAACACTTTCGGAGGATTTTAGAGCCACTTATAGCGAAAAAAAATATGATGACCTGGTGGCTCTTCTACTGGAAAGAGAACCGATGCTGAAAGTTCTGGAAAAGAATATATTGTTGCGGGAATCGCTTATCAGGAAAGAAAAAGCGGAATATCTGCCCTACATCTCAGGATTTTTCACTTGGGATTACTGGGGCAGGAGCGATGAGGCAAAACACTGGTATATCGGACAGGAACGTCTTATGGACCAGTTTGGAGCGATCGGGTTGAGCGTTACCGTGCCCATATTCGACATGGGAAGGACCCGGGAGAGGGTAAAACAAGCTCAGAAAGACAGGGAAAAAGCCTTGCTGGAATTTGAGAGAACATCCCGGAACCTTGTTCTTGACCTCAAAAACGCCGTTTCTGACTACAATAAGTATATTGAGATGCTCAAAGCAAACAGAAGGTCCGTGGAGTTGTCCGAACAAACTTTCAGTCTGTTCCAAGATCTTTTCAAGACCGGACAAGTCACTCTACTTGAGATAAATGACGCGGAGCTTGCTCTTACTCGCGAAAAACTCGAGGAAGTCAATACTCTGTATAACATAAACACAGCGTTCGCCAGGATAGAAAGATTGGTGTCCGAAGGGGAAGGACTATGAAAAGCTGGCAGGATAACCGCCGAATTATAGTCTACTTTTCGTGTCTCGTACTTTTGGTGATAGCTGTCATCGCGCGCAGGACCGAGGTTACCCGTCAAAGAGAAGCTGTCCCGCTAAGCTACATAACGGAAGTAGAGCGGCACGGGAGGCCGGTAACCGCGATGACGGCGGAAACCGGTATTTTTCTGGTAGAAAAAAAGATCACCGTTGTACCTCTCTCCGGCAGAAGATTTGAAGGGTACGCCACATCTGAAATGGCGGCCATCATGAGCGAAGGCCAGAGGGCGGATATTTACAAGGGTGAGAAAATTTTCACCGGGAGACTTTCCTTTCTCGACCCTGATCGTGACCAGGCGTCCGGGCTGCACCGGCTTGAGATAAAGGTTAAAAGCCATGAACCTCCCGATGACCCCAGATTGCTGGCGCGTGTAAATACCGAAAAAATAGCAGATGTAATAGCGGTCCCCAACGAGGTCCTTGAGGTGGAAAAAGGTGTTTTTTATCTCTGGAAGATAGTCGAAGGGAAGGCGTCACGCCACAAAGTTGAAATAGCTGAAAGAAGCGGCAACTTATCTGTTGTGAGTTCCGGCCTCTCCCACGGGGATGTGGTGATAGTTACCGGACAATCTATTCTTGAGGATGGAGACAGTGTGAGGGTAATGAGTGAACACGAGAATATGAGCCGGGAGATGTGATGTTAGAATTTTTCGTCAAACGTCCGGTAACTACTACGATGTTCGTTATGATATTTGTCGTTCTGGGACTGGTATCGTACGCCAACCTGCCCATAGAAGCGAATCCGGAAGTGGACTTTCCCATTGTGACCGTAAAAGTGCTATACCCCGGCGCTACGCCGCTTGAAGTGGAAACCCAGGTAGTTAAAAAAATAGAGGACAGGATATTTGAGATATCCGATATAGATAAGGTCACAAGCGACAGTTCAGAGGGAGTCGGATATATTTTTATTGAGTTTAACCTGGGGGTATCGGTGGATATAAAGTCCATCGAGGTCAAGGATAAAGTTGATTCCATAATCAACGATCTGCCTGATGATATCGAGACACCTGTAATAGAGAAGTACGATCCTTTGCAGGAACCTGTAATAGATCTCTTTCTTGCCAGTACCCAGCATGACGGCAGGGATCTTTACGAATACGCGGATAAAGAGCTCAAGGACAGGTTTTCATCACTCCCGGGTGTGGCAAGCGTAGATATAACCGGCGGACAGGAAAGACAAATAAACGTTTTTGTGGATCCTTTCCTGATGCGGCGCAACTACACTACAATTTATGACGTGATCGCTACTATAAAGTACAGGAACTTGAATGTGCCGGTAGGAACGCTTGAAAGAGGATACTTTTCCACGGGGGTCAGGTTTATAGGAGAATTCCAGAATGTTGACGAAATAGCCGCTATGGAGATGACATCGGCCGATGGATTGAGCTTCCCTCTTAAGGAAATAGCCGCGGTTAAAGACAGCTACAAAAAGATCGACTCTATAGCCAGGTTTAGCGGTGAGGATATAGTCGCTCTTTCCATCTCGAGGGTTTCCGACAGCAACGCTGTGGATGTCGCCGCTTCCGTGAGGCGGCAGCTGGACGATATAAACGAGCTTCTTCCCGAGGGGATGCACCTGGATGTCGCGAATGACAGTACTGAGATAATCATAAGCGAGACCAACTCGACTTTGCGGAACATATTGGCGGGTATAATACTTACTATTCTCATACTCTTCCTCTTTATAGGTAAAGCGAAATTAACTTTCATAGCGGCGGTTGTTATCCCTACGGCCCTGATATCAACGATGTTTCCAATGGCTTCCTCCGGCTTTACCATAAATTCTATGACCCTTCTCGCCATAGCTACATGTATGGGGACACTTATCGCCAACGCGATAGTTATATTGGAAAACGTTATCGTGCATATAGAAAGAGGCAAAACTCCCCAGCAGGCGGCCGTTGACGGCACAAAAGAGGTAGCTACGGCTGTTTTGGCGTCCACCGGGACGAACCTTGTTGTCTTTACTCCCATAGCTTTTATGGGCGGTATAGTCGGTCAGTTTTTCAGATCTTTCGGCTTGACCGTCATATACGCGACCATTTTTTCGCTTATTGGGTCTTTTACTCTTACGCCGATGTTGTGCGGACTTATTTTGGGGAAGAACGGTAAGAGTGAAGATAAAAAGCGGGGTTTCAATCCTTTTGTATGGGCCTACCACCAGGTCGAACGCGCGTTGGGATCTCTGCAGAAAGAGTACAAGCGTATTTTTGACGCTACGTTCAAACGTCCTCTCCTGACTGTGATGGTTATGGTCTTTCTGTTCTGGTCGCTGCGTTTTATTATGCCTTATGTCGAGAATGAGTTTATGCCCAGCTATGACCGCGATATAATAAGCATAGATGTTACGATGCCTCAGGGATCTACGATCCAACGGACACTTGGTGTTGCGTTGAAAATAGAGGAAAATCTGGAGGGTATTACCGAGGTGGAATCTTATCTCACCACCATAGGCGATAACGGGGTTGAAAATTGTACTATAAAAGTGGATCTTGTTCCCTCCGCCCGGAGAAAGCGCAGTGATGAGGATATAGTCGCGGAACTTATACCTTTTATGGCGTCCATCCCCGACGCGGAGATATCTACGGGAAGGGAAGTTGTGGGTGGAGATGCCGATGTTACCATAAACGTTAGAGGTATTGATTATGACAGAATGATAGAAATATCCAGAAGGATGAAAAGAAAAATGATGGGGACGGGGTTTTTCAGGTCGGTAGAATCTTCTTACAAGACTCCGGGCATGGAAATACAGTTTATTCCTGATCAGAAGAAGCTTATAGAGTACGGGGTGAGCAGCCGTCTCCTTGGCACCGTACTGCGCGCGGCGGTCCACGGTGACGATTCCAACACTTACAAGGAAGATGGCGAGGAATATGATATAAATGTTGAGTTCGCTGACGAGTACAAGGAGAACTTTGAGGATATTAAACAAGTAAGTGTTATTTCCCGTAGCGGTATGATACCTATAACGGAGCTCGGAAACCTTATTAATGAGAGGGCGGTACCGACTATAAAACACAGGGACGGCCAAAGGATCATAGAGTTAAGCGGTAACTTATCCAAGGGCACTCTGGGTTATGTGACCCAGCTTCTGGAAAAAGAATTTGAGGATATCGAGTTTCCGCCGGGGTACAGTTATATGTTTGCCGGAGTAAGCGAACATAACGAGGAGACACAAAGGGAAACTGGTAAAGCTTTCCTGCTGGCAGTGGTGCTGACATATATGCTTCTGTGCGCTATTATGAATTCTTTTACCCAGCCCTTCGCCATAATAGCGTGTGTCGCGACTTCCTTTATAGGGGTTTTTGTGACGCTTTTTTTCTCGGGAAATACTATAAACATCGCCTCTATGCTCGGTATGGTCATGCTGGTGGGGCTTGTAGTGAATAATGCCATACTGATGCTGGACTATGCCACAACGAAAATGGGGGAGGGTATCGAGGTAAGGGAGGCTCTCTGGTTGGGCGCTTCCGAGAAGTTCAAAGCTATAATGATGACATCAATAGCGATAATGCTGGGGGTTATGCCCCAGATGTTCTCAATAAATCCGGCCAAGCGGGCGATGGGAGCTGTCATTGTGGGAGGTATGGGCGCGTCCATCTTATTTACTTTTCTTTTCGTTCCCGTACTGTTCATGTATATAACCCGCTTTACCGCTTTCGCCTCGCGAAAGACGCGCCCCGTTGCGTTGCGGGATTAATGTTAGAAGGCCTTTGGCAAGGGTTTTAAACACTCGGTCTTGAGTGTGATCGGTCAACTCCGGGCTTTGCGACCACCCGATAAGACAGTATATTACAGTGCGGAGATTTGTCGGAGCGCCGGCAAAAAATTCCAGTAAAAAATAAAAACTATAAAGGTAGTTTTCGCGTCCAGATGCTTCCCAGCAGGCCGCAACAATATCCTACCAGAAGCCCTCCTATAATATCTGAGAACCAGTGGATACCGCAAAAGATCCGGGCAGATCCTATCAGGGTTGACGAGATAATAAAAAAAGCCGATATCAAGAAGCAGTGTTTCGGAGGAGGGTCCATTTTCTTCATCCAGAAAAGCACGAAAAAAGATAATGTGAAAAAGAACGCGGCGTGGCCCGAAGGGAAAGAGGCCGTAGGAGATCGCATTACAAGCTGTGTTACCGGGGCCGCGACAAAAGGTCTGGGGCGCGGCATTATCCATCTTATAGGTTGTACGATGAGCATTCTTGCCACGAAGCCGCTTGCCAGGGCGCCGGCAACCATTTTCCAGTATTTCTTCGGGTTAATGGCGATAAAGGCAAGGAGGATAAGTAACAGTTGGTAGCCCATATATTCCGCGAGAAAAATGGCTACGCTGTCCAGGGGGATCCATCTGCCCGCGAATTGATCCGCTTTGTTCAGGAAATAAACGTCTATGTTCATAACTAAAGCTTTCTCCGGTTATCTTAAACAAAAAATGAAAGTGTAAATGGCTGGAGCTGTTTTTCTCTGAAGACACATTATTACAATGATAACCTTTAACCCGGATTTTGCAATAGCAAAATTTGTTGTGGGTGGCTTCGAAGGTCATGCGGTGGAAGCGTATCTGGCGGGGCGGGATCTGTCACGTGCCTTCTCGCTTGCTTTAACCGCCCCTTCGGGGCCGTAAAAGTTGGCTCGTTATTTTCGTGACTCGGTTAGGCGAGCGAACTTTTACTCGGTTAAAGAGGCTTCGAAGGTCACGTAACAGCTCCTGCTGCTTGTGAGGCTGTAGAAGGCATTGCATGATCTTCTTGTTTTGCTGGGTTTTATAAGGGAGCTTGCGTTTTGGTGGGTTCGAAGGTCATGCGGGATATGAGTATCCGGATGGGGCGGGATCTGTCACGTGCCTTCTCGCTTACTTTTTTTACCCGGCGGCTGAGATCTTTTTGGCACCGGCATTGAGAAGGTTTGTCTGAGTGGCAGATATTCCCTTCGAGGGGCGCTTGATTTCCCCGGCGAGGAAATCTTCGCTCGACGGACTCCCTCGCTCTCCCGAGGGTTTCTGCCCTCGGGATCCGTGCCCGCTCGCTCGTCCGACGCCCTTTCCGGGAATATCTGCCCCTCAGTGGGATATCGCTACAACTAACGGATTCAGTTCCGCTTTGGTGACACGCGCCTTTGGTGCATGTCACCAGGTATTTCGCCAGGATCACCGCACCCGGTCATCGCGAACCCCGCAAAGCGGGGTGAAGCGATCCCAATAAAAAACATTGCGCCACTTTGGCGGTAGCATTGTTGGGATGTTTTTATTTTACTGGATTACTTCGTCGCCCCCTTCGGGGCTCCTCGTAAAGACGGCGTTGGGAGTTGCCGCGAGTGTGTTTTGCTTTTTTGGTGACACGCGCCTTTGGTGCATGTCACCAGGTATTTCGCCAGGATCACCGCACCCGGTCATCGCGAACCCCGCAAAGCGGGGTGAAGCGATCCCAATAAAAAACATTGCG
>SLID01000002.1 GCA_007135805.1 Candidatus Omnitrophota bacterium | reverse complement strand
AGAAAGACCGGGTTTAGAAGAACACCTGGCGGGGTGTGAGAAATGCAGGACTCTTGTCTGTGAAGCGCATCAGGCCATGAAGATAGTTGACATCCCGGATATAAGGCGCAAAGCGGCGTCATTCGCGAAGAAGAATATATGGCTTCTGGCGTCGTCGGGACTTATTCTGACATCTTTTCTTTTTCCAAGATACTTCTTTCAGTTCCTTGCGGCGGGGGTTATCGCGGGACTGAAATGGGTTGTGGCCTCGAAAGGGTCCGGGACCGTGATAATGATAAACGGGTCTCGTGAGCATGCTTCAGAGAAGGTTTCCGGAGAAGATATTCCCGGGGACAGTAAATAAGAAGATACATCCATAAGACGTAGAAAGAAGAATGGGAGGCCAGCCGCGTCGCGGCGAAGGCCTCTTTTTTGTTTTGGGCCGGGTGTTTGGAGATCTTGTTCATCCGGCCTTTTTTATCCCTCGCCCGGCGGAAGGGGGCGCCGGGGGTACCAGTCCGGGCTTTCCTTGTAACTATTTTTTTGACCTTCGCTATACCTTTTAAAATTTTCTATGAAAAAAGGTGAAAGAATTTTATCGGGTAACAACGTCTTTAGTGTATGCGAGAGGTTTCCCGTTAGAAGATTTTTTGATATTTGAAGAGACCGGCATTCGCCGGTAAGGGATCTTAAGAGAGATCCGAAGTGGATGAAAAAACAAAGAAAACAAGGAGGTAGAAATGGGTACAAAACCGGTAATAAAAGTGGAAAGGATACATAAACTGGAAGGTGACAGTGCCACAAAGGCGTTCTGCGATCTTCTGGTGCTTGATACACTGCTCATCAAGGGGCTGAGAGTCGTCAGTGGCAAGGAAGGACTTTTTCTCAGTATGCCGCAGCAGCAGGGCAGGGACGGTAAATGGTACGACACCGTGTTCCCCGTGTCGAAAGAGCTGAGAAAAGGTTTGGAGAAGATGGTTATAGATGAATATCGCGCCCAGACCGCGTCCGCGTAGAATGAAAGTTTCGCCGGCTAAGACGAGGAAGGCAACGGGTATGTTGGGAGAAGAAGTGGCCGCTAAGTTCCTTATTTCAAGGGGATATTCGATAATGGAAAAAAATTTCCGTACACCTTTCGGAGAAATAGATCTCATAGCGGAGAGAGACGGCTGTGTGGTTTTCCTGGAGGTAAAGACTCGGATATGCGGCCGCTTCGGGCCTCCCCTTTCAGCTATAACCCGGGAAAAGAAAAGAAGGATCGTAAAGAACTGCATGTATTACCTTAAAATGAAAAAAATATTATGGGGTCCCTGCAGGATAGACGCTATGGGGATAAAACTGGACAGTTCGATGAGGGTAGAGACTATAAGGTATGTAAAGAACGCTGTCGAGGCGGATGATACCGGAGCTCTTTTTTAGCTGTTATTTCAGGGAGGCAAGATCGGCGCTTCAGGGGGACATTGGCGCCGGGGAGGTAAAATGTTATCCAAGGTTAATACAGCGTGTGTAATGGGAATGGAAGCTTGTCACGTAGAGGTCGAGGTTGACGTCAGCGGAGGGATGCCGGGTTTTTTGGTGGTCGGCCTTCCCGATACGGCGATAAGGGAGAGCAGGGACCGTATAAGGTCAGCGATAAAGAATTCCGGGTTTGTTTTTCCACAGGGAAAGATAACGGTTAACCTTTCTCCGGCTGATGTAAAAAAAGAAGGCGCGGGGTTCGATCTTCCCATAGCCGTGGGCATACTCACGGCGACAGGGGCTCTGGAACAGGAAGATGTTAAGGGAAAGGTTTTTTGCGCGGAGCTTGCTCTTAACGGAAAACTCCGGCCCTTCAGGGGCGCCTTGCCTGTTACCATACACATGAAAGAAAAATTCGGTATTTTTGTGATGTCTCCGGTAAGCGCTGCCGAGTCCGCAAACGTCGATGAGATAACCGTTTATGGCGCGCCTTCCCTGAGGGGAGTAGTTGAACATCTCAAAGGTATAAAACCTTTGAAGCCCGCGCGCGGCGCTTCGCGGAAAAAATTATCCGATGATTTCGGGAGTATATTGGATCTCAACGATGTAAAAGGCCAGGAACATGTTAAAAGGGGTATGGAGGTGGCGGCATCGGGCGGCCACAACATATTGCTTTTAGGACCGCCCGGATCCGGGAAAAGCATGCTCGCCAAAAGGTTCCCCACGATATTGCCAGAACTTTCCGAGGAGGAATCCCTTGAGACCACTAAGATATACAGTATAGCGGGTCAGCTTAGGGATACAGGCCTTATAACGTCAAGGCCGGTGAGAAGCCCGCACCATACGGTCTCTTACGCGGCAATGGCCGGAGGAGGTTCATGGCCTCTTCCGGGAGAGATTAGTCTCGCGCATAACGGGGTGCTTTTTCTGGACGAGTTCCCGGAATTCAGGCGGGATGTCATAGAGACATTGAGACAGCCCCTGGAATCAGGTGAAATAACCATAACGCGTGTTCAACGTTCCCTGCGCTACAGCGCGAGATTCATACTTATCGCGGCCATGAACCCTTGTCCGTGCGGGTATTTTACCGATCCCAAAAAAGTATGCAGATGCGGGCCGGACCAGATACAGAAATATTTATGCAAAATATCGGGCCCTCTTCTTGACAGGATAGATATACATATTGAGGTGCCGAGATTGGAATATAAGCAGCTTTCCGGTAAAAGATGCGGCGAATTTTCCAAAGACATAAGAGAAAGGGTGAAAAAATGCCGTGATATACAGACCGGAAGGTTCGGCGTAAGGCGGGAGACGGCCGCGTGTAACGCGCTGATGTCATCGAAAGAGACCGAAATGTACTGCCTCCTTTCAGACGAGGCGAGGGAACTTCTCAAAACCGCTATACTTGAACTTGGCATAAGCGCCCGGGCTTATGACAAAATACTTAAGGTATCCAGAACAATAGCTGATATGGAAGGCGTTGAGAAAATAGAGGCCCATCATCTCTCGGAAGCGGTGGGGTACAGATGCCTTGACAGGAACCTCTGGGCTTGAGATATCTTTACGGCGAAGTACTTGTTGAGGCGATATTTTGGGCGGGTTCTTCTATATTAAATTCCTGATATTTTTGTTCTGTGACGCTCCTGCCGGGTCTATTCTCAAAGCTTTTTTGTACGCCTCGATCGCTTTTTCCTTTTTGTCCATCGACATATAGCAGTTTCCAAGAGCGTAATATGCTTTGGCATATCCGGGGCGCAATGACACGGCTTTTTCATAATTATCGGCCGCTTCTTTGTAACGGCGGGAAAGACGTTTGCTGTTATGGGATGCTACATTTCAAGTAAAGTTTTGAGGCGTTCCGAAAGCCGGGACTTACCTCTTCTTATAAGTGTCGCTACCGTGTTCTCGGGGATCTTAAGAAGCTGGGAGATATCTTTCTGTGTAAGGCCTTCCAGGAGGTTTAGTTTAAGTGCGAGAGACTGTTTGGGGGAGAGAGATGACATTTCACGCTCTATTATCTCTCTCATAT
This sequence comes from Candidatus Omnitrophota bacterium, assembly GCA_007135805.1. Lineage (GTDB taxonomy): Bacteria > Omnitrophota > Gorgyraeia > Tantalellales > Tantalellaceae > SLID01. Next base: position 586 of record SLID01000002.1, on the reverse strand, counting down.
CCCGGTTTTCATGGGTTTTCATCTGAAGATCCGCCCATGATGTATCGGTGGGGTATCTTCCTCTGCTGTTAAGTCCGGAACGGTCCGGCTGGCAGTTTTGGGTGACGTCCGCGATGACCGATCGCGTTTCTTGTTCGTAGCCCGTCCGGGGCATATCAAGAGAAACTGTCCTGGAGTCTTCTCTCGTGGCTCTCTTACGAAGCATGTCTATTGTGAAGTTAATGGACAGTACTGCCAGAAATCCCTTTATTGAAGCCGGGTCCCTGAGGTTCGCGAGGCGGTCTGAGTCCCATAACGTCATAAATATCTCCTGCGCGATGTCTTCTGCCCGGTGAAGGGAGGGACGGGAGCTGCCCTGTTTAAGTTTGTAACGGACGCATTTCAGCACGTGGCTGTAATAGGCCCGCGTAAACTCGTCGAAAGCGGAAGCATCGCGGGAAACACATTTTTCTATAAGCTGCCGTAATTCCATAATGGCTGATAATAACATTTTTTTAAATAAAAATCAAATAATTTTTAAAAAAAATCAAAAAAACAAAACAGGGTTTTCCTTGTCCCGGGGAGTCCGGCGCTATATGTAATGCTT
>SLID01000128.1 GCA_007135805.1 Candidatus Omnitrophota bacterium | reverse complement strand
CTTACCGGAAACGAGCGATATCCTAACCATGGCTGACAGCCGCTTCGCGGCTATCCATACTTTCGTTCGTTTTCCGGTTGAGGGAAAACAGGAAAATTTGCCCCATACCAAAAGCTCACCCAAGGACCTTTTCCGCGGAAACTAAAAAGGTTGTAAAAAGCGGTATAAGGTTTAGAATAATACTTGTGTGAATGCCGCTGTAAGGTCAAAACCGCGACCAAAACCGGTTTTATAGGGGAGAGCATGAGCAAAGAAAAAGACGCTATGGGAGAACTTGAAAAAAGTATCTCCCAGACAAAAGAAACTTCCGAGCGCCTGGAAGCTATAGGCAACGAGTTGGAAAAACTCAAGAAAGAGCTTGAGCATGCTTTGCGGGAAAAGTCTTTTTTCGCCGCGATGCTCTCTCACGAGTTAAGGACTCCGCTTGCCGTGATAAGGGAAGCGATGAAACTGCTCGAGGGTGACGGAACGGCTCAACTTACGGGAAAGCAGAAAAGGTTTGTTGATATGGCCAGGAAAAACGCCGAACGCATGGAGAAGCTGGTAAAGGACGTTTTGGAGTACCAGAAGATAGATGCCGGAAAAATAAAGATGAATTTTGAACAGGTCCGTGTCGCGGATCTTTTGGCGAACCTGCGCGCCGAGGCGGCCCTTGTGGCAGGCCGGGGAGATAAAGAGCTGAACATACGACAAACGCGGGAAAACATAATAGTAAGGTGCGATCGTGAAAAGGTCATGCAGGTATTTATGAACTTGATAATGAACGCGGACAAGTTCACCGATAAGGGGCGCATAGAAGTGTCCGCCGAAGAAAAAGAGAAAGAGGTGGTTTTTAAAGTGAAAGATACAGGAAAGGGTATTGATGAGGAGGACATGCCCAAACTTTTCCGCCCTTTCGAGAGGATGTCTTCAGACGATGACTTGCCAAAGAAAGGGGCGGGTCTGGGACTGGCGATATCCAGGATGATCGTGGAGACTCATGGAGGAAAGATCTGGTGTGATTCCTTCCCGGGAAAAGGAAGTTGTTTCTTTTTTTCTCTTCCCCGGGAAAGTCAATGAAAACAAGGTACGCGGGCTTCCCAGTTACGCGTAGGTAAAAGCCGTTCTAAGAAAAAGCCCGTCCAACATTATTTAACTGAAAAGTTTTTGTCTTCACGGCCATCGGGATATCCCCGTAAAAAGAGGGCCGCCCCGGCCCGAAACTCCGAAACCCCTATAAACACTAATCAACGTTGACAATGACAGGTGATTTTAGTATACTCTCCATGATAAGAGTTTTTTTATAAACCCCTAAAGGAGGTGTTCATGAACAAGTCAGAGTTTATCAACGCGATCTACAAAGCCGGTGGATATTCCACGAAGGTGGAAGCGACTAAAGCTTACGACGCGTGGGTTTCCGCGCTTAGTGGCAGGTTGTCGAAGGGTAACTCGAAAGACAGAGTCATCCGGCTTCCCGAACTTGGTACCTTTCAGATGAAGACCAGAAAGGCCAGGACCGGCAGGAATCCCCAGACAGGTAAAGCCATAAAGATACCTGCGAAGAAAGTCGTGACTTTCAGAGGCGGACAGCAGCTCTCAGGCAGCCTTTGATAAAGAGTGTTACGCGGTATTAAAGGTGTTTTCAACACAACCCCCGTTTATCAATTAAAGCGGGGGTTGTGTTTTGTTACGACCGGTGTTAAAATCTATCCATACGCCGGAAGACCGTGTTTTAGAGGGCGAGGTTGAATGGTTCCAGGCGCGGGATCAGGCCGCGCGATTTCAAGGGCCTCTGGTTATGGACCCCCTGAAGGCAATGTTTTTAAGGTTTCGAGGTATAAGAGAAAAGACCCGCGCCAAGGTATATCAACGCGGGGAGGGTGGTAGTTATGAAAGAGATGCTGGCTAAGATGTACATGAAAACCATGGCCGCGTCCGGGAACTTGAGTTTTTCGGCCGAGGAAGTCGCGGGTTTTCTCGGGGGCAGGGTCATAGGAGACGGTAAGGTCCGTATCAGAGGGATGGAGTCTTTGGATTTCGCGGGGGAAGGTGACATAACTTTCGCGTTCACAGAGGATGACCTTATGGCTGTTTCCCGAAAACGCGCTTCATGCGCGGTCACTACTTTGGAAAAGGAAAAATATCCCCTTACCGTCATACGGGTAGATGACATAAAAAAAGCCATGACCATAATGTACAACGCCATGCTTGAGGTCATGCCTCCGCCGCGCGGTGAAGTCCATCCTTCGGCCATCGTGGCGGATTCGGCGAAAATCGGCAAGAACGTGACAATAGGGCCCCACGCGGTTGTTGAGGAGAGGGCGGTGCTGGGAGACAATGCTTTTATCGGGGCTAATTGTTATGTCGGCAGTGATGTGGTTGTCGGCAGGGCCTCTCGGATAAACCCTAACGTGACTATATACGAGCGGACGGTAATGGGGGAAAAAGTTATTGTGCATTCGGGAACGGTAATTGGGGCGGATGGGTTCGGTTATGTCCCGAAAGGTGACAAAATATACAAGGTCCCCCAGATGGGCAATGTTGTTATAGGTGATAACGTGGAGATCGGGGCTAACAGCTGTTTGGACCGGGGAACTTTCGCCCGCACGGAGATCGGGCCCGGCACCAAGATCGATAATCTTGTGCAGATAGCGCATAATGTCAAGATCGGCAGAAACGTGCTTATAGCCGCGCAGACCGGAATAGCAGGCAGTACGGTAGTGGGCGACAATGTGATGATGGGCGGTCAGGTGGGTATATCCGACCATGTCACGATAGGCAAAGATGTAAAGCTTGCCGCGAAATCCGGGATATCGGGAAGGGTACAGGATGGTAAGACGCTTTTCGGTTATCCGGCCAGGGAGGCCGCCCAGACCAAACAGTGGTACGCTCTCACAACCGTGCTTCTAAAGTACAGAAGAGAACTCGTGTATTTTCTGAGGTCTCTTCCCAAAAAAGCCGAAGACGACCGTGAAATTTCGGGAGGAGATGACTTGTCATGATAATCCTCACCGGGGGAGCCGGGTTTATAGGAAGTTGTTTTCTATGGAAACTCAATCAGGAAGGTATATACGACGTTATTGTCGTCGATCAGCTGGACAGTTCGGAAAAGTGGCGTAACCTTGCCGGGAAAAAATTCAAAGACTATATCCAGAAGGATGATCTTATCGGTATGGTACGCTCCGGAAAAATGCCGAAACCGGACCATGTGGTCCACATGGGCGCCGAGAGCTCTACAATACATCCCGATGCCGGCCACTACATAAAAAATAACTACGAGTATTCCAAAACCCTGGCCGAGTGGGCTTTGACCGCGCGGGCTCCGTTCATGTACGCTTCCTCAGCCGCGACTTACGGAGACGGCAGTATGGGATATTCCGACAGCCACGCGGACCTTGAAAAACTCATGCCGCTTAACATGTACGGTTATTCCAAACACCTGTTCGACGTCTGGGCTTTACGATCCGGTCTTCTGGACAGGATGACCGGTATCAAGTTCTTCAATGTGTTCGGACCCAACGAGTACCACAAAGGCGATATGCGCAGTCTTGTTTGCAAAGCTTTCCCCGTTGTCAGCTCGGAGGGGAAAATGAAGCTTTTCAAGTCATACCTAAAGGGTTATGCCGATGGAGAGCAAAAAAGGGATTTCATTTACGTGAAAGACGCCGTAGAGGCGATGTTCTTTCTTTTCAGTGATCCGGACATAACAGGCATCTACAACTTGGGCACCGGCATGGCAAGAAGCTGGAACGACCTCGCGAACGCCCTGTTCTCGGCGGTTGGCAAGCCCGCTGATATAGAGTATGTGGACATGCCGGAAAGCATCCGCTCCAAATACCAGTACTTTACTCAGGCGGATATGGGCAAGCTCGCCTCGGCCGGTTATTCCTCCGGTTTCATGGCTCTGGAAGACGCGGTCACGGATTACGCCGCTTATCTGGGGCAAAATTCTTTCCTTTAGTCCGGAGCCCTACGCGGTCAAATTTTCAAATTCCTTTGTTTCGGGGTGATAGAGGGTTATCATGTTCCTGCCGCTGTTCTTGGAGTTGTACAGGGCGCTGTCAGAAGTGGTTATGAGGTACTCCGGTTTGTAGTCCTCGTCGCCGTCGTAATAAGAAATACCCATGCTCATGGTTATGCGTACCCGGGAGTGGTTCACCATTATCTCATGTCTTTCTATTTCTCCCTTGATGCGCGAAGCTATTTCCACAGCTTCTTCGGTAAGTGTTTTAAGTCTACGCGAAACGGAGCGGACCTCCTCTACTCCCGATTCCACAAGCAGTATGGCAAATTCCTCCCCGCCGTATCTGGAAACGATATCGGAAGACCTAACATTGGCGAGTATTATGCCCGCCACGGTTTTAAGGACTTTATCCCCCGCGAGGTGGCCGTAAGTGTCATTGAAGTTTTTGAAATGGTCTACGTCGCACATTATAAGCGACAGAGGTCTTTTGTAACGTTTAGACCTTGAGATCTCCCTTTCAAGATGTTGTTTGAAATACTTCTGTGTGAACAGGCCCGTAAGACCATCATGTACGGCATGGTATTCCGCTCTTCTTTTTTCCTCGGCGATCTTTGTCCCATACTCTCTGTATACCAGAAGGGATGTAAGAAGGAAAAGTATGGTCCCGAAAAAGAATCTGGTGACATTCATCATCTGGTTGTATTCAGCGAGACCTCTTTCGTATTCCTTATTAATATCATATACAAGCAGAGTGCCGCTTCTGAGGGTGTCACTGGAAACCGGATAAACGTACTCGGCACTGAGTATATCTATCCCATCCACTGAACGAAGGATGCTTTGCATGGAACCGAGCTCGTCCTGGTATATGAAATTAACGCTTATAAACGGCAGGTCATCGTACTTTTCAACGAACGAGCGTATGTTTTCCAGCGAAGGGTCCTTTACTTCTACCATGAAACTTTTGTAGATAGAACCGGCCAGCCGTTCCGCCCTTTCAAGGTTATAGCTGGTGGGTTTCTCGATAAAATATCTGTGCATGATGGAGCTCTGGGTCGTTATGAGGAAATTGAAAAAAAGCCAGCTTAGCACCGCCAGAATAAGGATGTAGCCTATGAAACGTGTTCTAAGAAAAGCGATCTTCATTTTTCCCCCGTGTTTTTACATCAGGTCTGTTTACTGCTCTAGACGCTGAATTTAATTACAACGATATCGCCATCTTCTATTATGTAATCTTTTCCTTCCAATCGGAATTTACCGGCGTTCTTAACCTCTCTTTCACTCCCAAGCGAGTCCAGGTCATAGTATGAAAAGACCTCCGCTCTGATGAACCCCCGCTCGAGGTCGGAATGGATCTTTCCGGCGGCTTTTACAGCGGAAGTCCCTTTCTTTACGGTCCACGCGTGGACCTCTTTTTCCCCCGCCGTGAAAAAAGATATAAGGCCCAGAGTAGAATAGGCCTTCCGTATGAAGGCGTTAAGAGAAAGCTCCTTTATGCCCGCGTCCTCAAGGAAAGCCGCGTGGTCGTTTTCGTCAAGTTGTTGTATCTGCATCTCAATGTCAGCGCAGAGAGCCATTGAGTTTTCCATGGTGTCAAGGCATCCACTGGTCTCAGGCGAGCCAAGATCTCCTTCGGAGACGTTGAGAAGTATGAGTACGGGTTTAAGGGTGAGGAATTGGAAAGATCGTACGGCTTTTTCTTCCAGGTCGCTCATTTCCATTCCGGACAGGGGTTTCTCATTGCCGAGATGAGTAACGGCTTTTTCAAGTACGTCCATCTCGCTCTTGTCCCGCGCGTCGGACAATCCTTTCTCGGCGTTTTTTTTAAGACGTTCTAAACGTTTCTCGGCAACAGACAGGTCGTTTATTATGAGTCCCGTTCTTATGTAACCGAGGTCGCGCGCTGGATCGACAGTTGTGTTAGGATGAGGGACATTCGGATCATTGAAGGCTCTTATCACGAACACCAGAGCGTCGGTTTCTCGGGCGGCCGCCACTATTTTGGGATCGGATCCGTCGTCTATTCCCCCGGGGATGTCGACGAATTCAACGTCGGCATACACGGTCTTCTTAGGGGAATAGAGTTCTGTTAAACGGTCGACCCTCTGGTCCGGGACCTTTACTACCGCTATGTTGGTATCGGATTTGCCGTAAGTGCCTATTTCCTTGCGTGCCCCGGTAAGAGCGTTAAGAACCGTAGTTTTCCCTGAAAGGTTAAGTCCGATTATTCCGAGTCTCACCGCGTGTCCTCCCGATATTTTTTTAAAGGCGGTATCTTACTAGCGATATAATATCATGAAAATACGCTTATAGCAAATTCGCCGCTTTGCAAGTAGTGTCAATTTTTACTGGTGCTTGCCAGAGTGTCATTCCACCCTGCCCGGGAATGGGGCTTTGAAGACCCGCGATATGGGGCGCTATTATGCCATTTAGCTCTCGAAATAAATATGCGGTAAAGGTGGATTTGACTTTTGCAGCTATATAAGGTATACATAATAAGTTTACACTTCCAAAAAGTCAGTTTTATTTTGTTTCTTTTTAATTTCGATCACACAGGGGTATAAAAACTCTATTACGCGGAGGCCGATATGGGTACGACGCAGAAAACAAGACACTTCACGACAAACGATTACAGGAAAGAGTTAGCGGTAATGCTCGATGTCTATGGCATGGTCAGGAATAAAGGCAGCGTCCCATTAGAGGGACTTCTCAAGATGGGAGGCATGGCGCCGGATGATCTTAAGGGAAAAATATACGCTCTTAGCGATAGGAATGTTGTAGAGCTCTCAGGTGAAGGGGACGACGAATTATCCCACTCTGTAAGTTTCAGGGAAGGTGAGGGTAAAGGGTTTATAGGCGTAAGCTTTGAGGGTCATAATTGCCGTCTGGTAGTGCTTGATTCTCTGGGTAACTTTTCTAGAGAAGAGATACTTACCGTTGAGACTTTGAAAACACTCCGCGGTCGTGTGGGTGAGATAAAGAAAATAGTTAAAACGATACTGGAAAGCACGTCATTCAAGGGTATTCCTTTTCGTTCAGGGGGAGTTGTGGTGGATGGCCTCTTGGAGGGAAAAGAAAAAAAAGGCGTATCGATAATCGCGGAAGGGTTATCACGCGCTTTTAGGTGCGATTTCGCCGTGGCAAGAAGGGCCGTGGCCTGCGCCTACGCGGAAAAAAACCTTAACCCCCAGGTCAGGGACAAGAACATTCTTTACATGCACACCGATTCCGGGGAAGGGGTGGTGGTAGAGGGGGAACAGATAACGGAAAGCGCTTCACCGGGGATCGGAAAAGCGTCTTATTTACGAGCCTGGCAGCAGTTTGACGCTGTCAAGACCACAAAAAACCTTATCAGTAAGGGCCTGGGATCGGATGTAGTGCAAATGGTCGGAGGTGATGTGGATATGATAGATATCCCGGTAGTTTTTGCCGCGGCTGAAAAAGGGGACGAATTGGCCCTTGACCTTGTAAAGCGTTCCGCCCTGGCGCTGGGTGTCAGGACGGCGTACCTTAACAATATTTTCGATGTCGATGTAACGGTCCTTGGAGGAGGGCTCGAGAAGTCTGACTCCGAGTTCAGGAATTATATGGAAGAAAGTTATCAAAGATTTCTCCTTAACGAAAAGAAAGGAAAGACTGGTATAGTTAACAGTGTCGCGGGGGAAGGGGCCTGTTCACATGGGGCGGCGCTTCTATGTCTTAGGGAGACATTTACGGAGGTAATATGATGGCAAAAGAAAAAGTTGAACGCAAATGTAAAATATGCGGTAAAAGTTTCATCCCTAACAAGTACAGGCCCAACCAGAAGGTTTGTTCCAGTCTGGAGTGCCAGTATCAGAGGCAGCTCGTAAATATGCAGGGCTGGCGTGAGAAAAATCCGTATTATTTCAAATATAAGGAAACACACGACAAATCCTGGAAACAGGCTTGCCGTGAAAGGTCTTTGGAATGGCGCCGGAAGCATAAAGAATACCTGCAGCTTTACCGCGAAGCTAACAAGGAAAGGCACAGGGACTACATGAGGGAATATATGCGGAAATACAGAAAGATGAAGAAAGAGAAGGAAAAGGGACAGTCCGTGGAAAACAGTGATTAGATCTTCGAGGGGGGATACATCAATGAGTTTCAGTTTCCGCGTTAAAGGTTCTTGTTTATTCTGGACACAGGGAACAGGGCGGTTTTTTGTCGTTTTTGCCACCGCTGTGTCGCTTATTTTGATACCATCCGTGGGTTTTTCCGAGGATACGCGTCCCGGGGGCGCTGCGGGGAGTTTTTCGGCTGAGGTGGACTCCCCCGATACGGGCAGGATAGGGAAATATCTTGACCAGGCCGAGACCTACATGGAACAGGAAGATTTCCGTAAAGCCAGGGCAAAGCTGCAGGAAGCGCTGGCGTTGGACAATAGGAACCAGAGAGCCAGAAGAATGCTGGCTCGTCTTGACCAGGAAGAGGCGCTGGCCGGTCCGAGGAAGCGGTCTTCTTTTTTCGGGAGGATGTTCTCATTCGGGGGAGAGCGGGCCGAAAGACCGGACCGCCCTGTAAAGGCCGGAACATCTGACAAGTTCCATAGCTACATGGAAAGAGCGCGGTCTAATCTTTCGGCCGGTGATTTCACTCCCGCCAGACGGGACGCGTTGAGAGCCGCCGAGTTTTCCGACGACAAAGAAGAGGTTCGTAAGCTTCTATCCGAGATAGACACGGCCGAAGGTCTTTTCAGGCAGAAGCATGGCATACCCTCGCCGGGTTCGGTCAGGGAAAGGACCCTTCCTGCTGAGGTATATTTGAGGGAAAGAGAAAGGTACGAACGCAGAAAAAAGCTTGAAGACCTGGCCTTGCGGGAGAGTATGCTGGAGGCGAGAAAATATCTGGAAAAAGGAGAGTATGAAAAAGCCCGTAGAAAGGCGTACGACGCGTGGAAAAAAATACCGTATGACGAGGAAGTGGCCGTCCTCATAGCCGATATCAATAAAGGTATAGTACTGGGCCCCGAACTCGTTAAAACGGACCTTCGGGAAGATGAGGTTCTCATAGAGCACAGACTCCCCTCCGAAAGAGACCCCTTGACACGGCATGAAGAAGGTAAGAGTTTTCCGGACCTTGGCCCGATGTTCATGAGATCCCTCAGGACGCTTCTCGACGAAAAAACGTATGAGATGGATTATGTTTATCCTACGGAAACATACTCAATAGATGATTGCGTGGAAATAGCGCTCATGAACAGTCAGAGAATGGTTTTTGCCAACGAGCAGATAAAGCTTGGAGATACAAGAATATGGGAACTCAGGCGCCGTCTCCTCCCAGACGTGGCTTTCAAAGCGGAAAGATCTTACGGTAAGATAGCTGACTCGACCCGGATATCAGGTGAGACAGATGATGATCAGGTTCAGAAAGGTGCTACGCGGCATTACCAGGGCAAAAAATACATGGTAGAGCTCAACCATACGCTGTTCGACGGTTTTGGCACGTATTTTGAGATACGGCAGGCCCAGGCAAATCATGAGGTCATAAAAAAAGAGGGCGAAAGGATACGTAATGACATAATAGAGGAAACAAAAAGGGCCTACTATAGCTTAGACAGGGCGAAGAAAGCTACCGTGATACAGAACAATATCGCGGACAGGATAGAAAGGACCTATGAAATCGCCCGGCGGGCCCATCAGAAAGGGCTTATTCCCGCGGTGGAATATCTAAAGGTAAAGGGTCAGTATGTTGAAGCCGAGTTCCAGAGGATATCCGCACGCAGGGATGAAGATCTCGCGCGGCTTATGCTGGCGCAGGCGATGAACATAGACCCGGACCGCCCGGTCGAAATCGAACCTATGGAGGTTCCGGAAGAGTTTTTGAATATAGGTCTTCAGAACTGTTACAACCTGGCGTACAGTAATAACCCCGACCTCAGGATAAAAGAACTTACCATTGAGTATTACGACTACGAAAGAAAGGTGACCAAGGCTCGGGGCTGGCCAAAAATAGATTTCATGGGGAATTTCGGAAAAGCCTTTGAAAACTATCAACCTCTACGTTATGAGTCAGACTGGACAGATGCCAACCCCATCCGCGCCGACAGAGGACTTGAACCCGAGTGGTATGCCGGTATAAAGGCCCGCGTTCCTTTCTGGGGGAGTACTTTCGAGTATAACTATGTCAGGGAAAAGTGGGCTACGACTGTATCGGCTTTCAGGGGCACTGAGAGCGCCACAAGTTACTTCACGTTCAACCTGTTAGACGACATGGGATACTTTACCGGCGTTCAGGAGTCGCGTGTCGGTTTCGAAAGGGCCAAATATGAGTATCAGAAAGCCAGGAACGATATCGGTATGCAGGTAAAAACGTCGTTCTTCAAATACAGAAGGGCTCTACTGCAGATGGATGTCGCGAAGGCGCAGGTAGAGCATCAGAAGATGTTCGTTTCGGTTCTGGAAGAAAGGCAGAAATTCGGAGAGCTGGACATGTCCCGTCTGGTCGAGGAGTATGTCAAGCTCGGCGAGCATAAATACGGCGAGATCGCGGGATACACCGATTATTTCATGTCTATTCTTGAGTTAAACAGCGCCATAGGCGTAATGGATTATTTTGATCCCCTGAGACCTTCTTTTGCCGGCAGGCGAAGCGATCCCTTTTCGGTCGCCGAAAGATATATGTCGATGGCCCGGGACGAACTTGCTGTGAACCGGTTTTCGTCGGCCAGAAAACTGGCCGTCCGGGCGGCGGAGCTGGAACAAGACCATCCCGGAGTAAGGGAGCTTCTGGGACGTATAGACCGGGCGGAAGGGTTGTACCGTCAGGGGAAAGAGCCGGCTATTTAAGTTGGTCTGCGGCGCGGTGGTGAATCGGGCTCATTGTACGGGATGGGGCCAGAAAAGGAACTTTTTCCTATGAAAACTATTGGGGGTATGGTATGTCTTCAGACGAATTAAAAGAGAACGGTTTTAAAAATGAGGACGTCTCGGGTAGCGAGAGTGGCAAAGGCCCGGAGAAAGGTTTTTCCCGTAAGGCAGGGGACCTGGGAAATTCGCTGAAGCGCGCTGCTGAAAATCTCAAGAAGAAAACACCTAAAGAGCTTGAGGTGAAAAAAGTTCTTGAGAAGATGAAAAAAATAGACGCTAAGACCATAAAGAAAAACTATCTCCGGATAACTCTTGTTGTTCTTGTCCTGGCGCTTGTGCTTTCAAGGACGGTTATCAACTTAAGACAGATCTTTATCAGGGAAGTGGAGATAACGGACCCGGTAGAGTTTTTGGAAACGACACCAGTCAAGGCCTACAAGGTGAGGAGAATGGATTTTAAGGACACTCTCCCGGTGCTCGGCCGGATAGAGGGGTTCAAGCATATCGAACTCAGGTTCCAGGACAGCGGGATACTTGAGAACTACAACTTTGAGGAAGGCGAAAGAATACTCGCGGGAGACATAATAGCCAGTCTTGACCAGCGGGACGCCCTGCTGAAACTGAGGTACGCGGCGCTTGAACTGGACAAAGCCCAGAAACTTTACGATATAGGCGGGGTCGAACAGCCCGCTCTTGAACAGAGACAGCTGGAATACGAATCGGCGCGGCGAGAACTTGAAAGGACCAATATATACGCTACCAGTGACGGTTATTTGGGCGCGAAGGATATCCATGCCGGAGCGTACGTGACTCCGCAGGACAAGATAGGTACGTTTGTGGATTTCAGGGATGTCTACGCCGCTTTTGACGTCATAGAAGAGGATTCTCCTAAGGTTCGGTTAGGCCAGAATGTTGATATTTTTGTTGACGCTTATCCGGGAAGCGCTTACCGGGGGCGGGTGGATATGCTTGCTCCCATGATAAAAGGCAGAACACGCACGCAGCGTATTAAGGTTGAGCTGTCGAACGACGAAGATGAGTTCAGGCCCGGCATGTTCGCGCGAGCTGTTATCAACACCTATGAAAAACCGGACGCTCTCATAATACCCGCGGCGGCTTTTAGAAGGGAAGATAACAGGTTTTTTGTTTATGTTATACACGAGGAAAGCGATCCATCCAGACCCGGTTACGATCAGGGCATAGTAGAAGTCAGAGAGATAAGGATAGCTTACATGACTCACGATGTGGTCGAGGTGGAAGAAGGGCTTGTCGAAGGCGAACTTATCATAAGAGAGCTTCACCGGGAATATCAGGATGATGAAAAGGTGGAGATAACCGAGATACAGGAAACGATTTTCTAACCTGGGCGAAACAAGGCCTTATCAGTTTTCACCGGGCAGCTATCGGCTGACACCGGTCGGCTGACGGCGGACGGCTTACCATGGGATTACCGGATTTTTCAACAAGAAGACCAGTTACGACCGTGATGATATTCGCGGGTGTGATACTTTTCGGTCTCATATCACTAACAAATCTCCAGCAGGAACTTTTTCCTCCAATAACCTACCCGCAGCTTACAGTTTTTACGATATACGCTAACGCGGCCCCCGAAGAAATAGAAACATTACTTACAAGGCCTATAGAAGAAGCTGTAGGTACTGTAAGCGGTTTGAGAGAGATACATTCCATCTCCAGGGAAGGTATTTCTATAGTTATGGCCGAGTTTGACTGGGACCAGAACATGGATTTCGCTTCTTTAAGAACCCGGGAAAAGGTGGACCTCATAAAAGCGCGACTTCCTCGCGATTCCAGTGAGCCTTTGGTAGTGCCTTTCGACCCTTTCGAGCTTCCCGTAGTGACGCTGAGCGTTACGGGAGACCGCAGCCCCATGGAGGTCCGGCGTATAGCCACCGATACCATAAAGGACGAGCTGGAGAAAATAAACGGGGTAGCCTCGGCTACGGTGGAAGGGGGCCTTGAGAGGGAGATAGTGATCAATGTCGACCAGGGTAAGGTCTATTCTTACGACGTGACTGTGCTCGACGTCTCGGAATCCATAACCGACGCTAACCTTAACTACCCGGCAGGCACGATAAAGGAAAGTTTTTACGAATATCTTATAAGGACATTGGGAGAGTTCCAGAGTGTCGGTGAAATTGATAACGTAATAGTAAGGGACATGCGAGATCAGGATGATGATCTTTATCTGCCATATGACGAGCGTCTTGCTTTGACTAAGATGAGTCATAAGCCCGCGCTTTTAAGGGTGAGAGATGTGGCCACCGTTGTAGATACCCATAAGGAAAGAACCAGTTACTCCAGGCATAACGGGCAGGCTAACGTATCGGTATCCGTACAAAAACAGGCCGAGGCTAACACGATGCATGTTATAGACGGTGTCAGGGGTTCCTTTGAAAGGCTTAGAGAAATACTTCCTCCCGACATCGAGATAGAGGTCATCTACGACCAGTCCGTATTCATAAGAGACGCCATAAGCGGTGTAAGGGACGCGGCTTTGCAGGGGGGTGTGCTGGCTTTTCTGGTACTTCTGGCTTTTCTTAGAAGCTTCAAACCGTCCGCCATAGTTACAATGAGTATTCCCATATCCGTAATGGTGGTCTTTACCTTCATGCATTTCGGGGGGATATCTATAAACATGATGTCTTTGGGTGGACTTGCTCTCGGGGTCGGGATGCTTGTTGATAATGCCGTTGTCGTTATCGAGAATATATTCAGGCATCGTGAAAAGGGTAAGAACGCTGAAGATGCCGCGAGAGATGGGGCGGAGGAAGTGTCCAACGCCATAGTAGCGTCAACCCTTACCACCATAGCGGTTTTTTTCCCGATGATATTCGTTGTCGGTGTTGCCGGACAGCTTTTTAAGGAACTGGCTTTTACCGTTACTTTTTCTCTCATAGCTTCCCTGTGGGTGGCTCTTACCTTGATACCTCTGATGAGTTGTAAGCTTGAGGGCAGGTCGGGGAGCCGCGGGACCGCTGATGTCTCGGCTTTCGCGGGAGGTGAGGGTTGGAAAAGGTTTCTTGAGAAGTACAAAAAATTCCTGGAATTTTTTCTGGCTAACAAGAAGGTCGGCATGATAATCGTGGTCGGGGTATTTCTTGCGAGCCTTATTCTGGTCAATTTTCTCGAGAGGGAACTGATGCCCAGGGCTGACCAGGGGCAGTTCATGGTTTCAGTGGATATGCCTGTGGGGACAAAACTGGAAACAACTAATGAGATAGCGCTGAAGATAGAGGAGTTGATAGAGGAGCTCCCCGAAATAAGTTCGGTGAGTTCCGTGGTCGGTTCCACCAGGGGAGCTTCGCCTGGTGACATAGTCCAGAGACTCGGGCCCCACCAGGCGGAGATCATTGTCGATCTAGAGGAAAGGCGAAGGGTCGGGACCCATGAAAACGTAAGGTCTTTGCAGGATATGATACAACGTGAGACTTTTTTGAGGGACGCGTCGATAGATGTTTCTATGCACGCCGGTGTAATGGCGGGCGCTCTCGGCGCGGTAGGAGGAAAACCTATTACTGTTGAGATAAAAGGGACAGATCTCGACAAACTTGTTCGTTTGGCCCAGGATGTTATCGTTGAGCTGGAAAACACCGGCGGCATTATCAATATCGAAGATGACGTTCCGGAGGCGTCTCCCGAAGTGAGGGTGGTCGTTGATAAGGATAAGGCCGCGCTTTACAATATCTCCACTGTCGATATCGCTAAAGTTTCACAGATGGCCATGAGGGGTTTCATCGCTTCAAGGTTCAAAGAGGAGGGAAAAGAGTACGATATAAGGGTCCGGCTTAGGGAAGAGGACAGGGCTACTTTTGGGGATCTTTCCAGGGTAAGGATGAGTTCGCACGTATCCGGGCATATACCTTTAGGCGTCCTTGCCCGCCTGGAAAGAGAGATGGGCCCGAGCGAGATAAAAAGGTCCGGGCAGGAACGCACGATTCTTGTAACGGCTGATGTTGAGGGTAGGAGAATGGCGGAAGTCTCGCGGGAGATAGAGCAAAGGCTCCGTGAACTTGACGTGCCGTCGGGTTATATCGCGCGCCTGGCGGGCGTATCGGAAGAGATGGAAGAATCTTTCGCGAGTTTAAGGTTCGCTCTTATACTTTCTCTTGTTCTGGTGTATATGATAATGGCCGCGCAGTTCGAATCCCTCACTCAGCCTCTCATAATCCTGTTTTCCGTCCCG
>SLID01000059.1 GCA_007135805.1 Candidatus Omnitrophota bacterium | reverse complement strand
TCATGCCGGGAGACAATGTCAAAGTTGAGGTAGAGCTGATAACGCCCGTAGCCATAGAGAAGGAACTCAGGTTCGCCATAAGGGAAGGCGGCCATACCGTAGGCGCGGGTGTAGTATCGGAGATAAAAGGATAATAGGCGGCAAAGTAAAGTTGCCGTGAACACCGTTGGAAACAACGGGAAAAGTTTCAGGAGACGGGCGAAAGTCCCCGGCCGCGGCGGCTACATGAAAAATGAATAAAAGCGGAGTCGCCGGCCGGAACGACGGAAACCGAGGATAAAATGGCAAAAAAAAAGGACAATACCGAAACGATCACAATGCAGTGTGGTGTTTGTAAGCGTCGCAACTATACGACGGTCAAGAACCGCAAGAATACGACCGGGCGGTTGGAACTGAATAAATTCTGCCGCTTTGACCGAAAACACACCCCGCACAAGGAAGTGAAATAGCAAGTTGAGTATTGGCAGCCTTTTCACGGACATTTTGTCCGATCGCAAGCCGCATGTTTATCTTAGGAGAGTAGCTCAATTGGCAGAGCACCGGTCTCCAAAACCGGGGGTTGCAGGTTCGAGGCCTGTCTCTCCTGCCAGATTTTAGTAATCGTAATAAGAAGGAACAGGGTGGGATATGTTTAAGGTAGGCAAATTCGTTAACCAGACTACCACGGAGATGAAAAAAGTCGCCTGGCCCACCAAGGATGAGCTGGTAGCGTCAACCATAGTGGTTCTGGTGTCGACTTTTTTTCTGGCTATTTTTATCGGGATAGCAGATGTTTTTCTATCCCGGCTGGTAAGGGTCCTGATAAGCGGGGTTTTCTGATGTCCAATTTGAGATGGTATGTTGTTCATACGCTGACCGGAAAAGAATTTACAGTAAAAAAGGCGCTCGAAACCCATCTTTTGAATTCCCCGGATGATCGTAAGTATTTTTCCAACATTTTCGTTCCCACTGAAAAAGTGGCTGAGGTCCGTGAGGGGGAAAAGAAAATAACGGAAAGGAAATTTTTCCCCGGGTACATACTCGTGGAAATGGAGCTTAACGATAAAACCTGGTACATGATTAAAAACACCCCTGGAGTCACGGGTTTTGTGGGTACAAAGACCAGGCCTGTTCCTTTGAGAGAGGAAGAGATCAATGAACTTATCGAGCAGACAAAGGAAGGCAAGGAAAGGCCTGTACCAAAGATCATGTTCAAACCCGGAGAGGCCGTAAGGGTCAAGGAAGGCCCTTTCAAGAACTTTACGGGCAATATCGAAGACGCTAATCTGGAAAAAGGCAAAATAAGGGTGATGATTTCCATTTTCGGCAGACCGACCCCAGTAGAGCTGGAAGCGTGGCAGATAGAGAAAATATGATCTTGTTTTTTTCAAGAAATGAGGCGGTAAAACAGTAAAGCAAAGGGAAATGCGATGGCCAAAAAGGTAAAAGCTCAGATAAAGTTGCAATGTCCCGGAGGACAGGCTAATCCGGCTCCTCCGGTAGGTCCGGCTCTGGGGCAGCACGGTATCCCCATAATGGATTTCTGCAAACAGTTCAATGACAGGACCAAGGACAGACCGGGACTTGTCCTCCCTGTAGTTATAAGTTTGTATGAGGATAGGACTTTTTCCTTTATTATAAAAAGCCCTCCGGCGAGTGTTCTTCTCAAGATGGCTGCTGGTGTGGCTAAAGCCAGCGGAAACCCTAAAGCGGAAAAGGTCGGAAAGGTTACCCTTGATCAGGTAAGAGAGATCGCGGAGCAAAAAAAAGAGGATCTAAACGCGGCGGATATTGAGGCCGCTGTAAAGATCATAAAAGGATCGGCCAGAAGTATGGGGATCGAAGTAGAGGGCTGATAACACGAGAGGTGGATAGTAGATGGCAAAGCTGACCAAACGTAATAAGGCCATAGCCGAACTTGTGAGCAGAACAGAGCAGTACGGGTTGAAAGAAGCGGTGGAACTGCTTAAAAAAGGTCCCTCCACGAAATTTGACCAGACTGTAGAGATATCGCTGAAACTTAATCTCGAACAAAGCTCGAACCCCATAAGGGGAACGGTAAGTTTGCCTCATGGGACGGGAAAAACCGCAAGAGTCGCTGTTTTCTGCAAAGGAGATTTTCAAAAGCAGGCGGAAGAGGCCGGAGCGGATCACGTCGGGGCCGAGGACTTGATGAAGAAAGTTTCAGAGGGATGGTTTGATTTTGATGTTGCCGTAACGACTCCGGATATGATGAAGGACCTTGCCCGGCTTGGTAAAGTGCTGGGGCCCAGGGGCCTTATGCCGAATCCGAAGACAGGTACGGTTACCACTGAAATAGCGGACGCGGTCAAACAACTTAAGGCCGGAAAGATAGAATACCGGATGGATAAGCAGTCGGGTGTAAGGGGAGCTGTGGGAAAACTGTCTTTTCCCGCGGAGCATCTCACTCAGAACATTGAATCTTTTGTAAAAGCGGTGTTGGCTTCGAATCCCAAGCTTCAGAAGATCCAGAACGTTAAATCGGTGGCGATAAGTTCCAGCATGGGGCCGGGCATCAAGATCAATAGAATGCATTTCCGGCAGGCGTAAGCCGGCTGGGGCTGGCCAGCAGGCAGCCGTAAAAATTTATTTACCCGGTTCCTGCTCGGAACCGAGATGATTAGAAAAAAGACAAAGGTAAGAGGTAAAGATGGCTGAGAAATACGGCAGAAAAGTCAAAGAAAAGATGGTCCAGGAAACGAAAGATGTTTTGTCCGGCGATAAGGGTTTTATCCTGTCCACCGTCGAGAACATGAAAGCTTCTGATATGGACGTATTGCGGAAATCCATGAAAAAGATGGGTTCCAGATACATGGTCCTCAAGAACCGTCTGGCTGATATAGCTCTCGAGGAAACGGAAGTTGAAGGCATCGGAGACCTGGCTTTGGAAAAAAAGATCATCGGGGTTGGCGTCATAAACGATGATGTGGTCGAGACTGTGAAGGTAATGAAGGAGTTCTCGAAGAAGAAAAAAGGTTTTAATATAAAAATGGGATATGTGGAGGGCCGTGCTATTACCGCGGAGCGGGTCGATGAACTCGCCGACTTGCCTGGGAGAGAACAGCTTCTGGCAATGGTCCTCGGTACAATGAACGCCCCGGTGACAAGTTTTGTCAGCGCTATGTCGGGCATAATGAAAAAACTTTTATACGCGCTCAACGCGGTGAAGGAAAAAAAGGGATCGGAGTAGAACAAAGCACACAGTAACAGGTAAATTCAAGGAGGAAGTGAGATGGCAGAAGAAGCGAAAGACCAGGTAAAAAAAGAAGAGCAGGCCGAAACCGCCGTAGCTCAGGAAGAAAAGGCCGAGGGAACGAAAGAGGAGCCAAAGGCAGAAACGGCGGAAACAGCGGCTGAGGCCAAAGAGGAGCCCAAAGCTGACTCTGAGGAAGCCGGGTCAAAGCCCAAAACAGAGCTTTCCGAAAAGATGGAAGACTTTGTTAAGAGCATAGAAGAAATGTCGGTTCTTGAACTTTCTGATCTGGTAAAGGCGCTTGAGGACAGGTTCGGTGTTTCGGCGGCGGCTCCGGTGGCCGCTTTTGCCGGGGCAGCCGCTCCGGCCGGCGGCGCTGCAGCCGGAGGAGAAGAGGAAAAGAGCGTATTCGATGTGGTCCTTGCGGGCGCCGGAGACAAGAAGATCAACGTCATAAAAGAGATCAGAGCGTTGACAAGTCTTGGACTTAAGGAAGCGAAAGACCTCGTGGAGTCCGCGCCGAAGGTGGTCAAGGAAGGAGCCACCAAGGAAGAGGCTGACAAGATAAAGAAACAGCTCGAAGATGTCGGGGCCAAGGTAGAGCTCAAATAGCGTCGAAAATCACCTCTGGGAAACTAATGGACCTTTGTCCGAGTGTCCCCGGGGGATGTTTGTGTTTTTTTGTGCTTTTAATTTTCGGGATAAAAAACGGGAGTGATGAAACGTATGGCTGGTCTAGTCAAGCGTAAAAGTTATGCCAGGTTGAAAAGGACGCATGACGTTCCTAATCTGGTAGAAATGCAGGTTAATTCCTACGGCGAGTTTCTCCAGAAGGATACCCCAAAAACGAAGCGTGAGAACAAGGGTCTGGAAGGGGTTTTCCGGGAGATGTTCCCTATAAATAGTCCGAGCGGGGAATACATGCTGGAGTACATCTACTATGATATTAAGCAACCCAAGTATGGTCCCGAGGAATGTAAAAGGCGGTCTTTGACCTATTCCGCTCCTTTGCGTGTAAAACTCCGGTTGAAACTTCCCTCGGAAGCCAAGGAACAGGAAGTTTACGTGGGTGATATCCCCCTCATGACGGATTACGGAACATACATTGTGAATGGCGACGAGCGGGTAGTTGTAAGCCAGCTTCACAGGTCTCCCGGTATATCGTTCGAGGAAACCCCGGTACCGGGCGCAAAGTCCATATTTTCAGCCCGGCTTATCCCGGATAGGGGCGCTTGGATAGAGTTCATTTTTGATAAAAGCGAATTGCTTCATGTTTATATAGACAGGAAAAGGAAGTTTCTTGCGACCACCTTCCTCAGGTTGTTCGGGTTGTCGGGAGAAGAAGACTTACTCAGGGCTTTCGGCGGGGTCAAGGAAGTTGTCCTGACCAGGCAGAATCAATGTGAAGACCTTATTGGAAGTGTTCTGGCCGAGGATATTGTTGATGAGGTCTCATCGTCCATACTTGCCCAGCAGACCGAGAGGATAACGCCCTCCGTAGCTTCCCGCATATGGGATGCCAAGATACGGAAACTCAAAATACTGCTCGATGTACCTAAAGAGATAGTCCGGACACTTGAACATGATGGGAGTAAGACACGTGAAGAGGCGTATTTGGACACTTACAAGAAACTTCGTCCGGGAGATCCTCCCACACTCGATTCAGCGAGAGAGCTTATCGATCAGATGTTCTTTGACAAGAGAAGGTATAACCTGACAGAGGTGGGGCTCAGGATGATCAATCGCAAACTGGGCCTGGATAAACCGCTCGACGCGCAGCTTTTGGATTCTGACATCCTTGTGGCTGCTATCCAGAGGTTACTTGAGATAAAGAATGGTAAACAACCGATCGATGACATTGACCACCTCGGGAACAGGAGAGTGCGCTGTGTCGGCGAACAGCTTGTCAATCAGATCAGGATAAGCATGACCAGGGTGGAGAGGGTTGCCAGGGAGAGGATGAGTGTCTACGATATGGATGATGTCATGCCTCATAACCTCGTAAACACAAAGCTCATAACAAGTGTTATACACGATTTCTTCGCCCGGGGCCGTCTTTCACAGTTCATGGACCAGACCAACCCCCTCGCGGAGCTTACTCATTTGCGCAGGCTCAGCGCGTTGGGCCCAGGGGGACTCAACCGTGAAAGAGCAGGGTTTGAGGTGAGGGACGTTCATTATTCACATTACGGAAGACTTTGTCCTATAGAAACCCCGGAAGGGCCGAACATAGGTCTAATAAACTCGCTTACGTGCCATTCGGGGGTCGATGAATTCGGGTTCCTGGTAACGCCTTACCGCAAGGTGGAAAACGGTCGGGTTCTTGACGAGATAGAGTACCTTACCGCTGACATCGAGGATAATTTTATAATCGCCCAGGCTAATAGTGAGATCGACAATAGGGGATATTTTAAGAATGAAAAGGTTTTTTCACGTTTCAAGGATGATTTCATTCAGGCCGACGCTAAAGATGTGAAGTACATGGATGTTTCACCAATGCAGCTGGTCAGCGCGTGCGCCGGGCTTATACCTTTTCTGGAGCATGACGATGCTAACCGGGCCCTGATGGGGGCGAATATGCAGAGACAGGCTGTTCCGTTACTGTTTCCCGAGACCCCCTTGGTGGGGACGGGACTGGAACATCGTATTGCCAGGGATTCGGGCGCGCTTCTTATCGCGGCTCGGGATGGTAAGGTTTCCAAGGCGGATGGCGAAGCGATAACTTTGTCGGGGGAGAAAATAAAGCTCAAGAAGTTTCACCGGACTAACGCCCGGACATGCATAAACCAGAGACCCAGAGTAAGGCCGGGAGATTCTGTTAAGGCCGGTGATATCCTGGCAGATGGGATCGCTACAGACAAAGGAGAGCTTGCTTTAGGACGTAACGTGCTTGTCGGGTTCATGTCATGGAGGGGATACAATTTTGAGGATGCCATAGTGGTCAGTGAAAAGCTCATAAGGGAAGATGCCTTTACTTCTGTCCATGTACATAAGTTCGAGCTGGAAGCCAGGGATACCCGTCTTGGTAACGAGGAGGTTACAAGGGATATACCGAACGTGGGGGAGGACGCCCTGAAGGACCTGGATGAAAGCGGAATAGTGCGGATAGGAGCCGAGGTGGCGCCGAGCAGCATCCTTGTTGGAAAAATAGCTCCCAAGTCCGAGACAGAGCTTTCTCCCGAGGAAAAGCTTCTCAGGGCCATTTTCGGAGAAAAAGCCGGTGATGTCAAAGATGTTTCCCTGAGGGTTCCTTCGGGCATAAACGGTATAGTTGTAGACGTAAAAGAGCTTTCAAGGAAATCAGCGAAAACGATCTCAAAAGAGCAAAAGCGACTCGATTCCAAGCAGAGGAAAATGGTCAAAGAGGGTTATGAGAACATACTCCAGCAGTTGGAAGAGAAAAAGGCGGAAAGAGTGCACCAGAAACTGGTTGGAAGCAAGCTGATGAACTCTCTTGAGGATCTCGAGTCAGGCAAAGTGTTGATCAAGGCAGGACAAAGAATAAAGGAGGGCGACCTTTCAAAATTCAAAAAGGCCGACCTTGAGGGTATTTATGTTGAGAACGACGAAAAGCTGCAATCCCGCGTCAACTCCATAATAATGACTATCGGAGGCCAGATAGAGCAGACCATGAGCGACATGGAGAGGGACCTTGACCAGATAAAGCACGGGGACGAACTTCCCGCCGGAGTGCTTAGAAGAATAACGGTTTTTGTCGCCAGCAAAAAGAAACTGCAGGCGGGTGACAAAATGGCGGGACGCCACGGTAACAAGGGTGTTATAGCCAAGATCGTCCGGGAAGAGGACATGCCGTACATGCCTGACGGCACACCACTGGACATAGTCCTAAACCCTCTCGGGGTTCCAAGCCGTATGAATATAGGGCAGCTTTTGGAAACACAGCTGGGATGGGCGGCAAAGGTCCTGGGTGTAAACGTAGAGGTACCCGTTTTTGACGGGGCCAGGGAAGACGATCTGAGAGAAATGACGGAGAAAGCCCAAATACCTTTTTCAGGCAAAGTAAATTTGCGGGATGGTTTTACGGGAAGGCCTTTTGACCAGGAAGTTACGGTGGGTCACATATACATGATGAAACTGGCGCACCTTGCCGATGATAAGATGCATGCCAGATCCATAGGCCCTTACTCCCTGGTAACCCAGCAGCCCTTGGGTGGTAAAGCGCAGTTCGGCGGGCAGAGGTTCGGGGAGATGGAAGTATGGGCTCTGGAAGCGTATGGGGCCGCATATACTTTGCAGGAACTTCTGACCGTGAAAAGTGATGACGTCGCGGGTAGGACCAAGATATATGAAACGATAGTCAAGGGCGAGAATATGTTGGAACCTTCGACTCCGGAATCTTTCAATGTTCTCATAAAGGAATTGCAGAGTTTGGGCCTCGACGTTCAGCTCGAACAAAGCGAACACGCTGAAGCCGATGTCGAGCTCTAGTAGAACTGTTTCGCCGGAAGATCATATAAAGTGACCATAACAATAGAGGGGCAGAGACCTATGTTGAGCAAAGTGAACAAATTTGACAAGGTGCGCATACAGATAGCTTCTCCGGACAGGATCCTGTCGTGGGCTACGAGACGGGTAGGGTCCAAGAGTGTTCTTTTTGAGGTTAAGAAACCAGAGACTATAAATTACAGGACCTTAAAACCCGAGCGAGACGGGCTTTTTTGTGAAAGGATATTCGGTCCCACAAGAGATTACGAGTGTAACTGCGGCAAATATAAAAGGATAAAGCACAAGGGCATTATCTGTGATAGGTGCGGGGTGGAGGTCACTAAATCAAGTGTACGGCGTGAAAGAATGGGTGTTATAAAGCTTGCCGCGCCGGTCTCTCATGTATGGTTTTTCAAGGCGATACCTTCACGCATAGCTAATTTGCTGGATATGAAAATGAGGGATCTGGAAAGAGTGCTCTATTACGAACAATACGTGGTAGTGGACGGAGGTGAAACTCCGCTCAAGCCTTTTGAACTTTTGACAGAAGACAAATATTATGAAGCCCGGGACAAATTCGGCAAAAATAAATTTACCGCTATGATGGGCGCTGAGGCCGTAAGGGAACTTTTAAAGCTTGTCGATCTTGACGCGGTAGCGGCTGAGCTAATGGTCAAGGTATCCGAAAAAAGGGATGTCAATACGACAAAACGCATAATGAAGCGCCTCAAGATAGTGGATACGTTCCGTAAGAGCGGCAACCTGGCGGAGTGGATGATACTGGACTATATCCCGGTGATCCCGCCGGATCTGAGACCGCTGGTACCCCTTGACGGCGGCAGATTTGCTACCAGCGATCTTAATGATCTTTATCGCAGGGTTATCAACAGGAATAATCGTCTCAAAAAACTACTCGAGTTGAAGGCCCCGGAAGTAATAGTGCGTAACGAGAAACGGATGCTCCAGGAGGCGGTTGACGCTCTTTTTGATAACGGCAGACATGGCAGAGAGGTCATGGGTTCGGGCGGAAGACCTCTTAAATCCCTGGCTGATATGCTGAAGGGCAAACAGGGACGTTTCAGGCAGAACCTTCTTGGTAAACGTGTGGACTATTCCGGAAGAAGCGTTATAGTCATCGGCCCCGAACTCAATCTTAACGAATGCGGCCTTCCCAAAGTGATGGCCTTGGAACTTTATCAGCCGTTCATAATAAGGAAACTGAGGGAGAAAGGTTTTGTTCACACCATCAAAAGCGCCAAGAAAATGGTTCAGCAGGAGAATCCCGAGGTATGGGACATCCTGGAAGATGTAATAACAGACCATCCGGTCCTGTTGAACCGGGCCCCTACTCTCCACAGATTGGGGATACAGGCATTTCAGCCACGCCTCATAGAAGGCAAGGCGATAAGGATACATCCTTTGGTATGTACTGCTTTCAACGCTGACTTTGACGGGGACCAGATGGCGGTCCATGTGCCGTTGTCCATGGAAAGCCAGATGGAAGCCAGACTTTTAATGAGCGCCGCGCATAACATCTTCTCCCCGTCTAATGGCAGGCCCATAACGACTCCCTCCCAGGACATCGTTCTGGGGGCGTATTATCTGACCAAGAAGAGATCAGGGGCGAAGGGTGAGGGAAAGATCTTCAGTGATAAGGACGAGGTCATAATGGCCTATCAGAACGATGAAGTCGACAAGTTTGCCAAGATAAAGGTGCGCATAGGCGGAGAAGTCGTTGATACCACGGTCGGTCGGGTACTTTTCAACGACATCCTGCCCGAAGGCATGGTTTTTTACAACGAATTGATGAACAAATCGACTGTAAGTAAGGTTATATCTGACTGTTATAAGATACGGGGGCATCAGGAAACGGTAAAACTGCTTGACGCTCTTAAAAAGCTGGGATTTGAGGAGTCTACACTTTCCGGAGCGTCAATGGCCGTATCCGATCTGGAAGTTCCGGAAGAAAAATTTAAGGTAATAGCCACTGCCCAGAAAGAAGTAGACAGGATACAGAGCCAGTATAAGAGAGGGTTTATAACCGGAGGGGAAAGATATAACAAGATAATCGACATATGGACGCATGTTACCGAGGATGTTTCCAACATGGTGTTCCGGAACCTTCACAGTTTTAACCCTGTTTTCATGATGGCTGACGCCGGAGCGAGAGGTTCACGCCAGCAGATAAGACAGCTTTCCGGGATGAGGGGGCTCATGGCCAAACCTTCCGGAGAGATCATTGAAACACCGATAATGGCTAATTTTAGGGAAGGGCTTACGGTTCTTGAGTACTTTATATCTACGCACGGGGCGCGTAAAGGATTGGCGGATACCGCGCTTAAAACAGCTGATTCGGGGTATCTTACAAGGCGTCTGGTAGATGTGGCGCAGGACTTGATCGTAAGAGAACCTGATTGCGGCACTTTGAACGGTATCGCCGTCTCTTCGATCATCGAAGGTGACGAAGAGGTTGTGCCGCTGGTGGAACGCATAGAAGGCCGAGTGGCTCTGGATAACATCGTGGATGTCATAAGCGACAGTCTTGTTGTTAAGTCCGGTGAACTGATCACCGATGAGAACGCGAGTAGGATAGATGAGTGCGGAATAGAAAAAATACGAATACGCAGCGTCCTGACATGTGAGTCAGACAACGGTGTATGCGCCAAATGTTACGGCAAAAATCTTGCCAGTGGGAAACTTGTGGAAGTCGGGGAATCTGTAGGTATTATCGCGGCCCAGTCCATAGGTGAACCCGGAACACAGCTTACGATGAGGACCTTCCACATAGGAGGTACCGCATCCAGGATAATAGAACAGTCTTTCTATAGAAGTAAGGAAGAAGGTTTTGTGAAATACCATAAGCTCAAGGTTGTAGAGAGCAGACAGAAAGGTGTCTATGTCGTACTGAACAGGAACGGACAGCTGAGTATCAACGAGGAAGACGGCAGGGAGATCGAAAGGCAGACCATACTTCAGGGATCCTTTCTTTACTTCAAGGACGGGGACAGGATCAAAAAAGGAGTTAAGTTCGCCGAATGGGATCCCTACTCTGTGCCGATACTCGCTGAAGTGCCGGGGAAGATACAGTACGAAGACATCAAAAAAGACGTGACCATGAAGATCGAGGCGGACGCGTCGACGGGTGTGAAGAACAAGGTAATAATAGACCAGAAAGGGGAATACCATCCCCAGATCCTTATTGTCAACGAGAACAACGAAGTAGCCGCTATATACCCGCTCCCGGTAGGGGCCCATATCTCCGTGGCCGATAAACAGGAGGTTCTAGCCGGAGATGTTCTCGCGAAAACGCACAGGGTGATGACCAAGACCAAAGATATAACGGGCGGTCTTCCCAGGGTAGCGGAACTTTTTGAGGCGCGTAAACCCAAGGATCCATCGGTCATAAGTGAAATAGATGGAGTAGTAGAATTCGGAGAACTGAAAAAGGGCCAGAAGACGATAATCGTAGAGAGTGAAACCGGTATGAGGAAGGAATATGTCATACCTCACGGGAAACATCTCAATGTGTACAGGGGAGACAATGTAGAGGCCGGAGAGCAGCTTGTGGACGGGCCTGTGGTACTTCAGGACATACTCAGAGTTTCAGGGGAAAGGGCTCTTCAGGAGTATCTCCTGAATGAAGTACAGGAAGTATACCGTTTGCAGGGGGTGCAGATAAACGATAAGCATATAGAGGCAATAGTGCGCCAGATGCTTAAGAACGTGCGTATAACTGATCCCGGCGATACCTCGTTCCTTGCGGGGGATAAGGTAGATAAGACCACTTTCAAAAAAGAGAACCAGAAAGCCCTTAAGGACAAGAAAAAACCGGCTGCTGCCGAGCCCATGTTGCAGGGTATAACAAAGTCGTCCCTTACGACAGAGAGTTTTATAGCCGCGGCGAGTTTCCAGGAAACTACGCGTATACTTACTGAAGCGGCGTCTGCCGGAAAGGAAGACAGGCTTTCAGGCCTTAAGGAGAACATAATAATGGGGCATCTGATACCCGCGGGAACGGGTTATCAGGACCACAGGGCCATAAGCCTGGAAAGGGAGTTCGCGAAAGAAGAATTACCCGAGAATGGCGATGGTTCCGAAGCGGAACAGGCCGAAAATACCGTAAAATAAAAACCGAAGGGAAACTTTATATGCCTACAATAAATCAGCTGATACGTAAAGGCCGCAAAAGGGTGTTGTACAAGAGCGATTCTCCTGCTTTAAAGGGGTGTCCCCAGCGCAGGGGTGTATGTCTCCAGGTAAAGACCCGTACGCCCAAGAAGCCTAATTCGGCATTGCGGAAAGTCGCGCGAGTCCGTCTTACCAACAAGATGGAAGTAACCGCGTACATCCCGGGAGAGGGACACAATCTGCAGGAACACTCCATCGTTACCATAAGAGGAGGCAGGGTCAAGGACCTTCCGGGAGTGAGGTATCATATTGTCCGGGGGATGCTCGATTCCTCAGGTGTAGAGTCAAGAAGGCGCAGCAGATCAAAATACGGGGCTAAAAAACCTAAACAATAACAAGGATCGGATGTCGAAATGAGAAGAAGAAGAGCTGAAAGAAGAGAGGCGGCCGCGGACCCCAAATACAGAAGTAAAATACTGGGAAAGTTCGTGAACATGGTGATGGAACGGGGAAAAAAGTCAGTCGCTGAGACGATAGTTTACGGCGCGCTTGACGAAATAAAACAGAAAATGCCCGATAAGGAAGCCCTTGAGGTGTTCACCCAGGCGTTGGACAATGCCCGGCCCCTGTTGGAAGTAAAATCCCGCAGGATCGGGGGGGCTACCTATCAGGTGCCGGTAGAGGTTAAAACCGACCGGGGGCATTTTATCGCCATGCGATGGATAAGGGATTTTGCCCGGCAGCAGAAGGGAAGGTCCATGGGAGAAAAACTCGCGGCCGAGATAATGCAGGCTTATAACAAGGAAGGCGCGGCCATAAAGAAACGGGACGACACGCACAGAATGGCCGAGGCAAACAAGGCTTTCGCGCATTACAAATGGTAGCATGACGGGCGTCGCGGAGACATTTAAAGGCGCCGGAACAGTGTTGCAGGGAGAAAAAGTGGGACAAAGAGAAGAGATAGAAAAAATAAGGAATATAGGCATAATAGCCCATATCGACGCGGGTAAGACGACTACCACCGAGCGTATACTTTTTCATACGGGGCGGATACACCGGATGGGAGAGGTCCATGAGGGCACGGCCGTTATGGACTGGATGGAACAGGAACAGGAAAGGGGCATAACCATAACGAGCGCTGTGACGACATGTTTGTGGAAAGACAGCAAGATAAACATCATCGATACTCCCGGACATGTGGATTTTACCATAGAGGTGGAACGTTCTCTTAAGGTGCTTGATGGGGCTCTTGTGGTTTTTTGCGCGGTCGGAGGAGTTCAGCCCCAGACAGAAACAGTTTGGAGGCAGGCCGACCATTACGAGGTTCCAAAACTGGCCCTTATCAATAAAGTGGACCGAACCGGAGCGGATTTTTTTAAAGTAATAATTGAAATGCACAGAAAGCTCGGCGCCAACGCCGTACCTATTCAAATACCGATAGGAAAAGAAGATGACTTTAGGGGGATAATAGATCTTGTTACCTGTAAAGCGTACATGTTCGGGGAAAAGGGGGATCTTGAAGTTCTTGAGGAATGTGAAATACCCGAAGACATGAAGGAACTGTCGAGTCATTGGAGGCACAACCTTATCGAGAAACTCGCGGATGTGGATGATACCGTGGAAGACATATATCTCGAGGACAAGGGTATTTACCCCGACCAGCTTAAGGCCCATATAAGGAGGGTTGCCAACAAAAACCTTTTTGTTCCCGTTTTGTGCGCTTCGGCGCTCAAGAACAAAGGGATGAAAATGGTGATAGACGCTGTTGTTGATTATCTGCCTTCCCCCCTTGAGGTTAAGTTGCCCAAGGCCGTAGATCCTGAAACAGGAGAAGAAGTCATGATATCCCCGGAAGAAGACGGCCCCCTTTGCGCCTACGCCTATAAGGTGATGACGGATCCGTTCGTCGGGACTCTTACTTTTACCCGGATATATTCAGGTAAAATAGAGTCCGGAAAGACAGTGTACAATTCTTCCAGCGGTAAAAGGGAAAGGGTAGGCCAGATAGTGAAGATGCACGCGGACCAGAGAGAAATGGTCAAGTCTGTTGGTCCCGGTGAGATAGTTGGGCTGGTCGGACTGAAGAACACGACTACGGCCAATACTTTATGCGATGAAAAAAAACCTCTGGCGATGGAAAGAATTGACTACCCTGAACCCGTAATATCCATGGCGATAGAGCCGGCTACCCGGGCTGACCAGGATAAGCTTGCGCAGGGACTCAGAAAACTGGAAGACGAGGACCCGTCCTTCAAGGTCTTATACAACGAGGAAACCGGACAGACCCTTATCGCGGGAATGGGTGAACTTCATCTTGAGATAATCGTGGACCGCTTAAAAAGGGAATTCAGTGTCAATGCCAACGTGGGCAGCCCGCAGGTAGCGTATCGTGAAACTGTTACGCGATCGGTCAAAGCGACCGGAAAGTTCATACAACAGACCGGCGGACGCGGCCAGTATGGACATGTCGAGGTCGTAATGGAGCCCAGCGAAAAGGGCGAGGGTATAGTTTTCGAGGAATCCGTGAAAGGCGGCACAGTTCCCAGGGAATATTTTTCTTCCGTTGAAAAAGGGATAAAGAATGCCGCCAGGACCGGGATATTGGCGGGGTATCCTGTTACCGACGTAAAAGTCACTTTGTACGATGGATCCTATCATGAAGTTGATTCTTCTGAAATGGCTTTTTCGAATGCCGCGTCCATAGCTTTTAAAGATGGTCTCTCCAAAGGAGTGAGCGTCCTCTTGGAACCTATAATGAAACTGGAGGTTACTACTCCGGATGAGTATCTGGGGGACGTAATAGGAGATATGAACATGAGGCGGATAAAGGTGGAAAGCATAGACCAGAAAGCGACCACCAAGATAATCACCGGAGCCGCCCCGCTGGCCCAGATGTTCGGGTATGCCACGGCTTTAAGAAGCTTGACACAGGGCAGGGCAACGTATACAATGGAGCCTTCTTTTTACAAGGAAGTCCCCAAGGACATTGTAGACAAGATATTGGTGGGCACGGGTTCATGATCTGTTCCCGCTTCTATAAGATTATAATACAATTGCGAGACCGGGAAATATTTGAAGTGTAAGTGGAGTATTCCTGAAAAATCGAGGAGGGAGTCATGGCCAAGGAAAAATTCGAACGAACCAAACCGCACTTGAATATTGGAACAGTGGGACACGTTGATCACGGCAAGACCACGCTAACGGCTGCCATTACGATGAACCTGGC
>SLID01000066.1 GCA_007135805.1 Candidatus Omnitrophota bacterium | reverse complement strand
TACAGCGCGGAATAGATGAGGAATTTAGCGCTTTTATAAAAGCCAGCAGATATGAACGGAACAAAATGCGAGAGGCCTATCGCAAGGGAACGTACCAGAGGAGTCTGACGACGAAATTTGGTGCTTCTGTGCTAAAAATACCCAGAGCCAGGGGCAAACACGGTAAGATAGAAGTTAATTTTAAGCTTTTTGACAGGTACCAGAGAAGACAGAAAAAGTTTGATGAGATGGTAGTAATGTCGCTTATATTGGGGATCTCGACACGTAACCAGAAGAAGTTTTTTACGGAGTTTATAGGAGATTCGGTAAGTCACGCTACGACAGCCCGGCTAGTAAGAGGTTTTGAAGAAGATCTTGGGAAGTTCAGAACTAGCCCAATATCTGACGAGTATGTGTATCTGATAATAGACGGGATATGGGTGTCGGTCAAAGAGGTAACCACAAAAAAGAGGCCAATAATCTTTGTAATCGGAGTGAAGCCCGATGGAACCAAAGAGGTTCTGACCTTTAAGCTGGCTAAGGGGGAGACGGAGGAAGAAGTAACCGGGATATTGAATGATCTTTATCGTAGGGGTCTAGAGGGTAAAAACCTCAGACTTATAGCCAGTGACGGTGCTAAAGGAATAAGAGCGGCGATAAACATGGTTTATCCATATGCTAAATGGCAGTGGTGCTATACGCATAAGTTGAGGAATGTTAGTAAGAGGGTCCGGTACAAGGCTAAGAATCGTAAGGATCTTATGAAAGACGCCAGCCAGATATACAAGGCTTCTTCCAGACGCGAGGCGCTGGCGAGATTTACGGCGTTTTGCAAGAAGTGGAAAGATATCGAACCCAGCGCGGTAAGGAATTTAAAGCAGGACTTTGCGGATACCTTGACGTTTTATGACTATCTGAACGATAAAAGGCTTATAAGCACCACGAATCATCTTGAAAGGTATCTGGAGGAGATAAGAAGGCGGATAAAAGTCCAGGGGTATTTTAAGAACCCCAGAAGTGTGGATTATTGGGTTTATGGGATTATCCAATACGTGGATGGAGCAAAGCAACCAAAAGGGACGCCGTCTTCCCCCATGGGGGAAGAGATCAAAGAACTTCAATATCAAAGTGCCCAATTATCTTGACACTACTGAAAATGGTGATCGGTTTGCCCGCCATGCCCGGAAATGGTATAATATAGATGAAGGTTCTGTCGTGTTTGTGACAGGGAATAGGGAATTTGACCAACACTTTTGAACTGGGAGCCTGACTTCGTTTATCTCTAGGGGTAGATGGGAGGGCACCCACCTGGATTACCAGGTCGTAAATTCCCTTTTTTTTGGGCGGCATGATGGGCCCTGGGCCGGACCTAGTCCGGCCCTGCTATTATAAGGGTACAGGCGGAAAACAGTATTTACCCGGGAGATGGTAAAAGAGTGGATCTTTTTGAGAAAAATCTGGAAACCGACAGCTCGACCCCGCTTGCCGCCCGGATGTGCCCTTCCACGCTCGAGGGCCTCGCCGGGCAGGAACATGTTCTCGGAAGCGGGAAGCTTCTGAGAAGGGCCATAGAATCAGACAGGATAAGTTCCGTTATTTTTTACGGTCCGCCGGGAGTTGGCAAAACAGCGCTTGCGGTAGTTATATCACAAAAAACAGGCGGAGTTTTTGTAAGGAAGAACGCTGTTTCAAGTAATGTATCGGATATCCGAGCCGTAATAGAAAGCGCCAAAACAAAAAGAGCCCTCAACGACAAAAAGACCATACTTCTACTTGACGAGATACATAGGTTCACAAAGTCCCAACAGGACGTACTTTTACCCGAAGTGGAAACGGGTAACATAGTACTTATAGGTACTACCACCGAAAACCCTTTCTTTTCGGTGAATTCGGCGCTTCTTTCCCGGAGCCAGGTGTTTGAGTTCAAACGATTGGAAGAAAAAGATATCATTCGCCTGCTCAAGAACGCTTTAAGTGACAAAACAAAAGGGCTGGGCGGGTTTAAAGTGGAACCTGACGAGGATGCCCTCGAACATATAGCGGTCATGTCCGACGGAGACGCTCGGAAGGCGCTGAGCGCCCTGGAAGTAGCCGTCCTGACTACCCCGCCCGCGGAGAACGGGGCGATCAGGATAAACAGAAAGATCGCCGAGGACTCCATCCAGAAAAAAAGCGTGGTCTATGATAAAAAAGGAGACGCGCACTATGACGCCGCGAGCGCTTACATAAAAAGTATGAGGGGATCCGACCCGGACGCGGCGCTTTACTGGCTGGCTAAGATGATAGTGGCAGGAGAAGACCCGAGGTTCATAGCCAGAAGGCTCGTGATATGCGCGTCCGAGGATGTCGGTAACGCCGATCCCAACGCTCTTATTCTGGCTAACGCCGCCATGCAGGCCTCGGAATTTATAGGTTTTCCCGAAGCGAGGATACCTCTGGCGCAGGCTACCGTGTACGTCGCCTGCGCTCCCAAAAGTAACGCGTCTTACGAGGCCATTGACAGCGCTATAAAGGATATAAAGTCCGCGAGGACCCAGGATGTGCCGGATCACTTGAGATCCACCGGTTACAAGGGCGCTGAGACGCTGGGCAGAGGCAAAGGTTACAAATACGCCCACGCGTATGAAGGCCATTATGTGGACCAGGAATATATGGAAAAGCGTGTCAGATATTATTTCCCCGGAGAAGAGGGCTACGAGAAAAAAATGAAAGAACGTGTAGAAAGTTTGAAGGAAAACAAAGGCCCCGGGGCTGAGGGATGAAAGAGACTGCCAGGGTAATAAAAGTATCGGGGGAGGAAGTCCTTGTAAGAGTAGAACCCCCAGAGCAGTGTTCTAAATGCTGTTCCTGCGGGGCCGCCAGGCCCAGAAAGTTCGCCTTGTCGCTGAAAGACGCCGGAGATGTTTCTGAAGGGGACATTTTGGAGATAATGGTGGAACCTTATTCCATGATGAAGGTCTACGCGCTGCTTTACGCGATGCCTTTAGCGGCGTTCATTACGGCGCTTTTTCTGGTATATAGCGTTACCGCGTCTCCCCTTAAGAGTTTTACGGCGGCATGTGTTTCGCTGGCGGGAGCGTATCTCGGCGCCGCTTTCTGCGTAAGGACATTTCCATCACTTGTCCCCGCGTCTTGTGTAAGAAAGAGAACGGAAGGATGAAACCGAATGTCCCCCAGGGAAAGACATTGTTTACATGGCGTCTAGATATAGTTAAAATGAGGTCCGGAGATCCGGGGTAAAGGGAGGTGAAATCTATGTTCCACCACACCAGGCAGATGGTCCCGAAAAAAGTGTTTTTTACCAAGGGTGTCGGCACCCAGAAATCGGAGCTGAGAAGTTTTGAATTGGCCCTGAGAGACGCGGGCATAGAAAAATGCAACCTTGTTTCGGTATCGAGCATCCTGCCCCCGTCATGCAGGGTCGTCTCTCGTAATGAAGGGAAAAAAGAGCTTTTGCCGGGCATGGTGGCATTCACCGTAATGGCCCGGTGTTCGTCCAACGAGGCGCATAGATTGATAGCGGCAAGCGTGGGCTGCGCGGTGCCGGCCGACCCTGACGCCTACGGATACCTGAGCGAACATCACGCGTTCGGACAGAACGAAAAGACAGCGGGTGATTTCGCGGAAGATATGGCCGCGGCCATGCTGGCTTCGACACTGGGGCTCGAGTTTGACGAGGAGCGGTCCTGGGACGAGAACAGGGCGATATACCAGCTAAGCGATAAGATAGTGCGCGCAACTAATATCACTCAGACGGCGGTTATCGGATCAGAAGGGGACTTTACGACGGTTGTCGCGGCGGCGATATTCCTTTTCTAAGGAGTTAAAGGACGGGAGGATGAAATGAGCAGAAAAGACAGGCGGATAATACTCATAGCGCAGTGCCTGGTAAACCCTTACTGCAGAGTGCATATATTGGGCCAGAATTTCCAGTTGTCGAGGGACCTCATGACGTATCTCATGGATAAGAGGGTAGGTGTGATACAATACCCCTGTCCAGAAACAACGGCCATGGGCCTCATGCGTAATCCGCAGGGCCGCCAGCAGTATGACAGTATTTTTTTTAGGAGCCATTGTAAGGAATTGTTGAGTGTGCCTATGTTGATGGTCCGGGAGTTTCTCAAGAACAATTACCGGC
>SLID01000023.1 GCA_007135805.1 Candidatus Omnitrophota bacterium | reverse complement strand
GGGGTAACGAAATGACCCCATAACATGTGAACATCCCGGCGACTCTGGTGACACGCTCCGAAGGAGTGTGTCACGTGAGCGTATGAAAATCCGGCAATATTTTTTTATTGGGATCGCTTCACCCGCCTTCGGCGGGTTCGCAAAGACGGGCGTTGAGACGCTATATTTCCGCGGATGACTGAGATGTTACGATAGTGTTCGTCCGGCTCTCTTATTTCGCGAGAGCGATGCGGTCGGTCCGCGGTTCAGGGCCTTTGTAGTGAGCTTCGATTATGCGTTCCGCCGGTTTGTTCTGCGGAGTGAACCGTCTGTTGTATTGTCCCCCTGAACGGATATTGGGATTCCATTTCCACCAGTAGACTCCCGCGAACCAGGGCTCGTTCCATATGGTCTGAAAAAAAGCTTCATAGCACATTGCCTGTATGTCGATATCGGGGTTGCCCTGCATGCCTCCTTCCCAGGGAGCGTAGTGGGCGCTCGGTGTACTGGCATAACCCAGTTCCGTGAAGAGTATGGGTTTATTTACCGTTGAATGCCAGTCGCGTATCTCATTCTTCCATTTTCTCCATCCCTGCTTGAGCTCTTCCAGAGTGGGGTCAGGGGAGTACGAAAGGGGAAAATAAGCATCTATCCCTACATAGTCCAGTTCGTTCCAGAACCTGACGTTCTTGAAATTGTCCCAGTTGGCGGCATAGACCAGTTTCCCCGAGAAGACCTTGCGTACTTCGCGTATAAGTTCCACCCACTCATCGTTCCGCTGTGTAGTAAAGGATAGTTCGGTTCCTACGCAGAATATCTCTACGCCAGTTCTTTCAGCCAGCCGGGCGTAGTGTATTATGACGCGCCTGTAGTTGCGGAACCACCTTGCCCAGTCCGTGTCGTTGTTGAATCCTATATCCGCCCGCCAGAAAGACCCATCGTGTTTGTCTATCAGGTCGATATGGGGTTTCAGCATCACCGTCAGTCCCAGTTCTTTGGCGGTTTTTATCGCGTGTGAAAGACTCCGGTCAGAAGGGGTCCTTTCGGTACGTTTTATTTCGGTTGAATTGAACGAGTCCTGATACTGCGTCACGACCAGAGAGAGATGGTCCGCGCCGATCTCTCTGAGACGTTCCAGGGACCTGTCGGAATGCTCCGAAGCGAAACGGTCACGGCACCAGGTCGCGTAACACATGCCCCTATGAGGGGTCACCGCGGCGGTTTGCGCGGATAAATTTACTGGGGAAATGAGCGCCGCCGTAAAAAATAGCGCGGCAAAAGCGCGAAAAATTTTTGTTGTTTTGCTTTTTTGAACGTTCATGGCCTATCCTCCCTTACAAATAAAAAACCCTATCGGTTTGGACAAAAGCACAGCCTGAAAGATAGGGTTTTAGAAAGTCGGATAGAGCGTGACGTTCATCAAGTTCGGCAGTTTGACGGCCATGCCCCGTAACGGGGGGTTAGGCTCAAAACTTTGCGTCCTGTTCTTTCAAACAGTTTGCCTTTGTCGTTTGACCAGTAGTATTGTAAAAGAACGTTTCGATCTAAAGTTCAGATTCAAGTTTACTGGTAAAAATCTAAAAAGCAAGATTGAAAAACTAAATATTTGTAAACTAACAAAGCTAAGAGTGTCCAAAAAGGGATTTGTATCTTTACAAAAACATATCAACCAGATTTTCGCGTTTCGGGCCGGCGTGAGAAGTTTGTTTAAAAGCCGGCAGAGCTTGTCCACAGGATGTTATCGGCTCCCGAAAATGTATTCTCAGCGGGTGGAGGCAGTTTTTGTTTGTCATATCCGGTATCTTCTTATATAATCGCTGTGTCGGTAATTTGGAAAAAGCGTTAATATCGGGAGGTATGCAAGATGGGATATATTACGTTGACCCGTGAGGGGCGAGACAAGCTTGTTAAAGAGCTGGAGTTTTTGAAGGGAGAAAAAAGAAGGGAGATTGCCAAAGCCCTTTCTGAAGCCCGGGCTCACGGAGATCTCAGTGAAAACGCCGAATATGACGCGGCTAAGGAGGCCCAGGCGCTCAATGAAAAGCGGGTTGCCGAGCTTGAAGACGTGCTTATGAGGGCGCGCATAATGGACGAAAGCGCCATGTCGAGCGATGAGGCATTGTTGGGGGCCAGGGTAAAGGTTGTCGATAAGGAGACCTCGGAAGAATTCGAGTACATGCTTGTCGCTGAGGAAGAGTCTGATTTTTCGGAGAACAAAATATCTGTATCTTCCCCCGTCGGAAAGGCCCTTCTCGGCCACAAAAAAGGTGACATTGTGGAGATAGAAGCCCCGGCGGGTTTTATCAAGTACGAGATAGTTGGTATATCCAGATGACTGCCAGGTGTCCTAAAATATGATATCGCGCCGGCAGGATGGGCCTGGGCAAGAAAATGCCTTGCCCGGGGTGAAGTGATACATTGAGAGGAGTTTGCGTTCTATTTTTTCTAAAGGAGGAAAACCATGTTCAAAGAAGTACCTCTGAACGAGGCCACAAGGTTGATCAACCACGGGCCGGTGGTTCTTGTAAGCTCAAAACTTGGTGACAGGACAGGAGTGACCCCCGTGGCCTGGAGTATGCCGGTACAGAAGAACCCTCCTTTTATAATGCTGGAAATAGGAAGAAAGCACTTTATTTACGAATGTATCGGCGAGACAGGTGACTTTGTGGTTAATATCCCTTCTGTGAAGATGGCTGAAACGGTCGTTGGATGCGGATCATGTTCGGGAAGAGAAACGGATAAGATTTCGGTTTTCGGGCTTTCGATAAGGCCCGCTGAAAAAGTCGTTTCACCGGTTATAAGCGATTGTCCGGCTTTTCTGGAATGCGAGCTTGTAAGGGACGAATATCTGCTTGAGCGGGGGCTGGTGAAAGGTAAAGTGCTTTACGCCGGGGCGGAACAGGACGCTTTCAGCGGACACTGGCTTTTCGAGAATAAGGACTATTATACTTTGCATCATCTGGGTAATAAGGTCTTTTGCTTTCCGGGTGGAGGACTGATAGACCTGAGAGGGAAAGGGTAAAAATGAGATTTCACGGCATCAGATGGAAAAAGGCGGTACTTGTTGTTTTCGCGTTAATGGTGGTGTATTCTTTTCTGCCGATGGCGCGTTTTTGGCTGATGGAAGGCGCGCCGCTTGAGGATAACAACCTTTCCAGCGCCGAGATATTGAAAGAAAATGAAGGGGTTTACTTTTCGTTCATAGTCTGGGGAGATAACCATTCGGGGCTTTTTTTCAACGACAGCGCCGCTATGAAACTTATATGGCACATGAACAGGGAGGACAGGTTCCGCAAGTCGCCTATTGATTTTGTTTTGAGCGCGGGCGATATTACGCTGGACGGCGCCGAGTCACATTTCAGGGCATGGAAAAAGATACAGGAGCTGATAAAGTACCCGGTTATCGCGGCTGTCGGGAACCACGATGATCTTGACCTTTTTAACAAGTACGTGGGCCCGCATCAGTTCACGT
This sequence comes from Candidatus Omnitrophota bacterium, assembly GCA_007135805.1. Classification (GTDB taxonomy): domain Bacteria; phylum Omnitrophota; class Gorgyraeia; order Tantalellales; family Tantalellaceae; genus SLID01. Next base: position 11,845 of record SLID01000023.1, on the reverse strand, counting down.
TTGTCAACAGAAACTCTTATTTCATAGTTTTTGAGAACAAAAGAGGCAACCCCAGGAAGGCCGGGATGGAATGGCTGGAAGAAAAACTTATTGAAGGCCAGGAGTATGAGCATATCTTTATCGTCATGCATAAGCCCCCTTTCGATCCCTATCAACAGGATTTTTACAACGAGGATAACAGTTACTGGGCTTACAGGTTCCGTAAGCTCTGCGCCGAATACGGTGTGAGTATGGTGTTCGCGGGGCATAAACACCTCTTCAAAAGCGAAGTATTTGACGGTGTCGAATACATTGTTACCGGAGGTGGAGGGATACTGATAGAGATCCCCGAGGCAGACGGCGGGTATCACCACTATGTGAGGGTAGCGGTCAACAATGACTATGTAACATACGAGGTGAGAAAGGTTTCGCCGCCTCTGTGGCAGGTATTGGCCTACTACATGTGGAAAGAGGCCGTTTACTGGTTCCGTAACTGGTATGGTTCGGGGTATATATTCGGAAGAAATACCGAAATTCTTCCTGAAAGGGAGCCGCATCTTCACGATCCCGAACACTGGAGTCCCGCGACGATGTGACGCGGGAAGGGATAAGTTCGCGCGTCCCGGGGATGGATATTCCGCGCGGGACGGTGTCGCTGGGCGCCTGGCTTATTTCACTATCACTAAAAGGATCAGATCGTATTATAGGGTTTTAAAAATAGGAGGCGGGCCATGTCCAAGGCAGACGGCGGATTAAGGGTCGAGACACTGGCGCTACACGGAGGGCAGCAGCCGGACAGCGCGACGGGAGCACGGGCGGTACCAATCTATCAGACATCTTCGTACTGTTTTAAAAGTTCCGAACATGCGGCGGATCTTTTTGCTTTAAAAGAGTTCGGCAACATATATACGCGCCTCATGAATCCCACTACTGATGTTCTCGAGAAAAGGGTCGCGGCCATGGAAGGGGGGGCGGGGGCTCTGGCTGTTTCAAGCGGCCAATCGGCTATAACCCTCGCTCTTTTGAACATAGCCCAGGCCGGTGATGAGATAGTTTCGGCCGATAACCTTTACGGGGGAACTTACACGCTTTTCAAGTACACGTTAAAGCGTATGGGGATAAACGTCAAGTTTGTCCCCTCTGATGATGTCGATTCTTTCGCCCGGGCCATAACCCCAAAAACGAAAGCGGTGTACGCCGAATCAATAGGTAATCCCAAACTGGATGTCACTGACGTGGAAAAATTGGCCGAGGTAGCTCATAAAAACGGCATTCCGCTTGTGATCGATAATACGGTCGCGCCATACATAGCCCGCCCCATCGATCACGGGGCTGACATTCTGGTCTATTCGGCGACGAAATTTATAGGAGGCCACGGTAATTCTATCGGGGGGCTGATAGTGGATTCGGGAAAGTTCGACTGGACTGGGGGCAAGTTTCCCCTTATCTCGGGTCCCGAAGCGAGCTATCACGATATGGATTTTGTCGAAGCGCTTAAAAACCTCGGGAACGTGGCTTACATAGTGAAAGCCAGAGTAACTCTTCTAAGGGATATAGGGGCGGCGTTGTCCCCGTTCAACTCTTTTCTTTTCCTGCAGGGCCTTGAAACACTTCACCTGAGGATGCCCAAGCATACTCAGAACGCGCTTTTTATCGCGGAATTTCTCGAGAAACATCCCAAGGTTTCATGGGTCAATTATCCGGGGCTGGAGTCAAGTCCCCAGAAACAAAAAGCGCGCAAGTATCTGCCGGGAGGTTCCGGGGCCATAGTAGGTTTTGGCATAAAGGGTACAGTCGAGTCCGGGAAAAAGTTCATAGATTCGCTTCAGCTTATTTCTCACGTGGCGAATATAGGTGACGCGAAGACTCTGGCTATTCATCCGGCAAGCACGACCCACCAGCAGTTGACCCCCGAGCAGCAGCTATCAACCGGTGTCACCCCCGACTACATAAGGCTTTCCGTGGGGCTTGAGCATGTTGACGATATCGCCGAAGACATAGATCGGGCTTTGTCAGCCGTGTAGACCGGGAACAAAAGTTTTTTCTCTGAGTATTTCAGCGAGCCGGGGAGCAAAATATGAAAATTTACGACGATGTGACCTGTACGGTTGGAGGGACCCCTCTTATAAGGTTGAACAGGATAGGGAAAGGTCTTCCGGCCCGGATCCTCATGAAGGCGGAGTTTTTCAACCCTCTGGCGAGTGTCAAGGACCGCATCGGGTTGGCAATGATACAGAGAGCCGAAGCGGCGGGCGAACTCTCGGAAGGCGCCGTTATAGTGGAACCCACCAGCGGGAACACGGGTATAGCGCTGGCTTTCATATGCGCGGCCAGGGGGTACAAGCTCATACTTACCATGCCTGAGACCATGAGCGTGGAGAGGCAGGCCTTACTGAAAATCTTCGGGGCGGAGGTCGTTCTGACATCCGGGGAAAAAGGAATGAAGGGAGCCGTAGAAAAAGCGGAAGCCCTTTCTAAGGAGATCCCGGGCGCGTTTATGCCGCAGCAGTTTGAAAATCCCGCCAATCCCGAGGCGCACAAAAGGACTACGGGAGAAGAGATATGGAACGATACCGGGGGCAATGTCGACATATTTGTCGCGGGTATAGGCACGGGCGGGACCATAACCGGAGCGGGTGGATACCTGAGGGAGAAGTCTCCCGGGATAAAACTGGTGGGCGTGGAGCCGGCGGCCAGTCCGGTGCTTACCGGGGGAAAACCCGGACCCCACAAAATACAGGGTATAGGCGCCGGGTTTGTCCCTAAGGTCTTGAAAAAAGACATGATAGATGAGATAATTACCGTCCGGGATGATGATGCCGGCAGTATGGCCCGGCGGCTTGCCCGGGAAGAAGGCCTGCTGGTCGGTATTTCCGCGGGAGCCAACGTGGCCGCCGGTATAGAGGTCGCTTCAAGAAGTGAAAACGAGGGAAAGACCATAGTCACTGTCTTGTGCGATACAGGCGAAAGGTACCTGAGCACCTGGCTTTTTGAGGATTTTCTTAAGTGAGAGGTTATGCCTCAGATGTCTGAAAAAGCGAAAAAAACAGAGAAAACCTTTGTTGAGACGAGGTATTATAACTCCCCGGAGGGTAGCGAGTTCCTTCTTGAGAGCGGAATAATCCTCAAAGACCTGAAGATAGCGTATGAGACTTACGGGGAGCTTAACCCGGACAAAGACAACGCTGTGCTTGTCTGCCATGCTCTTTCCGGGGACGCTCACGCCGCGGGATTTAAACGCGGCGAAAAAAAACCCGGGTGGTGGGACGACATGATAGGCCCCGGCAAAGCTTTTGACACAGACAAATTCTTTGTGATATGTTCCAATGTAATAGGAGGGTGCAGGGGGTCAAGCGGCCCCAACTCGGTCAATCCCGCCACGGGGAAACCCTACGGCCTTAGTTTTCCCCTGGTCTCCATCAGGGATATGGTCAGGGCCCAGAAGCAACTTATGGATTTTCTGGGTATACAAAGGCTTGTCGCCGTTTCAGGCGGATCCATGGGGGGGATGCAGGCGCTTCAGTGGTCCGTCGAATATCCCGATATGGTCGCTTCATGCATACCGATCGCGACAACATATAAACATTCAGCGCAGCAGATAGCGTTTGACGAGGTGGGTAGACAAGCGATAATGGCCGACCCCGCCTGGAACGGCGGGGACTACTACGAAAAGAACCACCCGTCCTCGGGACTGGCCGTGGCCAGGATGATAGGGCACATAACATACATGAGCGACAGTTCCATGGAAAACAAGTTCGGCAGGGTCCTGAAAAAAGAAAAACTCGGTTATGAATTCGCTACGGAATTTGAGGTTGAGGGCTATCTGAGGTACAGAGGGGATAGTTTTGTAAAAAGGTTCGACGCCAACAGCTATCTTTACATAACAAAGGCAATGGATTATTTTGATATGCAGAAAGACAGGTCGCTGTCTTTTGTTTTCAAGAACGTGAAAGCAAGGTTTCTTGTAATAGCGTTCAGTTCAGACTGGCTTTATCCGCCGTATCAGTCAAAGGAAGTGGTCAGGGCTCTCAAGATGAACGGCGTGGATGTTACTTATTGTGAGATAAGTTCCGATTACGGGCATGACGCGTTCCTCCTCGAGTTCAAGGAAGAAACCAAACTGATAGGGCATTTTATCAAAAACACTTACAAGAAGATCAGGAAGGCAACATGACGGCGGTGACGGCGGATGCGCTGAGATTCGATCACAGGATCATCGGAGAGATGGTAAAGGCCTCTTCGGTCGTTCTGGATGTGGGGTGCGGTACCGGAGATCTTCTGGAGTACCTCGTCCAGGAGAAAGGTGTCAGTGGAAGCGGAGTAGAGATAAGCGAAGAGGCGATCTACAGCTGTGTTGAAAAAGGTCTCAGCGTATCACACGGTGATATAGATTCGGGGCTGAGAGAGTATCCCGATAAGTTTTTCGACTACGTTATATTCAACCAGACCATGCAGCAGGTCCAAAAGCCTTGTGACGCTATCGGCGAGGCCCTGAGGATCGGCAAGAAAGTAATAGTCGGTTTTCCCAATTTTTGTTTTGTAACGGCTCGCTTTCAGATATTCTTCGCGGGACATGTGCCGATAACGCCTTCTCTTCCGTATTCCTGGTTCGACACTCCTAATCTGCATTTTTTGAGCATCAAGGATTTTGAAAGGTTCTGCGGACAGCAGGCAATAAGGATAGAGAAAAAACTTTTTACCTCCGGGAACCATCGTGTCCGGGTTTTTCCCAATCTGTTCGCGCAGAATGGTATCTTTCAGCTGAGCCGGTGAACGGGCCCCGGGAGAGGGCCGCGAGCGGAGTGACATATGGCCAAAAGTTTCATTTCAGAATTCAAGGTCAATGAAAAGGTCGACACCTTTTTCCACCTGAGAAAGAAAAATCTCAAACTTACCAAAAATGACAAGCCTTACCTCGAACTTACCCTGGCCGATAAGACAGGAACTATAGAGGGAAGGTTGTGGGATGACGCCGAAAAATTCAATCTTTCGGCCGAGACCGGAGATGTTGTCAGGATAAAGGGCTCGATAGACAAGTTCCGCGAAGAGAAACAGGTAAAAGTGGACTTTATGGGCAAGGCCGACCCGGCTGACTTTGACCGCGCTGATATGGTGAGAGTGGCCGATGATATTCAGGGCGTAAAGCAAAAAGTTACCGGACTCCTTAAAAGTTTTAACGATCTCTGGATAAAAAAATTGGCGGATTCTTTTCTGGAAGATGGGAAGCTGATGGAGAATTTCGCTTCCGGGGCAGGCGGTAAAAGCTGGCATAATGCCTATGTGGGCGGCCTTATGGAACACACATGGGAAGTAATGTATATTGTGGAAAAGGTCTGCGAGATCTATCCGGAAGCGGACAGGGATATCGCCGTATTCGGGGCTTTTATTCACGACATAGGGAAAGTCTATGAGCTGGATGTCAGCAGGATGGAATATACGGTGGAAGGGGGCCTGATAGGTCACATAGGCATAGGGCATAAAATACTGGTAGACAAGATGTCCGGTATCAGTGATTTTCCCGATGATATAGCGATGAAGTTGGAACACATAATACTTTCACATCACGGCGAATATGAACAGCAGTCGCCGGTCCTTCCCAAGACCTTGGAAGCGACCATAGTGTACCAGACCGACGAACTTGTCTCCCAGGCGAACGCGGTAAAAGAGATAATTGTTTCACAGTCCGGGGAAGGAAAAGACTGGAGCAACTTTGTGGTGATAAAAAACAGAAAATACTACCTTGGCCCGGGGTCGACTGAACCTCCCTCCGGAGGAAGTGACGACAATACCTCGGAAGGCCCCGCCAGTAAAGGATCTTTCGGTGACAGCCTGTTCTAAGATACTCTCGGACTCTTCTTTGTTGTTGTTCCTTCCGTGATCTATGCCTAACAGAGCGGGTTTCTTGTTCTTTAAAGTGGCTAAGCGGGAAGTGTGTATTTCCTATGTTTTGGTATTACCAAGATCGCCGGGAGGCGCGGTGAGGAAAATATTTTCCTCACCAAGGGCATCAGGAGAGAAGGCCTATTCAGGCATGTCGCCCACTCGGAAACTGTCAATATATACAGGCCCCGCGTATCCTTGTCTTCCTTCGTACTCTATCCGGAGAGATATTTTCCGTATGTCGCTCTTGAATGTGTCGTCTACCCGTGTCCATTTCCAGTCTATCGAATCCGGTTCCAGACTTGCCAGTATGCCTACCCATTCGCCGGGGACCAGTCTTACCGACCTGGACATTTCCACGAATTTCCAGTCCTCTCCGACGGTTAGTATGAGCTTTGCCCTTAGCCCGCGCGGGGCGACGGGAGGGACATATACGTCTATAGCCATGGCCCCCTGATCTGTAAGGTCGAGGAAATGCTCTATCTCGGCCAGGGCCGCGGACCACGTCCCCGGAGGAAGGTCTATATCCATTCTCAGGCTTTTTGAACCTCCGGACGCGATGTCTTGCGAGATATCTATGGCCGTCTGTCGGTAATCCGCCTCTTCCATAGCCCATGACGGTATGCCCCAGCCTTCCCTTCCTGATTCGAAGTCGTAAAGCACTGTTTCGTTCAAAAGAACGGGAAGGGGAGTTGTGTGCAAAGAATGTAAACGGCCATGCCCGGTGCCCGGGGCGGACGCGAACGGCCGTATGCCGAGAGTGGCCATTATGTGCATCGCCAGAAGGAATGCCAGTACGGAAGATAGAAGCACCGCTATTACGGCTGCCGATCTTCTCCGGGCCGAATGGCTTGATATTTTTTTCCTCTGTCCCCCGGGGTGGGCCTTGCTCGTCCCCGCGGGGTTGAAGTAGATCTTGGCGAGTTCATTGTCTATGGCGTCGCGTGTCTTCGCGTCATTTTTCATCGCGGTCCTGCCGTGCGGTATATTTGTTTGTGTTTCCATAAAGCTCTCAAAAAACATCTTTCCATCGTTCTCGCGGAAGGGAAAGTGTTTTTTTATTCCTTCAACAAAATATGATACAAGAACGGACCGGGAATGTACACATCAAATTTAAGCTCGCGCCAAACCCCTTTAACTGCTGTAAGAGCTGGGGCCATCAAGCATATTTAATCTCTTGTTTCAGGGCAAGCTCTGCCACCAGGATATTATTTTTATTCCACTTCTATTTACATGGCAAAATCCTTATGGTATACTTACCAAAAATATCGCAAGATGTGCGATAGGGTCCCATCATCAACCACAAAATGTGCGGGAGGTTAGGATGAAAGTTATCTCTGTTGCCAATCAGAAAGGTGGATGTGGAAAAACCACAATGGCGGTAAACATCGCCGCGGCTTTAGCCAGGATGGGATCAAAGACCCTCCTGGTAGACCTGGATCCTCAGGCCCACGCGACTTATGCCCTCGGGTATACTCTCGAATCGGCCGGAAGAAAAACATCATACGATATTTTTCGGGCCCATTTCGACAGCGTAGACCCGCCTTTCGAAGAGATGACAATGGTTTCCAAGGAACGAGATAACTTCGGTTTTGTTCCCGCTAACATGATGCTTTCGACAGCCGAGATAAATCTTGGCGGGGTGAACGGAGCCGCTTCTGTGCTTGACCGTTTTCTTTCAAACGGTTATTTCGAGGATTATGATTACGCTATAATAGATTCCCCCCCGAGTTTCGGGTTTCTTACCCTTAACGCCATGTACGCGTCGGACACCATACTTGTACCAATAGATCTTAGTTATTTTTCGTTCAATGGGATAAGTAACGTGTACCGGGTGACCAGTCTTTTGAATTCCGAAACCGGGAGAGATCCTTCAATTTACTTTGTTATGAATATCTACGATGGGAGGTCGAATTTCGCCAGACAGATCGAAATTGACGCCCAGCAGAAACTGGGACCCTACATGCTGTCTACCAAGATAAGGTCCAGCGTGAGGATCCGGGAAGCCGCGAAATTCGGCAGGACGATATTTGAGCATGATCCCAAATCTTTCGCCGCCCTGGACTTCTACAACGTTACTAGTGAAATAGTGAATACCGGTGTCAGGGAGATGGATGTTGTCGTGAAGGAATTCTGCCTTGATGCTCCTCAAGCCGGTGAGGTTTATGTTCTGGGAGATTTCAACGGCTGGCAAAAAGCGGAGAATAATCGTCTTGCCAGGCTGGAAACAGGAGAATGGGGCGGACATTTTACCTTGAACAAGGGGCAGTACCGGTATAAGTTCCTTGTTGACGACACGTGGGTTGCAGATCCGTCAAATCCCGCTTGTGAGAAAAATATTTTTGGTACGGCAGATTCAATACTGACCGCCTGAAGAGGCCTTGTTTTTCGAAGTTGATATCCCGGACCCGGGCAAGGGCGCGGTGACTTACGAGGCTGTCAAACTTCAGACTCTCTTTAAGGGGTTTTGTTCTGAAAACGGCCGGATACAAGAAACAGTATGTTCAATGTTACCCCCCGAAAAGAAAAAGCCCTCAAAGATAAGATGGCCCGTTTGGGCATAAAGGAAAAGGATCTCCGCGAAACTTTTTTAAGGTCGGGGGGAAGGGGAGGCCAGCATGTCAACAAGGTTTCCACCTGCGTGTATCTCAGGCATCTGCCGACCGGTACCGAGGTAAAATGCTCACGTGAGAGGTCACAGTCCCTCAACAGATTTCTCGCCCGCAGGATACTGGTGGAAAAGATCGAAAAGGCCCTGACAGGAGAGGCAGCCCGCGAAAAAGCGCTCAGGGAAAAGATACGCAGGCAGAAGCGCAGAAGGTCCAGAAGAGCCAGGGAAAAAATGCTGAAAGATAAGAAGATGGTCTCTCTCAAAAAAAAGTCGCGCGGTCCCGTCAATATCGACGATCAGGGGTGAACGGCGCTTTTTTGAATATTCTATCCGCTAAACGGTACAAAAATAAAACCCGGAGTCAGGATGAAAAAGATAACTCTCGATCTGCATGATATTTTCAATAAGCACAGAGAGATAGAAAAGTCTCTCAGGGATGTATTGGTCCGGGCAAGGCAAGAAAAAGTAAAGATCGTGGAAATAATCCCGGGCAAGGGTTCCGGTCAGCTGAAGAAAAGGGTGCTTAAGTTCCTCGAGAGGAACAGGGACCTGTACGACAGGGTAGATAAGGATTCCAAGAATTGGGGAAGACTTTTCGTGCGGTTCAAGTGAACGGGGCGGGCGGCGGTTTTCTGGACATAGGAACCAGCAGATCGCTGTAAAACATGTTGAGAGGACAGAGTGGCGAGAAAGATCAGAGATTCATGGGGGTCCAGGTTTGGCGTCATAATGGCTGTGGCGGGTTCAGCCGTAGGACTTGGTAACTTTTTGCGCTTTCCCGTTCAGGCGGTAAGAAATGGGGGAGGGGCCTTCATGATACCGTACTTTGTCGCTCTTCTTCTCGTGGGCATACCGCTGATGTGGGTTGAGTGGTCCATAGGGCGCTATGGAGGAGGGTTTGGACATTCTTCAGCTCCCGGGGTATTTCACTCACTTGCGGAAAAGAACCGTTTCATAAAGTATTTCGGCGTTATCGGCATCTTCGGCCCCCTCGTAATAATGATCTATTACACCTACATAGAGTCCTGGACCCTCGCATACAGCGTTTTCGCGATAACAGGCAGGTACGCAGCTGTTACCACCCAAGAGGGGATGCAATCTTTTCTGCGGGGTTATCAGGGTCTGGAGCGCAACCAGTTCTTTTCCAGCATGGTCCCGGCATATTCGTTTTTTCTGGTCACCTTCGCGGTTAATATGGCCGTGCTCGCGCATGGCATAAAAGGCGGTATAGAAAAGTTCTGTAAAGTGGCCATGCCCACACTTCTCATATTCGGTGTGATATTGATGGTGCGGGTGCTTTTCCTGGGGACACCTGACGCTTTGAAACCTGACTGGAATATCGTTAATGGTCTCGGGTATTTGTGGAATCCTGATTTTTCAGCGCTCAAAAGCGCGAGGGTATGGTTGGCGGCTACCGGTCAGGTCTTTTTTACTTTGAGCGTGGGGTTAGGCGTAATACTGACCTATGCCAGCTATCTTAAAAAGGGAGACGATGTCGCTCTTTCCGGACTTACTGCCGTAAGCATGAACGAGACCGCCGAGGTTATTATCGGGGGCAGCATGATAATCCCGGCGGCTTTTGTTTTTTTCGGCCCCCTCGCGATATCGACCATAGCTGACTCCGGAGCGTTTAACCTGGGTTTTGTCACCATGCCCATGATACTCTCCCGGATGCCTTTTCCCAATATATCGGGTTTTCTGTGGTTCAGCTTACTTTTCCTGGCAGGGGTCACGTCCTCGGTATCAATGGCCCAGCCGGCAATAGCTTTTCTGGAAGATGAGTTCAACATTTCCCGTTCCAAGGCCGTTGCTATTTTCGGGACAGTTACGTTCACTCTTTGCAACGCGGCGATCTTCTTTCTGGGAAGGGGGGTCGTCGACGAACTTGACTTCTGGGGTGGGACATTTTGTCTTGTGCTTTTTGCCGCTGTTGAAGTTATTCTTTTCGGGTGGGTTTTCGGCATAAACAAGGCATGGGAGGAAGTCCATCACGGGGCTGATATGAGAATACCCCGCGTGTATAAATATATCATAAAATATGTGACCCCGGGTTTTTTGATTGCTGTACTTTTTTTCTGGTTTTTTCAGAAAGACGGTTGGCTGAGCGTGATCCGCATGGATCATGTCGCGGTCGCTGACAGGCCCTATGTTATGGCGACCAGAATAGGGTTGAGCCTGATTTTTATCGCTTTAGCCGTAATGGTCAAACTGGCGTGGAAAAAGAGAAAAAAAGGGGTGAGCGCCTAATGACTTTAATGGGTTGGATCTTTATGGTCCTGTCATGGGGTAGTATATTATTCCTGTCGGTTTTTTGTTTTGTAAAGATTTTCCGCAAAAAGAAAATGGATTGATATTCTAAGTTTTGTCCTCGGATAATTCTTCTCCGGATTTTCTTTGCTTTCTTTGCTTTTCCGTAAAATGTTGGGTATTATATATAGTAGATATACTATACATAATATTATAGTACCTAAAGCTAAATACGTTTGAAGTAAGAAGACGGTTCGAGAATATAAGGAGGGTGAAATGGAAAAAGATGTCGCTGTATTTGAGAAAAATAAGTACCAGGATGTCAAAATCCGTATATCGGAATACCAGGGTAACGATGTCATAGATATACGGATATGGACTCAGCCTCCCCAGGGAGATGAAAAGGTCCCGACCGGTAAAGGTGTAAATATCAATGTCCGTCTTTTCCCCAAGCTCAAGGAAGCCATAGCTAAGCTTGAGCAGGACCTCAAAGAAGGCAATCTGATCCCGTAAACAGGATCCTGGGTTTGCGTTTGCGAGTATAGGCCGAATAAAAGGAGCCTCCCAAGCATGATAGGCCACGGAGTAATAAAATGACAAAACGTGAAAGAAGGCGATACATAAGGCACTTACTTGTAAGTCCCCTGGAATTCCAGGTGAACGATGATCCCTCGATAGCTGAAAAAACCCATACCGTTGATGTAAGCGAGGGGGGATTAATGTTCGTTGCCCGTACTCCCGTAGAAGTGGGGGCAATGATAAAATTGAAAATGCCCCTTTACGGTAAGGTGTTCAAAATAAACGCGAAGGTCGTGAGGGCCTCAAAAAACCCCGATACGGGGCTTTTTGAGGTAGGAGTGGCGTTTGTGACATACTCCGATGCTTTCAAAGTTAAACTTATTGAACAGATATACCTCATAGAAGAATACCGTGTTCTCAGGTCCCTGCAGCTCGGCCGCGATATGAGTATACAGGAGGCCTCTAAAGAATGGATTAAAAGGTATTCCGCCTCAAAGTCAAGGTAAATTCCATAGTCAGCGCCGGACTTTTTTCCATAGCCGGCGACAAATTTTTTTAGGTGCTATCACCTCCCTTTTTGATGTCCTTAGCCCTGTAACTGGGGCCGTT
>SLID01000092.1 GCA_007135805.1 Candidatus Omnitrophota bacterium | reverse complement strand
CCGGTTTTCTATACTTTTTCTTTTTCATATCGGCTCACCTCTCTTATTATACGCGCGAAACGCTTCGCTTCTTTTGATCCCCTGAACAGTTCCCCGGTTTCCTGGTAAGAAAACCCGCTGCATCTGAAACACCAGCCGGCCAGATCGCATTTTCCGCATTCCTCAAGTTCGTTACAGGTCACAGTCCTTATTTTACCGAAAAGCGGGCTGTTTTGCCATATATCCTTGAATTTTTCCTTTCTAAGGTCGCCCGCGGGAAGCGGAACGGCGACACATGGATAAACCTTGCCTTCCGCGTTTATGCAGCAGGAACACTTGCCGAAATTGCACAAAAGCGCCTTGTTCTGGAGCTCTTGCCCGCCGATTTCCCCTCGCATGGCGCGGTAAAACTCTTTAAGCTGGTCATCGTCCAGCCTGAGCGCCTCTTGTTCCGCGCTCCCGTCACTACTCATGAAAATGAACGGGGATACCCTCATGTCTACATTACATCCAAGCTCTTTATTAAGTTTTTTTATCCCATCGTATTCACCGTAATTCTCTTTCATCATGGTATGGTTCAATATTACCTTAACGCCTCTCGAATTCAAAAGCTTTGCCGCCTTGACAACTTTTTCAAAAGAACCTTTCACCCCGGTTACCCTGTCGTGCGTATCGGCCTTTGAGCCGAGTATGCTGATATGGACCACAAAAAAATTGAACCCGGCTATCTTATCGGCTTCTTTTTCGCCGATCAAGGTGCCGTTGGTCTGCAAAGTAAGGGCGAAATGTTTCTTGAAAGCAAAGTCCGCTATTTCCCAGATATCTTTTCTTAAAAGCGGCTCCCCGCCGGTAAAAGCAAGGTATAAACAGCCCGCGTCAGCAAGCTGTGAAATAATGTCCTTTATCTCGGCGGCGCTGAGTTCATTGTCCGAAGGAGGGTACTGGTAGCAGTGTAGGCATCTATGATTACACTTCCAGGTAAGCTCTATCTGGACGTCCAGAGGGATATTGTTGTCAAAGACCTTTTTCTCAAGAGCGTGGGGTATCAAACGGCAACCTCCTGCCAGAAAGATGAGTCAAGGGCGAAACGCATTTCAGAACAAGGCACTTTTTTTGTTATATCTTTAACGGTTCCCAGGGCTTTTTCCATGATACTTGCATCGTAAAAAGAATATATGATGTTGGACAAAAGTTCCAGCGCCGCCGAGGCCGGGCTTACTTTTTTTATCTCAAGGCGGTCCGCCTTTCTGGGAAAAATTATTTTTCCAATGACGGCTTCGCTTTTTGTTGTCTCTTTCCACGGCGTTGAATACATAAAATAAGCGCCTTTACTCTCGCGGATACATATAAATTCATCGGACACTACACTCGCGCCGGGCCAGAGGGCGGTTATGGTAGTTTTTCCGCTTCCCGAAGGGCCCGGAAAAAGATATCCCCTGCCGCCCTGCCGGATGCCGGAAGCGTGTATAACAAAACCATATTCCCGGTGAAACAAAAAAAACTGAAATACGGCCAGAGTGAACGCTCGTATATGGTTTTCGAGGAATCCGCCGCCGCGGTCAAAAAAAACAGCTTTGTTTTCCCGGGGATCGAAAAAGCCCAGTTCCGCTCCGGGAAAAGCTTTTGTGTAAAAACCGATATTCTGTCCCTTTCTGATGACCTTAACGTCAGAAAGAAGGTCCTCCGGAAGATCTTCCGGAATATCGCGGCGAGTTTCCCTCACTTCGATTGCAAGTTCGGGCTCACCGCGCGATATGAACCCGCCGAAAACCCCTTCGATAAGGCCAAGAGACTTTTCCCGGTCCGAAAATATCCTTACCGGAACACGCGCTATATCTAATGTAAAACCTGTCTTATTCATCTCGTACCGCTGCCAGGCCCTTTTCGAGAACTTCGCTTATAAAACACAAAGCATCTTGGCGGGCGGTATCCTCATCGACTTCATAAGCGCCGACAACTCCAAGGACGATATCCTGTACGGTATTCTCGCCGTCAATAAGGTCCCATATCTTGGCGCCGACATCGTTAAGATGTATCACCTCGCCTTTCTTGACCTCGACAAGTATGGCTTCGTCTTCTATGATCCTCCACGGCACGTTCTCGTTCTTATATACACGGGTTTCAAGATCTATCACGGCATCCTCCTTTGCGCCTTAAGGATATTGGAATATGGTCTTGTATGAGGAGGTAAGTTCTTCATCTCCTATGGCCACCCAGCAATGCCCGGCCAGGAAAGTCGTTCCTTCCCGCTCAGCGTCCTGTTTCCTGGCCCCGAAACATACTTTCGCGTCAAAACTATATTTTCTTAGTATATCACAAAGCAGCAGAGAATAGTTGAAACAGGTGTTACCCATTCCCAGTTTCCTGCGAAGGAACATGCACAAGTTAACGTAGCGTATTATTTTTTCCCGGTCGCCGCGCCCGGTAAAAGGCGGCAGGTCTCGGGAGGCCGGAGAAAGCAAAAGGTCCTCTCTGCCGAAAGACCGTAAGAGAGATATCCTTAACGAACCCCGGAATACTCTCGCTAAAAGAAAAATGTCCCCGTAAAAAAGCAGTTTTTTCAGCATTTATCAATATTGTCCCGCCCTAAACTTTATTTTAGCAGTCTCCGCTTAAGATGTAAGTTCCGAAATTGGAAGCCAGGTCAAGAAGCTCGGGCCGTCTAATCGCCCTGCCGTCGGAGTCATATAACATCCTCACGACAGGACGGGTCGGGTTCTGGGAATTGAGCTTTATGACTTCTGCTACTCTGTTATTATTGAGCTTTACGATACTTCCCGGCGGGAACATACCTATACGCTCTATGAGTATCTTCAAGAGAGCGTACTCGTATGAACTTTTGCAGGAAATAATTTCTTTCACGGCGTTGTATGGCGCGAGTCCCGCACGATATCCGCGGCTGTGGCTCATTGCCTCGTAAACATCCGCGAGGCCCACTATGGAAGTTATCTCGTCTATCGCGCCGCTTTCGGCCCCGTTAGGATACCCCGTGCCGTCAGCGCGCTCGTGATGTCCCAAAGCCGCGTAAGGCGCCTCTTTCGGCAGGATATCGCCCGCGAGGCGCAACAGCTCGAACCCCTTCGTGGTATGCTGTTTTATCTCCTCGCATTCCGCGGGAACCAGTCTCCTGGGCTTATTGACAAGATCCATGTAATAGACCATGCCCACGTCATGGAACAGCGCCGACAAAGCCAGCGCCTCCATGGATTCATCATCATACCCCCGCGCCAGGCCCATGATAATGGAATACACACAGGTGTTTACCGAATGGCTGGCGAGATAATCTTCGTTTCCGACTGCTCCCTCGAAAGTAGCCGCGATTATGTCTTCTCCACCCCGCCTCAAAAAACCTATCATTTTGTTTAAAAGAGCGCTTAGCTCGTGAATATCATTTTCTTTTTCTCTCAGGTCACGACCCAAGAGCCCTCTTGCAAGAGCCGCCGCCTGGCGGTATATCCCGGTATTGTCCTCACCTGGCCGGGCCTCTTCCATCTTCTTCGCCGCGTCGCTGACACTCACCCCGTCCCGGACGGGTTCAGGGACATGGTTCCCTTGAGCGGCGCCTCGATACGGCAAGGTCTTTCCGGTCTCACTCTTCGGGGTAGTCTCACAACCAGAAGGCCGGTTCGCTATTTTCCTAAGGGTCTCTGAAAAATTGATCGCCACGATAATGTCCTCCACATTATGCGTTCGGCTACATAAAGACTTCGCCCAGGTCTTCAGCCGCCGCTCTTACGGTATCCCTATCAAGCTGGTACAATTCAGCTCCGCATCCCACAAGCAGCGTTATATCGCAGAGATTGTTAATATCTCTCGGGACGCCTTTTGAGAACCTGTATATTTCGGAAAACGCTTCTTCTGTGAAAATGTCCTCGCGCGCGTCCGCTGTTATCAGCCGGTGCTTCACGTATTCTCTTGTTTCCTGTTCTGAAAGCGGGGACAGGTGGTAACGCACGGAAAGTCTTTGCCGAAGCTGTGGTATCTTGCTGATCCTTTCTTTCAGCTCGGGCTGTCCGATGATAACAAGGGTCAGAAGAAATTCTTTTTCGGACTGGAAGTTAAGGAGGAGCCTGAGTTCCTCAAAAGTATCGTCTTTGGGGATGGCCTGGGCCTCATCTATCACAACTACCGTATTATAATTTTCGCGTCTGTTAGCGCGCAGTATGTCTTCCAGACAGGACAGCATATCGGTCTTGTTCGTGAAAGGAAGTTTCTTGTTCCCGTTCAACTGGAAGACTATTTCCCTTAAAAGCTGGAAGGACGAACGTCTTGGGTTAACCACAAGAGCGCTGCGGTAAAGATCCTTTGAAAGTTCGTTAAGGATGACCTTGCTCAGGAGGGTCTT
>SLID01000076.1 GCA_007135805.1 Candidatus Omnitrophota bacterium | reverse complement strand
TCTGTTTCCGTAGATGAAAGATCCCTGTATACCCGGCAAAACAAAGTAAACATGAACCCCATAATGACACAAGGCAATATAAGTGTGGCAAAGATCATCCCGGACATGGGTAGTATCCCCACTATCTCCCCCGGCGATATCCCCATCAAAGACCTGCCGGACCGTACAAGAAAAAAAGACGCGGGCAGAGAAAAAGCCAAGAGTATCTGACATAATGAGAGCAACAATATCCGGGAGACGGACCTGTCGGCGAACCTTCCAAACAAAATACTCCCGGCCCCGCCGCATACAAGCCAACCGGCGAGAATTATTCCTACGGATATCTCGTTACCGTAAAAAACCACCAGGAATTCCCGCAAAAAAACTATCTGGGAAGACATGGCTGTAAACCCGTATAGCAGAGCCGCTATCCGCACCGTTCTTTTCACTGAAATCCCCTATTATCTTTTAAAACACACGGGGAAAATATCTCCCGTTGAAACTTGTCTGATCGGGGAAGAAAACACCGCATTGAAAGACTCTTTTAACCCCTCCCCGAGCTTCTTTACCCTTTAGCTTTTTTCCATATCCCGGGTATGTTGTGGCCGCAGAACCCGCACTTGCCTTCGGCTGAGACCCTGTTGCCGGTAACCGTGTAACCCATCCTCGAAATAACAATGTTCCCGCAGTCCGGGCATACGGTATTCTCGAAACCTCTGCCCCGGACATTCCCGAGATAAACATATCTCAACCCCTCCTCGAAAGCTATTTCCCGAGCCCTGAGCAGAGTTTCGACAGGGGTAGGATGCAGGGCGCGGAGCTGGTACTGCGGCCAGAACCTGGAAAAATGCATCGGAACATCTTTTCCCACATTATCCCTTACCCACCTGACCATCTTTCTTATGGTCCCCATATCGTCGTTGAGCGTGGGAACTATTAGGTTAGTGAGCTCTATCCACACTCCCTCTTCCTTCATTATCACTATGGTCTCAAGAATATTATCCAGATCCTGTGCGCATATTTCCCTGAGATATTTCTCATCAAACCCTTTAAAATCAATATTGGCGGCGTCTATGGTCTTACACGCCAGGCGCAGGGGTTTGGGGTTGATCTTTCCCCCGGTAACCCATAAATTGTAAAGACCCGCTTTATGGGCGGCTTCCCCGGCATCTACCGCGTACTCGTAGTATACTATGGGCTCAGTGTAAGTGTATGATATGGAAGCGCAATTCTGACGAACCGCGCCTGCTACAAGGTCGCTTATGCGGAGAACACGGTTAGTGGTCTGTTCGGGAGGACGCTGTGATATAGTCCAATTCTGGCAGAACTTGCATCTTGAGTTACACCCCGCAGTAGCGATAGAAAGCGTACGGGATGCCGGAAGCATGTGATATAGCGGTTTTTTTTCTATAGGATCTATGTGGGCGGAGCAGATAAGCTCATAAACCAGAGTATAAAGTTTGGAACCAACCGGTTCACGAACGCGGCAAAACCCGCGCTGCCCATCCGACAAAACACAATGATTGGCGCAAAGCACACATTGCACGGAATCACCGTGTTTTCGGTAAAAACGGGCTTCCTTCATGCCGCGCCTCTCCCCGATCGCAGCAAAGGCTTCGTATCTGGAAAGCGCTTTGAACAGGAATCCGGAAAGTCCCACCCCCACACCCAGAGCCACACAACCCTTTATAAAATCACCGCGGGTTATTTTTCTGTGCCAGAGACTTTCTATCTTTTTGAGTATATCAGCATCAAGCATACCGGCTATCCCGAAGTTGATTTTCCGGACAGACCGCTCAAATAACACAGACCGTCGGTTATTTCAGCAGGCGCTGATCATTCCCCGTTCCAAAGCAGCTTGACAAAAGGAGGATGTTCAAAGCGAAGCAGGGTTATAAGCCGGGTTCTGTGCCCGCAAAAAGCAGGCGATGACCATCCATCTGGGCGCCGCATTACTGCGGGCCTCGAGCGGCCTACCCGGGAGTAAATAGCCCGTAATTAGAGCGGGCTTACAACGAAACTAGCCGTTTCGTACCGGACATTTCCGGTTCCTCCCCTATTTGGCCTTGCTCCGCGTAGAGATTGCCTCGTTTCACCTTTCCCCTAAAGGAAAGCTCGTCTCTGTGGCTCTTATCCTCACCTTACGGTGGACGGGCGTTACCCGCTACGCTGCTATATGGAGCCCGGACTTTCCTCCCCGGTCTTTTGGATCTATCCGGGGCGGTCACCCCCCCTACTTCGCGCGTCCGCAAGAATCTACCTATATAAGGGATCCCTCATCAAGCGCTTTATTAGCCAGAAGATCGGATTCGCCGTTTTCCTCCCGGGGGATCTCGACCACTTCGACTTTGTCGAAAAACTTGAACATACCCCGCGCGAGATCGAAAAACAACCTCACCCTGGGGTTTTTCACCCGGTAGGATCCGTTCAGCTGGCGTGAGACCAGCTGGCTATCTGTCTTGAGGACGATCTCCCTGACACCGCAAAGAGCCGCTTCCCTCAAACCGTAGACTACCGCCAGGTACTCCGCCTCATTATTGGTAGCGTTGCCAAGACATCTGGAAACTTCGGCTATTTTTTCTCCCCCGGACGAATACAATACCGCCCCGACAGCAGCCGGGCCTGGGTTTCCCCTGGAGGCCCCGTCAGTAAACAATGTTACGAGGCCTGAAACCTTATTCTTCGACATAAAGTATCCGCGCGCAGTTTTCACAAATAACTATGTTCCTGCCCAATTTTACCTCATTGATAATTTGCGGCCGAAGCTGCATGTTGCATTCAGCGCAGAATTCCCCGGAAAGCGAAGAAAGGGCGTTTTTGCCCCATTTCTCAAGTATTTTCTGATATTCCGAAAGAACTTCAGGCGCTATATCAGCGGCCGTTTCCGAACGGGCTGCAGACCTTTCCTGTAATGCCGCCTTAAGTTCGTTCTCCCTGTTTTTTATAACGGTCTTTTCCTGAGCCGAAGCCTTTTCCTCATCCTGGAACTTTTTTTTCTCCACTTCAAGCTTTTCCCTCGCCGCCTCTATGGTATCAAACAGAACCAGAAGCTCGTCTTCAACCAGAGAGATGTCGGCCTTTATACTGCTTATCTCCTGTTTCAGCGCCTGAAATTCCTTATTGTTCTTTATACTGTAAAGATCCGCCTGATACTTAGTTACCTTACCCTCTTTCGCCTCTATATCCATTTCTTTTTCGCCCTTGAGAACTTGAAGCCTTTTCAACTCGTTCTCAGCTTGCTGCATCCCGGCCTTTTTCCCCTCAAGGGAACTATCTATCATCGCCTCTCTGACAGGCATACCCTCAAGCTCTTCCTTTATGTCATATATCTCCCCATCCAGCCTCTGAAGCGACAGGATCTTCTTTAGTTCTTCCTTTATATTAATTCCCGAATCCATTTTTCTCCGATATTTTAAATGATTTGCCGGCGGAAAAACTCTTTACACTGAAAAACCATGGTGGGCGCAGGGGGACTCGAACCTCCGACCTCATGCATGTGAGGCATGCGCTCTAACCAGCTGAGCTATGCGCCCGAAACAGCAGAATTATATCAGAAATATCTATCCCAAACAAGGAGTTTCGGGAGATCCTCCCGTTTAAACGTGAAGCGTCGGGCCAAAAAAAGGCGCGAAAAAACACCTCCTGACAACTTTAAGACAATAGAAAAGCCCCCTTTCGAACGATGCGATAGAGGGCTTTTTTGTGGTGGGGGCACATGGACTCGAACCATGGACCTACTGATTATGAGTCAGTTGCTCTAACCAACTGAGCTATGCCCCCACCGGTAGTCCGCGTATTATAGCACACGCCTCAAAATATTTTCAAGGTGAAATTTTACTGATCTATAATAAACTTTATTTATAAATTTAGGCTTTATATTTGGGACAATTATAAAACTTATGAGGGCTTTCTTGGATTTCCAGCGCATATAAGCCAATCATCCAAAGCATGAATAACAGGTAGACCCGCTTCCTGACGAATAGGCTGTTGAATCCGGCGAATATATGAAGATTATTTGTGACATCCCTGTTTTCCAGCGATAGTGTCCTGAAAACTGATCGTTAATTATCTATCGATATATGCCAGGGACACATAGCTTGACATATGGCGGTGAATCAGAAAAAGAAAAATTAACGCTGCTACTTCTGTATGTTTTAAAACTACCCCTTCGGTAATATTTATTGATGAGTTAACGAAATATCTCCGCCGGAACGGGTGCGCTAAAAAGAAAAAAACCCTCACGAAGGAGGGCTTTTTTCTGAAAATGACTTTTCGGTGGTTATTTCTTTTTCGCGGCTTTTTTCTTCGCTGCTTTCTTTTTCGCCGCCGGTTTCTTCGCTACTTTTTTCTTCGCTGTTTTCTTTTTCGCCGCCGGTTTCTTCGCTACTTTTTTCTTCGC
>SLID01000069.1 GCA_007135805.1 Candidatus Omnitrophota bacterium | reverse complement strand
TCGAAGTCGGCCGCGCGATAAAGGCGCCCGGAGCCAGGATCATTGACGCTTCCGGCAAGATAGTCGCGCCCGGTTTTATAGACATGCATACGCATCTCAGGGAGCCCGGCAGGGAAGACGCGGAAACCATCGAGACCGGTATGGCTGCAGCCGCGGCGGGCGGGTTCACCACGGTTTGCGCCATGCCTAACACTACGCCGCCATGCCAGACGGCGGGTGACGCCAAATATCTCATCGAGAAAGCGCAAAAGGCCGGGAAAGGACACCTTATCCCGATAGGGACCATGACCAGGGACCGCGCGGGAGAACAGATAACGGAAATGGCGGAACTCAAGGAAGCCGGATGTCTCGCTGTCTCGGACGACGGAGATTCCATAGCACAGGCGGGGGTGGCCCGAAAAGTCATGGAATACGCTTCCATGTGCGACATGCTGGTAATATCTCACTGCGAGGATAAAAGCCTTTCCGGAAAAGGTGTAATGCACGAGGGTTACTGGTCGACGGTCCTGGGGCTAGGGCCGATACCGTCCCTGTCCGAGGTTTCGATAGTTGAGAGGGATATAGCTTTGGCGGAACTCGCGGGGACAAGGATACATATCGCCCATGTTTCATGCGCTGAAAGCGTTGAAGTGGTGCGAAGGGCGAAAAAAAGAGGGGTCAATGTGACCTGTGAGGTCACGCCGCATCATTTTTCGCTTACTGACAAAGATCTTAAAACATTTGATACGAATTTCAAGGTAAACCCGCCTCTCAGAACGGACAAAGATATGGAAGCCCTCAGAAAAGGTCTCCAGGAAGGGATAGTGGACGTGATAGCGACCGATCACGCGCCTCATCCTGAACACGAGAAAGAAAAGGAATTCGACCACGCTCCTTTCGGCATGATCGGTCTTGAGACCGCACTGTCCCTATCTGTTATGAATCTTATAGATAAAAAATACCTAGAATGGCCCGGGCTTATAGAAAGATTAACTGCCCTGCCTGCCGGAATACTCGGATATAACAGGGGGACTCTGGGGGAGGGCGCCCCGGCCGACATAGTGATAATAGACCCTTCCGAGGAATGGGTTTACCGCGAAGAGGAAGTGAAATCCCTCTCAAAAAACTCTCCGTTCCTGGGTAAACAGATGAAAGCCCGCGCGATATGTGTTATAGTAGATGGAAGAATAATACATGAGCGGAAGGGCAAGTCCTGATAGAGGCCGCGGAAAAATTATAAAAACATCGGCCCGTGGAAGAAGGGGAAAGAAGAGATAATCATGATCGCGCGGCGACCCGGTGCGGGATTTACCATAATAACTAACCAGGAAATATACCCGGATCATTATCTTATGGAACTCAGGCGGGAAGGCGCCGGGTTCGACGCCTCTCCCGGACAGTTCGTCAATGTGCTCGCGGCAGGCGGGGTTACGGATCCCCTTTTGCGTGTTCCCCTTGGAATACACCGAATTCGGAAAAACGGCATAGCTTTATTTTACAAAGTCGTGGGGAAAGCCACTGGGATCCTTTCCCGGAAGAGAAAGGGAGACCCTCTAGACATACTCGGCCCGCTCGGCAGGGGTTTTTATCCGGAAACCGGAGAGAAAGAAGAAAAAAAGATAAATGTCCTTGTAGCGGGAGGACACGGGGCGGCGCCCCTTTACGCTCTCGCCCAGAGAGAGAGGGAGAAAGGAAAGGAAGTCGCGGTCTTTCTCGGGGCTTCAACGAAAAAGCATATTGTTCTTTCCAGAGAATTCCGGCAGTTAGGCTGCAGGGTAAAAACCGCCACGGAAGACGGGAGCGCCGGACGTAAAGGATATGTTACTTGTCTTCTCGAGGATCTTTTAAAACAAAAAAACGGAGAGTTCGCCGTTTACAGCTGCGGTCCTACCCCGATGCTCGCGCGTCTCGCCGAACTGGCCGCGGAAAAAGGGATAAGAGCGCGGGTTTCGGTTGATACGTACATGGCATGCGGGACGGGTGTTTGCCGGGGATGCGCGATAATGACCAGAGAGGGATATAAACTTTCGTGTACGGACGGGCCCGTTTTTTATTCTGATGAGATAGTATGGGAAGAAAAACTTAAAGGATGCGGGGAGTGACGGACCTTACGGTACGGATAGCGGGCAAAAATTTCAAGAACCCTGTGTGGGCGGCATCAGGGACTTTCGGATGCGGTGAAGAGCTGGAAAGATTTGTCGACCTCCGCAATATAGGGGCCATAGTCACGAAAACCGTTACCCTTGGGGAAAGGGAAGGGAACCCCCCTCCCCGGGTAATAGAGACGGCTTCCGGACTTCTTAACTCTGTGGGGCTTGAAAATAAAGGGGCAGAGTGGTTCGTGAAAAACAAGTACCCCTTTTTGAAACAATGCGGGACAAATGTTGTGGTCAGTTTCGCGGCATTCACGCCCGGTGAATGGGTAAAGTGCGCGGAAATACTAACTGACGGGGATTTTCCCGATGCTTTCGAGATAAATTTGTCCTGTCCGAACGTGTCCTATGGCGCGGCCCGGGGACTGGTGGCGCAGGACAAAAGAGCGGTAGAAAAGGTCTTAAGGGCCGTTAAAGCGGTAACGCGCGTTCCCCTTATCGCTAAACTTACGCCGAATGTCACCGACATAGGCGAGATAGCCGTTCGCGCCGAGTCTTCCGGAGCGGATGCTGTGGCTGTGGCCAACACGTTCCAGGGCGTGGCCGTGGACGCCGAGACCATGAAACCTTATTTCAAAAGGGTGGTCGCGGGACTCAGCGGCCCAGCGATAAAACCACTGGCTCTGAAAGCGGTCATGGATGCTTACAGGCAAGTAAAGGTCCCGGTTGTGGGGATAGGCGGAATAATGACCGGGATCGACGCGGCCGAGTTCATGTTATGCGGGGCCGCGGCGGTGGAAGTGGGAACAGCCACTTTGCGGGATCCGTGTTCATGCAGCCGGGTGCTTGAGGAATTACAGGAATATCTCAAAACTAAGGGAGTAAAGAAGGCTAGGGAGTTGACCGGAAGAGCCGCGAAACAAAAAGGTCTTCCACGCGCAATTAGCAAAAACAGAAAAAGGAATGTGATATGAGCGTCAGGAAAAAGATCATAGTGGCTCTGGATGTGGTAACATATGAGGAAGCCGCCCGTCTGGTGGATGTTCTCAGCGAAGTGGTCGACATTTTTAAAGTGGGTATTGCCCCTTTTACCTCTTACGGGGAAAGGATAATGGAAAAAATATCATCCCACGGTAAAAAGATCTTTCTGGACCTCAAGGTGCACGACATACCGAACACTGTCCGTAGCGCCGCGAAGAACGCCGCGGAAAAAGAGGTCTTCATGATGAATTTCCATTGTATGGGCGGATATGACATGCTCAAGGCCGCCAGAGAGGGAGCGGATTCGGCAAAAACCTCTTCGGGAAGAAAACCGATATTACTGGGAGTGACAGTACTTACAAGTATGGACGAGGCGTCCTTCAGAAAGATCGGGTTTACGGGGGACGTGGAAGAAAAAGTGCTGGAATTCGCGGAACTGGCCAAAGAGGCCGGTCTTGACGGCGTAGTGTCATCCGCCAGGGAAGTTAAAAAAATAAAAGAAGTTTTCGGAAAAGAGTTTTTGACGGTTACGCCGGGCATCCGTCCCGGGGGAGTTTCGCGCGGTGACCAGAAAAGAACAATGACGCCCCGGGAAGCTTTCGACAGCGGATCAGACTATATAGTCGTGGGAAGGCCTGTCATAGAAGCCGCCGACCCGGTCAGGGCCGTGATGGATATCGCTGAGGAAACCGGGGCTCCGGCCTGACAGGTACCGGCGGAGAGTTTTTCCCGGGGCAAAAACAAAATAGCGGGGGGAAGATCATGCAGGAAATGGAAATAATGGAAATGTTCCGGAAAACCGGGGCGTATAGACAGGGACACTTCAAGTTATCAAGCGGTATGCATTCGGGGGCGTATCTGCAATGCGCTCTTGTCCTGCAAAATCCAATAGTAGCGGCAAGGCTATGCTCTTCTCTCGCGAACAAGTTTGCCGCCGATACGCCGGACGTGGTTATCGGGCCCGCTTTGGGAGGGGTGGTCATCGCCTATGAACTCGCCAGGGCGCTGGGGGCGAGGGCGATATTTTCCGAAAGGGATGAAACCGGCACGATGAAGCTCCGGCGGGGGTTCAGGGTCTCTCCTTCATCAAAGGTCCTGGTCGCTGAGGACGTTCTTACCACAGGAAGGTCGGTCAAAGAAGTTCTGGCGCTTCTCAAAGAAGACGGGGTCACTCCCGTAGGGATAGCCGCGCTTGTAGACAGGGCCGGGCAGAAAATGGATTTTGGGGGAATAAGGCATGAAGGGCTCATAAAGCTTAACATCCCCACTTTCGATCCCGCGAATTGTCCTCTTTGCCAGGAAGGACTGCCTCTTGAGAAACCCGGTTCGCGGAAAGAATAATTAAGGAGATCCTCTTGTAAGAGAAGAGGGGTCAAGGAGGGAATGATATGGAAAACAGCATAAGCGGGATAATTGAGCAGATAAAAAAAGAAGGAGTGGAAAAAGCCGAACAGCAAGCCGCGGATATAATCTCGTCAGCGGAACAGAAAGCCGCCGAGATAGAGGATAATGCCCGGAATGAGGCTGAAGAGATCCTTGAAAAAGCGCGAAAAGAGTCTGAAAAATTAAAAACGAACGCGGAGACCTCGATCCGGCAGGCTTCAAGGGATGTTTTGCTGGGGCTGCGCCGCGCGATAGTTGACCTTTTTGACCGAGTCATGAAAAAAGAAACAGGAAAGGCCATTGACGATGAGGTTATCGGCAAAATGATAAAAATTTTAGCCGAAAAATTTTCTCCCGGCAAAGAAAACAATGTTGAGATCATACTCGGCGAGGAGGATAAGCAAAAACTTGAGAAGAACATGGTTGGGCTTCTTGGCGCGGAAATGGCCGCCGGCGTCACTTTGACCCCTTCGGCTGAGGTTGCAAAAGGGTTCCGTGTGGGCAAGAAAGATTCCGGCGTTTACTACGACTTTACCGACGAAGCTATCAGTGAAGCGCTTAACCTGTATCTCAATAAAAAACTTCTGGAGATATTGTCAGGAGACAGAAGCGAAGATGAAAAATGAGTATTATTACCTGGTGGCTTCTTTGCCGTACCTTCGCTTTCGAGAAGCCCCTCCAATGACGGGAGAGATGTTCCTCGCGGAAAGCGGGAAATGGCTGCCCGAAAGGGATATGGATTTTCTTTTAGACGCGGCGGCGGGGCCCGATCCGGAACGCGTTTATTGTTCTTTTTTGATGAAGTGGTTCGATTTTGACGCGGGGCTTTTTCAGGAGATTGCAGACTACCGCAAATCCAGAAAAAAAGGAGAAGACACTAAACCGGCCGGCCTGGCCGGAAGGGTGCTGGAACAGCCCGACCCCCTTCAGAGAGAGATATTCCTTGAGAAAAACCGGTGGGATTTTCTTGAAGACCTTGCCGGAGGCCATTTTTACGATGTAGAAAAATTGACGGTGTACTATCTACAGCTTTTGATACTGGAGAGGTTGAATAAATTCGACAAAGACAAAGGCGAAAGCCGGTTTTACGAAATGTGCGAGGTAAAATATGACGAAGAGACGGGGCAGGATACTTTCAGTTAACGGCAACATGGTAACGGTGCGGTTCGACGGGGATATTATCCAGAATGAAGTGGGATATGTCCTTTCGGAACAGAAACGATTGAAATCCGAGGTCATAAGGATCTCGGGAGACACCGCTTTCATGCAGGTATTTGAGTATACGAAAGGTATAAGGGTGGGGGACGAAGTGGAGTTCTCCGGAGAGATGCTATCGGTACAGCTGGGCCCGGGGCTTCTCGGCCAGGTATACGACGGACTTCAAAACCCTTTACCCGAGATAGCGGAAGAGATGGGATATTTTCTTCCTGTAGGCGTGGAAAAGGACGCTATTTCGGGCAAAAAAGAATGGGAGTTCGAACCGGTAGCCAAAGAAGGAGATAAGGTTAAAGCCGGGATGGTCCTTGGAAAAGTTAAAGAAGGGATATTCGACCATAAGGTAATGGTCCCGTTCTTTTTTAGCGGCGAATACTCGGTGGAAAAAATAGAAAAGAAAGGGAGGTATCCGGCTGAAAGCCATATCGCCGTACTGAAGGATGAAAAGGGTGATAAGCGGGAAGTTTCCATGATGTTTACATGGCCCGTTAAACTTCCTATAACGGCATACCGTGAAAAACTCCAGCCAAAAGAAACTCTTGTTACCAAGATAAGGATACTCGACACCATGTTCCCTGTCGCGAAAGGAGGCACATACTGTATCCCCGGACCGTTTGGCGCGGGCAAAACTGTGCTCCAGCAGATAACCAGCCGTCACGCGGACGTCGATATAGTGATAATAGCGGCCTGCGGGGAAAGAGCGGGTGAAGTCGTTGAAACATTGAGAGAGTTCCCCGAACTTAAGGACCCCAGGACAGGCAAGTCTCTCATGGAGAGGACGATCATAATATGCAATACTTCCAGCATGCCGGTTGCCGCGAGAGAGGCGTCAGTTTATACGGCCGCTACACTGGCCGAATACTACAGGCAAATGGGGCTCAACATACTGCTTCTCGCCGACTCCACTTCACGGTGGGCCCAGGCGATGAGAGAGATATCGGGGCGACTGGAAGAAATACCCGGGGAAGAGGCGTACCCTGCTTATCTGGAGTCGCGTATAGCGTCGTTTTATGAAAGGGCCGGACTCGTCCGCATGCACGATGGTTCCGTGGGAAGTCTTACAATAGGCGGGACTGTAAGCCCGGCCGGCGGTAATTTCGAGGAACCGGTAACTCAAAGCACTCTGAAAGTAGTTGGCGCCTTTCACGGCCTTTCAAAGGAAAGAGCCGATGCCAGGAAGTTCCCGTCGATAGACCCTCTGGAGAGCTGGAGCAAATATCCAAGTTTCATTGAAGAGGAAGAGAGGATACTCGCCGGAAAAGTTCTCAGAAAAGCAAGGGATGTAAACCAGATGATGAAGGTCGTGGGTGAAGAAGGCACATCGACGGAAGATTTTTCCGTTTACATGAAAGGAGAGTTTCTCGACGGAGTGTATCTTCAGCAAAACGGGTTTGACGAAGTCGACGCCGCGACAGGGGGGGAGAGGCAGAAGTATGTTTTCAGTAAAGTGGCCGAAATTTTGCGCAAAGAATATAGTTTCAGGGAAAAAAAAGAAGCCAGGGATTATTTCGCTGACCTGCGATACAAGTTCATAGACTGGAACTACAGGAAGTGGGATTCCGAAGAGTTCAAAGAACAGGAAAAAATATTGGACCAGATACTAACCCGGGACGCCGCGGAAAAAAAGGAGCATCCCGAGGAGAAAGAGGAAGAAAAGGATAAAAAAGAGGACGAACAGGACGGGGGAGAAAAGAACAAAGAAAAGGAAAAACCAAAAAAGGGAAAAGAAGAAAGCGGAGCCGAAGAATGATCCCCTAAGGCTCGGGAATAGCGCCAAATAATTTTTTTGAGCGGTCTTGCTCTGAGCCAGTCACCCGGTTAAGGGTATATGACCATGCAATGGAGGGAAAATGAGAAAAGTTTGTACAAAAATACTCAGCATATCGGGAAACGTCGTGATGGTGCGCACAGACGGAGTGGCTTACGAAGAACTCGCTGAGATATCCACTTCAAGAGGAGTTTCTTTAGCCCAGGTCATCCGCCTGGACCAGGATATGGTGCATCTGCAGGTTTTTGCCGGCTCCGGGGGTATATCCACGGGTGATGAGATCCGGTTTCTCGGACGGCCCATGGAAGTGGGTTTCACCCATGATATGCTGGGAAGGATATTTAACGGCAGTGGACAACCCAGAGACAACGGCCCGGACATAACCGAAAACACTATACCGATAGCCGGTCCGGCGGTAAACCCCGCGAAAAGGGTGATACCGAGTCGAATGGTCAGGACCAACATACCCATGATAGATGTTTTCAACTCTCTGGTGGAGTCGCAGAAACTTCCGATATTCTCGGTTTCCGGGGAGCCGTATAATGAGCTTCTGGCAAGAATAGCTTTACAGGCGGAGGTTGATGTAATAGTCCTGGGCGGGATAGGCCTGAAATATGACCAGTATATGTATTTCAGGGATACGTTGCAGGAAAGCGGAGCTCTCGCAAGGTCCGTTTTTTTTGTCCATACCGCCGGAGATCCTGTAGTAGAGGGACTTATGATCCCGGATCTTTCCCTTGCAGTGGCGGAAAAATTCGCCCTGGAAGGCAAAAATGTACTGACGTTACTTACGGATATGACCAACTTTGCCGACGGTCTCAAGGAAATAGCCATAACTATGGAGCAGGTTCCTTCCAACAGGGGATACCCCGGGGACCTTTACAGCCAGCTGGCCGCGCGTTACGAAAAAGCTGTGGATTTTGAGGGAGCCGGGTCTATTACGGTACTTGCGGTCACGACAATGCCCGGGGACGATGTAACGCATCCGGTGCCCGACAACACAGGATATATAACCGAGGGACAGTTCTATCTCAGGAACGGCCGCATAGAACCGTTCGGGTCTTTGAGCCGTTTGAAACAGCAGGTCAACAGCAAGACAAGAAAAGATCACAGGGCCATAATGGACGGGATGATACAACTTTACGCCCAATACAGGGAGACCGAGGAAAAAAGGTCCATGGGGTTCAGGATGAGTGAATGGGACAGAAAACTCCTTAAGTACGGAGCTTTGTTCGAGGACAATATGATGGACCTTAAGGTCAATATTCCTCTTGAGGAGGCGTTAGACAACGGGTGGAAAATACTGGCGGATTGTTTCAGGCCCGAGGAAACGAATTTCAGGCCGGAACTGGTACAGGAGTTCTGGCCCGGAGGATAAATACCCGGAGAAAGAAATGGCAAAACTGCGCCTTACAAAGAACGAGCTTAAAAAGCAGAAAGACGCCCTCAACCGGTTTGTCCAGTACCTTCCCACACTTCTTTTAAAGAAACAACAGCTTCAGGCCGAGATAATAAAACTCAATAACGAAAAAGACAAATTGAAACAGGAAAAGGCTTATCTTAAGGCTGAGGTGTTCAAGTGGGTGGACGTGTTTGCTGAGACCCGGAAGGTCGAAGAGGTTATATCGGGCGAGAAGATAATCACTGAAAGAGGCAATATAGCGGGGGTGGATATACCTGTTTATGTTGAGATGAAGTTTAAAGAAGAGGACTATGACCTTGTGGCCGAACCGCTTTGGATGGACCAGGGCGTGGAGGACGCGAAAAAAGTTATGGAGATGAATGGCCGCATAGAGGTGTTGAGGAAACAGCTCGCGCTTGTAAAGGAAGAGCTCAGGATAACCACCCAGAGGGTTAACCTGTTCGAGAAAATAATGATACCCCGCACACGCTCTAACATAAAGAAGATACAGATATACCTTGGTGATATGCAGACAGCCGCCGTGGTCACGGGAAAAATTGCCAAGGACAAGATCCTGAAAGCCGAGGAAGGGAAGGTTCCGGCGTGATAGAAAGGATGAAAAAAATAACGGTCATTGTGTCTCTGCGCGAAAGGACCGGGTTTGTAAAAAAACTCCGGAAACTGGGAGTGCTGCATATTAAAGCCGTGGTAAAGGACGACTTCAGGGAAGTATCCTTCATCGAGGATAGGATATCCCGGATAGACAGGTTCATACGGCAGGTATTGCCTTACGACGAAGGGCGGCCGGACAGGAGGGTATCCGGCACGGAAAGGGATGTGCTGAGCTCTGAGGAAGACACGGCCCAGGACCTTCGGGACAGGCAGGAAGCGTTAACAAAACTCGAAGAACTTCGACACGAAAAGGAACGGCTGGAAGAATGGGGCAACATAGATCCTTTAAGCCTCAAAACCCTTGATAACGCGGGGGTTTATGTAAAATTGTACGAGGTTCCCGTAAAGAAGATGGCAAAACTGCCCTCCGGCCTGATATACGAGATAGGAAGGTCAGGCGGTATTGCGAGGGCTGCCCTTGTAACCCGTGACGCGGAGAAAGAGCTTCCTTTCAGCGAAACGGAACTGCCCGACCGCTCGAGGGCCGGTATAGAAAAGGAAGAAAGAGCACTGAGCGCGCGGATAGATGAGATAGAGGAAAGGATGAAAAACCGGGCCAGGGGACTGGCGGCCGCCCGAGAATGCCTGGAAAAACTGCGCAAAGAGCTTGTTTTTCTCAAAGTGAAGAGCGGGATGAAAAATGAAAGCGCGTTCGCGTACCTGCAGGGATTTTGTCCGGAAAAGAAACTTCCCGGTTTGCGATCCCTTTGCGACGGAGAAAACGCCGGTTTTGTCGCGGAAGAACCCGATAATCCCGAAGAAACACCCACGCTGATAACGAACCCGCGGTGGATAGAGTTAGTAAAGCCGGTATTCGATTTTATGAACACGCTTCCGGGTTACAGGGAATTCGACATAAGCGCTTTGTTCCTGGTGTTTTTCAGTTTATTTTTCGCCATGATAATCGGGGACGCGGGGTACGGGCTTATCTTCATCGCCGCCACTTACCTGGCGCGCAGGAAATTTAAGGACGCTCCGCGAGAGCCGTTCTTTCTTATATATCTTTTGGGTGGGTGCACGGTAATATGGGGGGCTCTTACCGGAACCTGGTTCGGGGTGGAAAAACTTTCCACGGCTCCGGTTCTCGGAGCGTTGGTCATAGAAAGCATAGGAAGTTTTACCGAGGGGAACCAGAACCTCATAATCTTTATATGTTTTATTATCGGCGCGGTCCATCTTACACTGGCGCACGCGATGCGCATAATAAGGTACAGTAATTCGTTGAAGGTTTTGGCCGAGGCCGGCTGGATAATGATATTATGGGGTTTGTTCTTCGCCGCGGTAAAATTTGTTTTGGGAGGGGATTTTCCCGTGTGGGCCGGATGGCTGCTTGCCGTCGGCGCCACGCTGGCGCTGTTTTTCGCCGAGCCGGAAAAAGGTATAGTAAAAGGGGCCATGTCCACCCTCACGCAGCTTCCTCTCAGCGTGATAAGTTCTTTTTCGGATGTTGTATCTTACCTCAGGCTTTTCGCGGTGGGTTACGCTACGGTCGTGGTCGCCAGCAGTTTCAACAATATGGCGATCGGGGACGGCGTAACGGGCATTCTCGGGTCTTTTATCGCGGCAATGGTGTTGTTTTTGGGACACACTCTGAACATAGTGCTGGGGTGCATGGCGGTCATAGTACACGGCA
Source organism: Candidatus Omnitrophota bacterium (assembly GCA_007135805.1). Classification (GTDB taxonomy): domain Bacteria; phylum Omnitrophota; class Gorgyraeia; order Tantalellales; family Tantalellaceae; genus SLID01. Next base: position 4,682 of record SLID01000069.1, on the reverse strand, counting down.
TACGGCTCAATATGCTGGAGTTCTCGGGACATCTGGGGATGCAATGGACCGGGAAAAAGTACGACCCCTTCAGGGAGTGACATTCTGATCGGCGACATTTGAGGTAAATATTTTTCTAGAAAACAGATAGAAAGAACAGGAGGTAAAAAATGGTGGCAGGTTTAGGGGATATGGGACTTTCTCTTTCTCTGGCGGCGGTTGGTTCGGCCCTGGGGACCGGGGCGGCCGGGATGGCCGCGATAGGGGCATGGAAAAAAGCTTTCATGCAGAACAAGATGGCGCCTTTCATCCTGATAGCGTTTGTGGGCGCTCCCCTCTCGCAGACCATCTATGGTATGATACTGCGGAACGCCATCATAACAGCCAACCTGGATCCTTCGACCTATGGTTTTCAGATCATATTGGGCGCCGCGGCCGGTATAGCCATGGGAATGTCCGCGTGGATGCAGGGCCGGGCAGGAGCTAACGCGGCCGATGCCCTCGCGGAAACCGGAAAGGGTTTCGGGAACTATATAATGGTCCTTGGTGTCATAGAAACGGTGGCTCTTTTTGTGATGGTCTTTGTCATGACCGCGCTGCCTCAGTAGTGAAAAGGCGGGGATTAGAATGGCTTCCGGCACGCTGCATGTAGTCAGTACGCCCATAGGGAACCTTGAAGACATAACCATCAGAGCCCTAAGGGTACTGAAGGAAGTTTCCCTTATCGCGGCGGAAGATACCAGACGCACCGGGATACTGCTGTCTACGTACGACATATCGACTCGCCTCACCAGCTTTAACGCGCCCAACTCAAAGAGAAAAACTCCAGGGCTGGTCGATAAACTGAAGCAGGGCGTCGATACGGCTCTTGTGTCAGATTCAGGAACTCCCGGGATATCCGACCCGGGAAGCGTACTGATAGCGGCGTGTATAGAGGAGGGCATCCCGGTTTCAGTTGTCCCGGGCCCCACGGCTGTTATCGGCGCGCTTGTTGTCTCGGGAAAACCCTCCAACAAGTTCGTTTTTGAGGGTTTCCTGTCCAACAAAAAAGCGCGCAGGAAAAAGCAGCTTGTCGAGCTCGCCGAGGAAAGACGAACGGTCGTGGTATACGAGTCACCGCACAGGATAGAAGGTTTTTTGAGCGACCTTCTGGAAGCGGCCGGCGATAGAGAGATAGTGGTTGTAAGGGAACTGACAAAAAAATTTGAGGAAATAAAGAGAGGGCCTGTGAGTGTTATCCTGGGTGAGTTTGAAAAGCGAAAGCCCAGGGGGGAATTCACGATAGTTATGTAGATCTCAGCGGGACGAGTCCCGGAGGAGGGGAAAACATGAGCAATATAAGAAAGATCAGCGCCGCGGTCTTCGCGGGGTTTATGGTCGTAGCTTTGGGAGTTTATGTGGCGGCCTCGGGCAGAGAAGCGGGCTACATCCCGGATATCGAAGCGGGGTATGAAGGGATGACGATGTGGCAGGTAATTGTTTCCGGGGGCGCGGTAATGGTTGTCCTGGCGCTTTTGTCAGTGGCCGCCTTAAGCCTGATAATATTCTACGCCATGACCATGAAAAAAGACAAACTTCTCCCGGAAGACTTTTTAGAGAGCGTTTTCTCGCTCGCCGAGAGCGGCAGGATTAACGAAGCTGTAACGATATCCGCCGGAGGTACCAGCGTTTTGAGCAAGGTTTTTTACGCCGGGGCTTCGAAAAGGGATAAGGGGCCCGTAATGGTCAGGGAAGCGATGGAGGAAGAGGGGCGCAGAGAGATAGATATTCTGTGGCGCCGGCTCAGCTACCTGGGGGATATCGCCGCTATAGCTCCAATGGTGGGGCTTTTGGGCACCGTACTGGGTATGATACAGGCTTTCAACGTTATAGCGTTCCAGGCGGGAGCCGTAAAACCAGTGCTTCTGGCCAGCGGGATATCAAAAGCCATGGTCACTACGGCCGCCGGTCTTATAATCGCTATCCCGGCAATGATATTTTACTCGTATTTCAGGGGCACGGTGCAGGCCTCCGCGGCGCGTCTTGAGAATATATCGGGTGAGTTGTATCAGCTCATTACCGGAAAACCGGGGCAAGGAGGCTGACGATGAATTTTACCGACGTCAGGCAACAGGTAGAGGAAAGGCCGAAGATCCAGATGGCGCCCCTTATAGACATAGTGTTCCTTCTTCTTATATTCTTTATGTCAACGTCTATTTTTTATCAGCTGGAAACCGAGATCGACATAACGGTCCCCACCGCGGAGCACGCTTCCGAGACCCGGAGAGCTCCGGGAGAGATAATAATCAATGTGCGCAGAGACGGGACGATAGTTGTCAACCAGAGACAGCTTGAGATCTATGAACTCAGGGAAATGCTGGAAAGGATATCCCAGCTTTATAAAGGCCAGCCGGTGATAATAAGAGCGGACAAAAAGACGTATCACGAGAACGTGGTTGAGATACTGGACATTTGCGCCGGAGCCGATATCTGGAACATCTCGTTTGCCACCATGAGCGAAGAGGATATGTGACGCCCCGAGAGGGGGAGGAGAACTTCAGTATGAAGATCAGGGTCTTGCGGGCCGCCATCGCGGCCGTTGTTTTATTTTCAGGGTTGGTCTTTTCCCCGGCATGGGGGAGAGAGGCAGCCGTAACAAGACAGGAAGCGGAAGATTTTGATTTTGCCGGAGGGCTTCTGGCTCGGGGGATGTACGGAATGGCGGCTTCTTCTTACGCGGATTACCTGAAAAAATATCCGGATGGCGCCTATGTTGAAGAAGCTCGTTACCGTATGGCGGAAAGTTATTTCATGAACGGAGAATACGGCAAGGCCCTGGAAGGGTTCGAAGAGATCATAAAAAAGGCGACGGATCCGGAAATCATAGGGGATGCGCGTGTACGAGCGGGACAGATCTTGTACACAGAGGGCAACAATGAAAAATCGTCTTTATTTTTTCGGAAAGCCCTGTCAACCCAGGGTATCAGGAAAGAGGCCGCGGAAACGGCGGAGTACTACCTATCCGAGATAGGAAAAAGCGAAGGCCTGACGGAAGAAGCGATAGAAGCCTTCAGCGCCTTTTTGGATAAATACGGCACCGGGCGGTACGCGGGTTTTGCCGCGCTTAATCTGGGGGACTTGTACGCCGATTCCGGGGATCTTGTCCGGGCGGCGCAAAGCTATCGAAAAGCGGCGGATTCCGCCTCCGATGACGGGTTTGCCGCGGAAGCGCGCCTCAGAGCAGGTGAAGTCCTTTCTATGGAGGGAAGGACAAGCGATGCTATTGAGAAATACGAAAAAGTGATGACAGCTATTCAGGAAACCGGGCCTCGGGACAGGGCGGCTATGGGAATAGTCGTGGCATACTACAAGGCGGGTGAGAGCGCGCGAGTAACCGCCGAGGCCCCCGCTCTTATCTCCGGGATCGTCGACAGTGAAATAAAAAGCCGGGTAGAATATCTTCTGGCGAACAGTTATCTTGATACGGACCGGTTTTCCGAAGCTTTAGCGTTATATAACGATATTATTGAAAAAGGCGGCGTGCCCCGATTAGTCCGGAGAGCGCGTATCAACAAATGCTGGGCTCTTTATAACTTGTCGCGGTACGACCTCTGCGCTGAAACCGCTCAGGCATATCTTGACGATGGTTTTGAGGAAGATGCCGATGAGGCGGCCTACATAAAAGCCAGGGCGTTGGCGTCTTCCGGAGAGTGGGACAGGGCCCTTGAAAACTACCGGGATTTTCTCAAGGACCATCCCGGGTCGGATCTTAGAAGAGAGGCGCTTTACGACAAGGGCTGGGCCCATTACCGTCGTGGGGAGCGAGGAGCGGGTGCCGATGCGCTTGGAAAGTTCATAAACGAATTTCCCGAAGATGAAAGAAGCCCCGGGGCTCTTTTGAAGATAGCGCAGGAATACCTGGAAGGCGCCGAATACCAAAGGGCGGCGGATCTTTACGAAAAATTTTTAAGAGATTACCACGAAGACCCCCAGAAACAGTTTGCCGTATACCAGATGGCGCGGTCTTTTTACGAGGCCGGGGAGTTTGACCGGGCTATAGAACTGTATGATGAACTGCTTGAGGATCTTGCTTCTCCGGAACTGGCGGAGGCGGCGCTGTACTGGAAAGCGCTGTCTTACCAGAGGAAAGGAGACTGGGAAAATGCCATAGCGAATTTCCAACAAGTGGCGGGAAAAGACGGAGAGTACGCTGTAAGAGCTTCCGAGGCGGTAGCGTTCAATCTTTTTCAGAAAGGCGAGGTGGTAGAAGCGGCCGAAGCGTATTACTATATCATTACGGGAAGTGAAGACCCCCGCGCCGGGATAAGCGGGGATATCTACCTCTGGACTGCCGAATTTTATACTCAGATGGCAGAAAGCGGCAGGGCCCTTGAAATTATCAGCGTGTTCCGCGAGAGGTATCCTGGCGTATCTGAAGATGTCGCCGCGTATCTTACAGGGGTCAACTACAATACTCAGGGCAGATCTCGGGACGCTGTCGGCTATTTCACCGAGGCGTTGGATAAAGGTATCTCTTCGCCCGCGAGAGAAAGGTGTTATCTCGGCCTGGGCGTGGCATGGAGCGCGATAGGGGAAGATCAAAAAGCCATGGAAGCCCTTGGGAATGCGCTTTCCGGGGCGGGAGACAACATTACGGGCGCTATGGCAAGGATGGAGATGGGAGACATACATTCCAGGCAGAACGACCCGGCATCGGCGGCTCG
>SLID01000011.1 GCA_007135805.1 Candidatus Omnitrophota bacterium | reverse complement strand
TTTACTTTTTTTTTTTTTTTGGATAAAAATTTAAATTTTAATATTATCTTTCCGGAGATAAAAAAAACGACCAGTTGTATCCGTAAAAAAGGGGGGGGAACATGAGATCTGATCGGGACAAGATAAATGATGAGGTCCGCAAGGAAGCGGGATTTATCGATACGCTCAAGGAATCCATGCGGCGAGTTATAGTCGGGCAGGAATATCTTTTGGACCGTCTTCTGGTAGGCCTCTTGGCCAACGGGCATCTCCTTGTAGAAAGTGTTCCGGGACTGGCAAAGACGCTTTCAATAACCACACTCGCGAAAAGTATAGACGCGAAGTTTCAGCGCATACAGTTCACTCCCGACCTTTTGCCGGCGGACATACTGGGGACTCTTATATATAACGCCCGCGAGGGCAGTTTTGAGGTAAAAAAAGGACCTATATTCGCGAATATCGTTCTCGCCGATGAGGTCAACCGTTCTCCCGGCAAGGTACAGGCCGCCCTTCTTGAAGCCATGCAGGAGAGACAGGTCACCATTGGTGATACCAGCTACCGGCTTGAGGAACCGTTCCTCGTTATGGCCACCCAGAACCCTATTGACCAGGAGGGTACATATCCTCTTCCCGAAGCCCAGATAGACAGGTTCATGCTTAAAGTCAACATTACATATCCCACGGAAACGGAAGAAACCCAGGTGATAACTCGTATGGGCCATGTGGGCAAAGAGATAGATATAAATTCTGTGGTTTCTCCCAAAGACATCCTGAGGGTACGGGAACTGGTAAATGGGGTCTACATCGATGAAAAGGTCAAGGAGTATATAATCAATATAGTCTTTACCACGAGGTTCCCCGGAAAATATGGTTTGAAGGACCTGGAGCCCCTCGTGCAGGTCGGGGCCTCCCCGCGAGCCAGTATCGCCCTTGTCGTGGCGTCTAAAGCTTACGCGTTCATGAAAGGAAGAGGATTTGTTTCCCCGCAGGACGTAAAGGATATAGGCATTGATGTCCTGCGCCACCGGGTGATTAGAAGCTATGAGGCCGAAGCGGAAGAAGTGACAACGGAGGATATCGTAAAAAAGATCTTCAGCAAAGTGGACATTCCGTAATATATAACGGATTCCCGGATGTCCCAGAGACATCCTCCGGAGGAAAGATGATACCACAGGAAATACTCAGAAAAATAAAACGCATACAGATAACCACCGCTAAAATGGCTACCGACCTTTTCGCGGGAGAGTACAAGAGCGTTTTCAAGGGGAGAGGTCTGGAATTTGTTGAGGTAAGGGAATACCTCCACGGGGACGAGGTTCGATCTATCGACTGGAACGTTACCGCGCGTATGGGGCGTCCTTTCATCAAGAAATTCGTTGAGGAACGCCAACTCACGATAATGTTCCTTCTAGACCTTTCACGGTCTACATCTTTCGGCTCCGCCGGTTGCCTTAAGCGGGAACTGGCCGCGGAGGTGTGCGCCGTCCTTGCCGCGGCGGCGACAAAAAACAACGACAGGGTGGGGCTTTTAGGGTTTACTGACGAAGTTGAGATTTTTATACCTCCCCGTAAAGGCACCTCACACGTTTTCAAGGTTATCAGGGAAGCGCTTTATTACGAGCCCCGGCGCAAGGGAACCGATATTGTTAATGCCCTCCGGTACCTTGACAGGGTAATAACTAAAAGCTGTGTAGTTTTCCTTATATCCGATTTTTACGTAACCGGCCTCAAGCGGCCGCTGGCTATCGCCGGAAAACGCCACGACCTCGTAGCGGTACATATCTCCGATCCGCGTGATACCGAGCTCCCGGATGCCGGGATAATAGCCCTTGAAGGGGCTGAGGATTCCATTCCTGTCTTGCTGGATTCTTCGGACGAAAAGGTCAGGGCAAGATACCGGTCCGACGCCCTGAAAAGGATGGAGCGGAGGAAAAAACTTTTTTATTCCGTGGGCATGGACACAATGTTCCTCCGAACCGACGAACCGTATGAGATACCTATGATAAATTTTTTCGCCAGAAGAAAGGTCAAACGGTGACAATTCACCATCCGGAGGGTAATGAAAAAGACGTTCGATTCAGGAGTGTTCCGCCCCGGCAGGATTGTGGCATACGCTGTGACCTTTTTTCTGGTGTCTGCCGCGCTTTTCGCCGCGGTTATAGTCCCGTCTTTTTTTTCAGTGAAAGTCCGCGCCAGGGTCACTCCCTCCAGGATATTTCTGGGAGATACGGTCAGATATTCACTTTCTGCTACTGTCCCGCCGGGGGCTTTGCTGGAGATCCCGGATATTGAAAAAGAGGTCCCCGGCCTCAGATTCACCGGTTCTTCAAGGCGCGAGAGAAGGAGATTCGGAGGTCGTCGCCGCATCCGGAAAAACTTTTTTTTTCTCGCCGCAGAACCCGGCCCTGCCCACATTCCCGGGTTCGAGTTGAGATACAAAAAACATCCTGAAGGCGAATGGAAAACCCGGACACTTCCCGGCGAGGATATAAGTGTCCGGCGCCTGGCGGATATCCCGGATGCCGCTCCCGCCATTATAGGCGTCACCGGTGATATCGCGGATATGCCGTCAAGACGCGGGGATATAATGCCGTCAGGTCCGGGAACCGTGGATGCTCCCATACGATTGAGGATAGACGACTCTCTAGAGACAAAACCCGTCCGCACCTCCCGGGACAGGATATTGACGGGCTTGTATTTTGTTCTCGGCCTGGCCGTGTTTTTTTTAGCCGCTATACTTGCGCTTGGCATCTTCTGGTACTCCCGGGAAAAAGTTCCGCCGACGCCCCTTGAAAAGGCCATGGCGGATCTTGCCCGCCTCGAAAAAATGAAACTAACTGAAAAAGGGCTGTACCAGGATCTTTGCGCGGGTCTTTATTCGATAATAACGGTTTACATTCGCGCCCGCTTCGAGATCCCCGGGGAAATCATGACCGCTGGAGAATTTGTCGAAAAATTGAAAGTTCTTAGAGATATCCCCGAAGAAACAAAACAATACGTAGCGGAAAAAATAATTCTCTATGATACGGTAAAATACTCGGGCAACCTCCCCGAAAACACAAACCTCGACAGCTCTTTATCCGAGGTTAGAGATTTCATAAGGTCGTTGTCACCTGAAAACGAAAATGAGGAGGAAGCGGCGCGGTGACATTTACAGATCCTTTACTGCTGGCATTTATCCCGGTTTTTATCGCCCTTTTCATCTATATGAGGATGAAAAGGAGGGATGGGGCATTTATTTTTCCTTCCCGAAAAACAATTAAATATTCAGGTAATCCGATTAAAATCGGCCTTGCCCGGAAATTGCCGTACCTGAGGGCTGCGGGCTTTGTTTTTATTTTGTTCGCCATTGCCGGACCTGAATTGAAAGTTGAAGAAAGGGTTCGAAAGGCCGGCATAGGCGTTGTCATGGCCATAGACTGTTCAAGTTCGATGCTTGTGGATGATCTCCGCATAGATCTGGAGACACTGGCGAGAGAGGACCTGCCCCGGGGGACACGCAGTCTGACACGGCTTGACGGGGTAAAGATGGTCGCCAGGGACTTTGTTTCCGGCCGTCCTGATAACCTCGTGGGCGTAGTGGCTTTTTCAGCGGAAGCGTTCCTGATATGCCCGCTTACCTTCCATCACGAATGGGTCTATGACGCCATTGACCGTATACAGGTCGGACTGATAAAAGACGGCACCGCCATCGGATCCGCTATAATGTCAAGTCTCAGCACACTAAGGGATCTTGAGGCGGAAACCAGGATAATAGTCCTTCTTACGGATGGGATAAACAATTTCGGGACGATACCTCCGCTTGTCGCGGCGGAAGTCGCCCGAACGCTGGGGATAAAGATATACACAGTAGGGCTTGTTGGAGGAAGCGGCGGTTTCCTGGAGACGGACGATGGTTCCGGGCGCAGGATCTTTACCCGCCCTGCCATAGAGGTCGATGAAGACGAACTGCGCGCCATAGCGGCAATAACCGGGGGACAATACTTCCGGGCCGAGGATCTCAGATCACTGCGTGAATCCTATAAGGAAATTGACCGTCTTGAAAGAAGCAAAATAGAGAGGGGGGAATACCACGACAACATAAGCGTGTTCCATTACTTTGTGTACGCGGCCCTTCTATGTATAGTGACGGAATCGCTTCTTTCACGCACGATACTTAGAAAAATACCGTGAGGTTAAAGTGAAGTTTGAGTATTATAACATTTTGTGGCACATTTTGTGGGTGATCCCGCTCGGCATTTTCCTGTCAACATGGGCTTACAGGGCATCGGTCCGGGCCATGGAAAAATTCGCTGATAAACCCCTTATCCCTAAAATATCCCCGCCTCACAAGGCCCGGGAAATGGCATTCCGCATGGCATTTACGCTTTTTGCGGTCGTTTTTCTGATATTGTCCCTCGCCAGGCCCCAGTGGGGTTT
>SLID01000126.1 GCA_007135805.1 Candidatus Omnitrophota bacterium | reverse complement strand
TAGCGCTTAACCTCATACTTATGTGGCCCCTTAAAGTGGGCGGCCTCGCTTTGGCCACCGCCATAGCCGCGACCGTGAATTTTATAATGCTGTATGTTTTCCTATCCAGGAAGATAGGCGATTTCGGTACCCGGGGCATACTTGTCTCGCTGGGTAAGGTTTTTGCCGCGACCGTGGTCATGGGCATCTTTGCTTTTTTTGCCCGGAGCGTTTTATTTCCCGCTCCGGAAGGATTTTTCCCGCCTGTTCTGCGCCTCGGGTCAATAATCGTAGGAAGTGGAGTGATATATGCTTTTTCGTGCTATATTTTTCATGTTGAGGGAGCAAAATACGCATTTAAAGCTTTAAAAAGTCGAAAATTTGGAGAATGAAATCTAAAGATTTGCGGGAAAAAATAAAAGAACTGCCTTCTTCTCCGGGGGTATATAAGTTCCTTAACGGTGAAGGCAGGATCATTTATATCGGTAAAGCGATCGATCTCAGGAAAAGGGTCTCTTCCTACTTCCGAAAAGGCCGGGCTCTTGACGCCCGGCTCAGTATGCTTACATCTGAGGTAAGTGACATCGAGTTCATAAGGGCATCGTCCGAGGCGGAAGCGCTTATATACGAGGCCGGCCTGATCAAGGACCACGCGCCTAAATATAACATCGAACTTAAGGACGATAAATCTTATCCTTTTCTGAAACTTACCGTCAATGAAAAGTATCCCCGGCTTTTTGTAACGCGCAGAAGACTTAATGACGGCGCTCTTTACTACGGGCCGTATACCGACTCGAAACTGCTCAAAGAGGCGGTTTCTTTCATGAAAAAAGTGTTTCCCCTGAGGTCCTGCCGTGTCATGCGCAAGAAGATATGCCTGGAATATCATATAGGGCAGTGTTCGGCGCCCTGTGAGGGGAGGGTTACAAGTGAGGAGTATGACCTTATAGTCCTCAGGGTAAGAAAGTTTCTTGAGGGGAAAAAGGACGACCTTGTAAAAGAACTGGAAAAAGAGATGAAGAGGTATTCCGCGTCCCGGCAATATGAGAAAGCTCTCGCGGTAAGGAACTCGCTCAAGGCGCTTACGGCGGTGCGGCAGTTTCACGATATCGCCAGGTACCCGGTTTACGGTGAGCTTGATGAGATGCGTAACGCCCTGGGAATGGATACGATGCCCGAAGTCGTGGAATGTTTTGACGTTTCCAATATAGCCGGGGCTTACGCGGTCGGGGCGATGGTGAGGTTTGTCGCCGGGGCGCCTTCTAAAAAAGATTATCGCAAGTTTCGCGTAAAGACCGTTGAGGGGATAGACGATTATTCGATGATAAGAGAGATAGTGAGGCGCAGGTACTCCCGTCTTCTGGAGGAAATGACGCCTTTACCGGATGTTGTTATGATAGACGGCGGGAAAGGCCATCTTTCGGCCGCCCGGGGGGTATTGGAAGAACTGGGGATACGGAAAGTGAAACTTATAAGTATAGCCAAAGAGCATAACCATCTTTATATTGACGGAAGACGTTATCCCATAAGACTTTCCCCGGGGTCGGGCCTGCTTTTCTATATACAGAGAGTGCGGGACGAGGCCCACCGTTTCGCCATAAAGTACCATCGCCAGCTTCGCGGTAAAGGAAGCTTGAAGTAGGCGATCTTTGGTTCTTTCCCGCCGGAATACGCGCCTTTAGGCCGATGGCGGCTTTTTCCGCCGGGCGCGGGGCAAGGCGGGGTTTACACACCGGCTTTGTGCTGGTATAATGCCCACAAACACAGGAGATGCCATGACACAGCAACTTATTGAAACCATAAAAGCCCTTAAGATCAAATTTGAAGAGATACGGGGGTATCTTTGACCTCGACAACAGTGTTCAAAGAATGCGGGAGCTTGAAGCGGAGCTGAACGCTCCCGAGATATGGAAAGACCAGGAAAAAGCCAATAAGCTTTCCGGTGAACTTAGGTCTATAAGGTCGAGAGTAAAGCCGTACCTTGAGGCGGAGAAAAATTTCGTTTCCCTGGCGGAACTCGCCGGGATAGTTGACGAGGATGACGCCGGGTCCATAAAAAGCCTTGAGGAAGAAGCCGGGAACATACTGGCCGAGATGGAAAAGGTGGAGTTCAAGTGCCTGCTCGGCGCCGAAGAGGACAGTTGCGACGCCATACTCAGCGTGAACGCGGGCGCCGGAGGGACGGAGTCATGTGACTGGGCGTCCATGCTTTTCAGGATGTATCTGAGGTGGGCGGAAGACCACGAGATGTCGGTCGAGCTCATTGACCAGCTGCCCGGGGAAGAAGCGGGGCTCAAGAACGCCACTTTGATAGTGAAAGGTGAACTTGCGTACGGGAATCTGAAATCCGAAGCGGGTGTGCATCGCCTGGTAAGAATATCGCCTTTTGATTCCAATAAAAGAAGGCATACTTCTTTCGCGTCGGTCGATGTAGTGCCCGATATTGAAAAAGCGGCGGAAGTGGATATCGACGAGGGCGACCTGAGGATAGATACGTATCGTTCTTCAGGGGCAGGCGGCCAGCATGTAAATGTCACGGATTCCGCTGTCAGAATAACGCATATCCCGACAGGTATCGTTGTGCAGTGCCAGAAAGAAAGGTCCCAGCACAAGAACAAGGCCACGGCCATGAAACTTTTGAAAGCCCGGCTGTACGATATGAAAAGGCGCGAGGAGGAAGAAAAACTTCTCAAGTCGCGCGGGACGAAAAAAAAGATAGAATGGGGCAGCCAGATAAGGTCATATGTACTGCATCCCTATAAGATGGTCAAGGACCATCGGACGGATCATGAGACTTCCGGGGCGGAAAAAGTGCTCGACGGCGACCTCGACGGGTTCATAGAGGCGTACCTGAAGGCGTCCGCTTCTAACTGACGGATCGACGCGGTTAGCGCGTAAAAAAAAGGTATTCAGCATGTTTGGTTTTTTGACGAGATTCATAGGCACGCAGAACGAACGGGCTTTAAAAAAGCTCTGGCCGCTTGTTAACGAGATAAACTCTCTTGAAGATGAGTTCTCGGCCCTTTCCGACAGTGAACTTAAAGCCAGGATGGATGAGATAAAGAAAAGCGTCCGGGAAGTTAAAGAGAGGCTGGAACCCGAGATAGAGGAGCTTCGTCAGAGAATAAGGACTTCGAGTTCCGACCAGGAACGCAACAAGCACAAAAAGGCGCTGCGTGATAAAAAGAATCTCATGCTTGACGATAAGCTTACCCGCGTCTTTGCCGCGGTAAGGGAAGCGTCTAAAAGGACTATAGGCCTCAGGCATTTTGACGTGCAGCTTCTGGGAGGTATAGTTCTGCATCAGGGTAAAATATCCGAGATGACGACAGGTGAGGGTAAAACGCTTGTCGCGACGCTTCCGGTTGTCCTGAACGCCGCGTGCGGCGAAAGTGTCCATGTTGTAACGGTCAACGATTACCTGGCAAAAAGGGACGCCGAGTGGATGGGGCCCGTGTACGGTTTTCTGGGCCTAACGGTAGGCGTTATACAGCATGATATGTCTCCCGAAGACAGAAAACGGGCATATAGCTGTGACGTGGTCTACGGTACCAACAACGAGTTCGGGTTTGACTACCTCCGTGACAACATGGCACTTCACAAAGACCATACCGTGCAGGGGCATCTGGGTTACGCGATAGTTGACGAGGTCGACAGCATACTGATAGACGAGTCCAGGACTCCGCTCATAATATCGGGTCCCGTGGACGAGACCAACGAGACTTATGACCAGATGAGGCCCGTAGTGCAGGAGGTAGTGAGGGCGCAGCGGAAACTGGTATCGGAATATCTTTCAGAGTTCCGTTCGGCATACAAAGACAATAACGACGAAAAAGCGGGTAACTTTCTTTATCTGGTACATAAAGCCGATCCTAAGAACAGGGAATTGCTGGATATAATACTCAAGGACCTGAGGGCCAAAGGGCTTTTTGACAAGACCGACCGCACGTTCGAAAGCAAGGTCATGGAGAAAGAAAAAGACCAGCTCCTGGAGGAATTGTATTATATTTTCGACGAGAAAAGCCGGGAAGCCTCTTTCAGTACCAAGGGACAGGTGTTCATGAAGGAAAGGTTCTCTCTTGAGTTCATGCTTGAGGATATAGAGTCTTCTCTCGCGGAGCTTGCCGAAGCTGAAATGCCCGAACAGGAAAAGACCAAAAAAGAGATGGAACTTGTCGCGGAGTATTCGGAACATCAGAGAAAAGTGGAAAGTATAAAACAGCTTCTCAAGGCGTATATACTTTTCCAGAAAGACGTTGATTATGTGGTCCAGGACAACAAGATAGTTATAGTCGACAGTTTCACCGGAAGGATGATGCCTGGCAGGCGTTTTTCCGACGGCGTTCACGAAGCCATAGAAGCCAAGGAACAGGTGGAGGTGCAGAAAGAAAGCCAGACCCTGGCCACCATAACGCTGCAGAACTTTTT
>SLID01000137.1 GCA_007135805.1 Candidatus Omnitrophota bacterium | reverse complement strand
TAGACCGCAACAAGCTCAAGGTCAGGTATATAATCGATACCCATACTCACGCGGATCATTTTTCCCTGGCCGCGGTACTGAAAAAAAAGCTGAAAGTTCCGGTATTGATGCACGAAAAGGCCGTCTCGGATGTGGCCGACAGAAGGCTGAAGGATGGTGACGAGATATTCCCGGGTAACCGAATGTTCAAAATACGCTATGCCCCGGGCCATACGGATGACACTATGAACATCTATGGCGAAGGCATGATATTTACCGCTGATGTGCTTCTTGTGGGCAGCGTCGGCCGTACGGATTTCCAGAACGGGTCGCCCGAGTCAATGTTCGACACTCTTCAGGGTTTAAAAAAACTGCCCGACAGCACACTTGTTTACCCGGCGCATGATTACAACGGTAAAAAACGTTCCACTATCGGCAGGGAGAAAAAACGCAATCCTTTCATGCGGGAGTCGGACAGGGACCGTTTTATTGAGACTTCCAGGTCAAAGAAGTTACCGAAGCCGTTCAATATAGAAAACATCATACGCGTTAACCAGAAAGGACAGGCGTCGGAAATAGAGATGATATCCGCGCGCCAGGCGTTCTCTATCCTCAAGGATGACAAGAACGTTAAACTTCTGGATGTGCGCACCAAGCTGGAGTTCGATGAGGCCTACATAGAAGGTTCGGTCAATATCCCTGTCGCCGCCTTATCATCGAAAAAGGAAAAGCTTAAGGCGGACGGTGTTACATACATAGTTCTTTGCCGTACGGGGACCCGCTCCATGATGGCGGCCGACATGCTTATAAGTTCCGGGATCGGTCCGGTAAAGGTCATGGAGGGAGGGATCTCCGCCTGGAAAAAAGAGAACTTGCCGGTTAAAAAGGGACAGTCAAGAGTTTCTCTGGAAAGGCAGGTACGCGCCATAGCCGGAGGCCTGGTACTTACGGGAATAATCCTTAGCTGGATACTTCATCCGTATTTTATATTTCTTTCGGTCTTTGTTTCCTGCGGTCTCATATTCGCGGGTATTACGGATAACTGTCTCATGGGTCTTCTTCTCATGAAACTGCCGTACAACAAAAAAACATACGGCGCCTCGGGCGGTACCTGCTCGATAAGCCAGTAAAAGTTGATCGGTCATCCGCATCTTCGAGGTGTCTTACTGAGGTAACGCCGGGTTTACGATGCGAAAGTATCGCGGGGTAAAATTCTGTATAGTCTTGGCCTGGACGGAGGAAGGGCCGGGTACATTTTAACGGAGGTTTAAAATGGGAACCACTATTTTTTATTTTTCCGGGACCGGTAATTCTCTTACTATCGCGAGGGATCTGGCTTCTGAGCTTGACAGAGCTGAAGTCTTGTCTATTGCCTGGCTGGCGGGTGAGGACAGCGTGACGGTCTCTTCAGACGCGGTGGGAATAGTTTACCCCGTATATGCTCTTGGGGTACCTCTTATCGTGAAAAAGTTCATGGCTAAATTGACACTTCAGGCCGACACGTACGTTTTCATTGTGGCCAATTACGCGTTGATGCAGGGCGCCGGCCTTACCTCGGCCCGAAGGGCCCTGAGGAAAAACGGGATAACGCCGAAAGCGGGCTTCGGCGTGCTTATGCCCAATAATTACCTGCCTTTCGGAGAAGCCCCTTCTGTTGAAAAACAAAATACGCTTTTCCGGAATGAAAAGGAAAAGGTCATAAAGATAGCCGAGACTGTTAAAAAAAGAGAGGCAGCGTCTTTCGAAACGGGTTTTTTTCTTCCGAGATGGTTTTTGGCCGAACCTGTTTCCGCTCTCAGCTCTCTTGTTGTTAACAGGGAAGATAAGAATTTCCGCGTCAGTGAACGATGTACGGGCTGCGGGATATGTGAACGGGTCTGTCCTGTTGACAATGTCGGTCTCAGGGATAAATTACCGTACTGGAAACACCGCTGCGAACTTTGCATGGCTTGTCTTAACTGGTGTCCTGAGACGGCGATAGAATTCGGCAGCAAGACCGCGGGAAGAAAGCGGTACCACCATCCCGGAGTTACACCGGGCGATATAGCGTCAGCGGCTGGGAAATGCTAGATTGGCGGAGTTTTAGGGGTTTTCTCGGTGAGTTTAGATTTTAGGAGGGGATTTTTAAATGGAGTGCGGGTTATGCGGCCAGACCGCCGGGCTTTTCTATGAAGAAGCTCTAAAAAAATATTTTCGATGCGGAAATTGTTCAGCTGTTTTTCTTTCTAAAGCGCATCACGTATCGGAACAGGAGGAGAAAGAAAGGTATGAGAAGCACAACAACGATGTAGAGGATTCCGGGTACCGCGGATTTGTAGCGCCTATTGTAGACCGGGTTACCGAGTGTTTTTCCCCTTCGCGCAGCGGCCTTGACTTCGGCGCCGGTACCGGGCCGGTCGCGGCAAGTATGTTACGCGAAAAAGGGTATCATGTGGAGTTATACGATCCCTTCTTTTGGGATATGCCTGAGGTCCTTGAAAGTAAATACGATTTTATAGTGTGTTGTGAGGTTATAGAACATTTTCGTTTCCCTGAAAAAGAATTTTGTTTATTGAAGTCTATGCTCAAACCCGGGGGTATGTTGTTCTGCATGACGGATATTTACTCTGAGTGCCGTGACTTCGGTAAGTGGTACTACAAGGATGATCCTACACATGTGTTTTTTTACCATCGGGACACTTTTGAATGGATAAAAAGCTTTTTGTCTTTTTCGCGGGTGGATATCAGGGGAAGACTGGTCGAGTTCACCGCTTGAAGAAGGGAGATCGTGGATCTTTGGGTGGAAATCCCCAAAACGGCAGTTCCAGATAATAACATGGACCCGGATCAACTTTAAAAACAAAGGGGGGTGTTGTTTTGAAAAAGAGTGACCTTAAAAAAGTCCATAAGATCATTTCCGGATCTAATGATATAGCCATAGCGGGGCATATAAATCCCGATGGGGACTGCATAGGGTCGCTTTTGGCCCTGGGTATAGGGTTGGAAAGTATCGGAAAGAGGGTACATTTGCTTTTACAGGATCCCGTTCCCCGTAAATACAAAGATCTTCCGTATGCCGATAAAATAAAGACCGGGGTTAGAAAGGCGCCGGACCTGGCCATAACTGTCGATTGTAACGCGGAAGATATGGTGGGAAAGCCGTTCGATATGATGCGGAAAGCGCGATGTGTAGTGGCCATAGACCATCATGAATACAGAAAACCTTTCGGGGATCTTTCGATCGTCGATACCAAAGCCGCCTCGGTAGGGGAGATGGTTTTTGACCTGCTTAAATACCTGAAGATAAGTATCACCCGTGACATAGCAAGGAATATTTTGACATCCATTATAGTCGAGACTAATTCATTCCGGCTCCCTGTCGTAAGGCCCGTGACTTTTTCAGTATGCGCTGAGATGCTCAAGACCGGTGTTGATTATCACGATATTTCTGAACTGGTTTACTGGTCGAGGACCAGACAGGAGGCGTTGCTTTCCGCTATATGTATGGACAGGATGGTGTTTCTCAAAAAGGGCAGGATCGCCTGGTCCGAGATCTTAAGGAAGGATTTCGCCGGCATAAAAGGCAAGGACGAGGATGTAGACGCCGTGGCGGACGACATGCGGATGATAGATACGGTCAAGATAGCCATCCTGTTCAGGGAAAAGAGTGCCAAACTTCTTCGTGTCAGCCTGAGGTCGAAGGACGGGATAAACGTGGCTTCTTTGGCCCGGAAATATGGCGGCGGAGGACATTTCGATTGCGCGGGATGCCATATCCCGAATGATGGAAAGACCAAGCATGACATGCTCCGCGCCGCCGCGAAACTTTTAAAAAAATAAGTACCCAAAAAAAGGGGTCACACCTATTTTTGGTAGACGTGCCCTCGGAAATACCTTAAAAATCCATTTGTGCCAGGACAAAATCGTTACATTATCCTGGGGTTACCACATCACCTTTTTCAAAGGGGGAACAACTCACTACGGGAACAGGATAAATGAACAATAAAAGCCGAGTACATTTTATCAAAGAATTTGCGGCTGTTTTGCTGGCCCTGGTCATTGTTGACCGATTTATCGCGTTTAGCGGCTTAGATATGCGTGTACAAAATTTTTTTTACGATAAGGACCTGGGATGGTATCTTGGAGATATCCCCTTGTTTCGATACTTGTTTATGTATGGCGAAAAGGTGGCCTGGGTTCCTGTCATCATCAGCGCGATCTTACTGGCGGTGAGTTTTCTGCCCCGGACCCTGTCCCATGGAAAGTACATTATGGCAAAGGTAACCGGGAAGGTACTTTCGGTAGATATCTTAAGGAAACACCGGAAAAATTTTGTTTTTGTTATTCTGCTCATGGCGATAGGCCCCGGGCTTATCGTTAATACGGCTCTGAAGGATACCTTGGGGCGACCCCGTCCCAGGGAGGTAGTCGAGTTCGGGGGAACTCACGAATTTGTCGGAACATGGTCTTTCGGGGACGCGGGGAGGAACAGTTCTTTTCCTTCGGGACATAGTTCCGTCGCTTTTTACATGATATTCCCATTTTTTCTTCTGAGGGGCAAAAATAAACTTGCCGCGG
>SLID01000073.1 GCA_007135805.1 Candidatus Omnitrophota bacterium | reverse complement strand
GGATTTGTCACATGCCTTCTCGCTTGCTTTAACCACCCCTTTGGGGCCGTAAAAGTTGGCTCGTATCACCGGGAGGCGCCAGGACGAGCGAACTTTTACTTGGTTAAAGAGGCTTCGAAGGGCAAGTAACAACTCCCGCCGGTACTGACGCGCGGGACCTGTTACTTGCCCGCTCGCTCGTCCAACGCCCTCTAAGGGAATGTCCGCAAATCAGAAAAATACGCTCACGGCCCGAACATGCAACCTAAAGTTTCCCCCCTCTTTGTTTCCACGTGGAAACGGTCCCTCAAAAATTGCGGAGTGTTTTTTAAAGCAAATTTGACTTTTTAACAGGAATATGGTATAGTTTCCACCAAAGAGAAAATCTCCCCTAACCAAGAAAAGAGCTTTATGAAAAAAATCGCTTTCTGTAATCAAAAAGGCGGCGTTGCCAAGACGACATCGGCCTTAAATGTCGCGGCTTACCTGGCTCTTCTCGGCAAAAAAACCCTGCTTATTGATCTTGATCCACAAGCGAACGCTACCAGCGGCCTGGGTATTGACAAGAAGAATATAACGCAGAGTGTTTATAATGTCCTACACGAACATATTCCAGTAGAATCCGCGATCATGTCAACGGATATCGAGAAATTCGATATAGTTCCATCGAGTATATCTTTAACCGGCGCCGAAGTTGAGCTCGTCAACGTGATGGGACGCGAATACCGGCTAAAAAAAGCTCTTCAGGAGATGCAAAGAGAGTATGATTTTGTAATATTTGATTGTCCTCCTTCGCTGGGGCTTTTAACTATAAATGGGCTTACGGCGGCGGACTCTGTCATAATTCCTATACAATGCGAGTACTACGCGCTTGAAGGTCTTAGTCAGTTGATGCAAACCCTTGATCTGGTAAGAGATAACTTGAATGAAGGTCTAGAGGTCGAAGGTGTTTTGATGACCCTGGCGGACTACAGGACCAATTTGACAAAAGAGGTAATAAACGAGGTGATAAAGTATTTTGGTGACAAGGTTTACAAAGCTATAATACCCAGAACTGTCAAATTGACGGAAGCTCCGGGGTTTGGCAAGCCCATCGCGCTATACGATCCGGCGTCGATAGGCGCGAAAAAATATGAAGAAGTCGCCAGAGAGGTATTGGGATTGGAAATTCCTGACGAAAACAATGAAGAAGTTGTTAACGCTGAATCTGAAAAAAACACAGAAAATGTTGTAAATAAAGGAGATGAGTGGCATGGAAACTAAAAATACTGAAAGAAAACTTGGAAAAGGCCTCGAAGCTCTCATATCCACTGAAGTTGGAAAAGCCAAAGAAAGGATAGAACGAGTCAGTGCGAAAAGCCTTTCTCCCAACCCTTTCCAGCCCCGGAAAAGGTTTTCTGAGGACAAAATGGAGGAATTGGCCAATTCTCTAAGAGAGAAGGGGATTATCCAGCCCATATTAGTACGGCCTAAAGGCGATCTTTTTGAGATAATCGCGGGAGAAAGAAGATGGCGGGCCGCTCAGGAAGTGGGATTTGAAGAGGTTCCTGTGATCGTGAGAAAAGATATTGATGACGCGGTATCTCTTGAAATATCACTTATCGAAAATATCCAGCGCGAAGAATTGAATCCGGTAGAAGAGGCCAGAGCCTATCAGGAGCTGATAAACGAATTCAGCTATACTCTCGATAAGGTGGGTCAGATAATGGGGAAAGATAAGACCACCATTTCCAATAGCTTGAGGATCCTGACCTTGTCCAAAGATATCCTGGATCTCATTGAAGAAGGAAAGATCTCGCAGGGGCATGCCAAAGCGCTTCTTGGCATACAGAACGAGAGCAGAAGGCAGAAAATCGCGCAACTAATTCTCCAAAAAGGACTTTCGGTAAGAGAAACAGAGACCCTGGTCAGGATGTCGGGAATGTCCATATCCAGAAAACACCGGAAAAAAGACCCCGAGACCGCGAGTATCGAAGAGAGATTGCAGCATAAGTTCGGAACTCGGGTGGTAATACGGCAGGGCAAGAAAAGAGGAAGGATAGAGATACAGTATTTTTCCAACGAAGACCTGAGCCGGGTTCTGGACCTTCTTCTCGATGGCCAGGGATGAAACCCTCTTTTACAAGATCGTTTTGCTTGACAAAAACACCCTTATAAGAGTAATATATTAAGTAGTGGCGGATAAAAAACCTTTTAATGCGGCTCAGAGAAACCGCAAAAGGAGTGTTCATGTGCCGTGATCATAATACAGCCTGCTTGTCTTTCGACGGGGAGGCTTTTTTTGTGCCGGGTGAAAAATCCGGAGAAAAACGGGGAAAGACGAAATGAAAGATGCCAAAGAGTCCAGGGTATTGAGTAAGGATGACGTAGCGAGAATACTTAAGAGAATGTCACACGAGATACTAGAGAAAAACCAGGGAGTGGAAAACCTCGCGGTCATAGGAATAAAGTCTCGCGGGGCATTTCTGGCGGAAAGAATAGCGAGCAATATCGAAACTCTTGAAAAGAAAAAGGTCCCGGTGGGCGCTATCGACATAACTTTATACAGAGATGACCTTACTGAAGTGGCTGAGCATCCGGTGGTTCATTCCACGGAAATATCGTTCGACATAACGGGGATGAAAATAATACTGGTGGATGATGTTCTTTATACCGGGCGCACGGTTAGATGCGCGCTTAGCGAGCTTGTGGATTTCGGACGTCCCGCCAGTATACAGCTGGCGGTTCTGGTTGACAGAGGACACAGAGAACTCCCCATAAGGCCCGATTACGTGGGAAAGAACATGCCCACCGGGAGGGACGAGAGCATTGAGGTCCGGATAGACGACTTCGACGGGAAAGAGGAAGTTGTCCTGGTAAAAAACGGCGGAGATGAATGAACATGAAAAGATCGGGCGGCGAAAAATGGACAAAAAAACATCTTCTGGGAATAGAAGATATTTCCCGGGAAGAAATAACTATGATACTGGATCAGGCAAAAGGGTTCAAAGAAGTCCTGTCCCGGGCGATACCCAAAGTCCCCACGCTTAGGGGCAAGACATTGGTGAACCTGTTCTGCGAACCCTCAACCAGGACAAGGGCATCCTTTGAACTTGCCGCCAAAAGACTAAGCGCGGATACTCTGAGCATTACGGCGTCTTCTTCAAGTTTTCTGAAAGGAGAATCGCTCAGGGACACGGCCCGCAACATAGAGGCCATGCATACGGATATGATAATAATCAGGCATGCCTCACCGGGGGCGGCGCATTTTCTCTCTCGATGTGTTCGGTCTTCGGTGATAAACGCGGGAGACGGGGCTCACGAACATCCTACACAGGCATTACTTGACATGTTCACCATCAGGGAAAAGCTGGGCAGGGTTGAGGGTCTTAACGTTAGCATAATCGGGGATATAGCTCATTCAAGGGTTGCCAGAAGCAACATACTTGCGCTCGTTAAGCTGGGAGCAAAGGTTACTGTGTGCGGACCAAAAACCATGATGCCGTTAGAGATAGAGAAAACGGGCGCGCGAGTGACCTATCAGCTCGAGGAAGCGCTGAAAAAAGCTGATGTTCTGAACATTTTAAGAATACAGCTTGAAAGGCAGGAAAAAGGCATCTTTCCCAGCACCAGGGAGTATATAAAAAGTTTCGGGGTAAACAGGGAAAAGCTGAAAAGATACGCGGGGAAAAAGACGGTAATAATGCATCCGGGCCCCATAAACAGGGGAATAGAATTGAGCCAGGACGTAGCGGATAGCGAACATTCCGTTATATTGGAACAGGTTACGAACGGTGTGGCGGTCAGGATGGCGGTCATGTTCCTGTTAAGCCAGATAAAGAGCGTTCCGGAGAGAGCGCGATAATCGAGAGGACGAAATGAAAACACTTATAAAGAACGGACGTGTAATAGATCCCGCGAACAAAGTGGATCTTGTGGGAGATCTGCTTATCGACAAAGGGAAAGTCGCCGAAGTCGGCCGCGCGATAAAGGCGTCTGGAGTCAAGACCATTGACGCTTCCGGGAAGATAGTCGCGCCCGGCTTCATAGACATGCATACGCATCTCAGGGAGCCTGGCAGGGAAGACGCGGAAACCATCGAGACCGGTATGGCTGCGGCAGCAGCGGGCGGGTTCACCACGGTTTGCGCCATGCCGAACACTACGCCGCCATGCCAGACAGCGGGGGACGCCAAATATCTCATTGAGAAAGCGCAAAAGGCCGGGAAAGGACACCTTATCCCGATAGGGACCATGACCAGGGACCGCGCGGGAGAACAGATAACGGAGATGGCGGAACTCAAGGAAGCCGGATGTCTCGCTGTCTCGGACGACGGAGATTCCATCGCGCAGGCGGGGGTGGCCCGAAAAGTCATGGAATACGCTTCCATGTGCGACATGCTGGTAATATCTCACTGTGAGGATAAAAGCCTTTCCGGAAAAGGTGTAATGCACGAGGGTTACTGGTCCACGGTCCTGGGGCTGGCGCCGATACCGTCCCTTTCCGAGGTTTCGATAGTTGAGAGGGATATAGCTTTGGCGGAACTCGCGGGGACAAGGATACATATCGCCCATGTTTCATGCGCTGAAAGCGTTGAAGTGGTGCGAAG